>DAOUMU010000400.1:0-31522 GCA_034409055.1 Anaerolineae bacterium
ACTGCTAAGAAACAAATTGCTGCTCGGTGTGGACCACAGTCCACGCCACACATCGCCGGACTGTGGTCCGGCTAGAGCGACTTGACGTTTCTGGCCTATTGAAGACCTGCCAGGTCTGGGATGCTGATTACTGATTACGCTTCTTCCTCTGGAATTTCATCCCGGCGCTGGATAGCCTTCTGCTGGAGTGCTTCTTCTTCCTCTTCCGGGGCTACCTCCTGGCGCTGGATAGCCTTCTGCTGGAGTGCTTCTTCTTCCTCTTCCGGGGCTACCTCCACGCGCTGGACCCCACCAGCCGGCGTCTGGGGATCGGTCTCGCTGCTCATATTGGTCGCCTGTTTGGCAATGGCATCCGCCTCCTGCTCATAAACGTCACCGGCAGGCCGGACCGTCATGCTGCCTCCACCGCTGACCTGGCCTGTGCTTTGCTGCACCACGTGAGTTAATTCGTGGGCAATCAACTCCCGGCCGCTGCCAGAGCCAGGGTCATAAGCACCCTGTCTGAAAAAGACATCCTGGCCGGTGGTGAAAGCCTTGGCACTAAGCTGCTGGTTGAGATCATCCGCCTCCGGTGAGGTATGCACCCGCACCCCGCTGAAGTCGTGCCCCATACTCTCGCTCATCTGCTTCTGCACCCCCCTATCCAGGGATTGCCCTCCGCTACGGGCCTGGTTGATGCGGTTGGCCGTATCATCGTCCAGCTCAAAGGCGCCGTCGCCACTGCGCTGGGCCAGCATGCGCTGCACGGCCTGGTTGCCGACGGTGCGCTGCAGGTTAAGCATTCCGGCTACATCCGGACTCGGTCCGCTGGGCCGCTGTTTTTCCGTCTCTTTTGCCGCCGGGTCTGGCTTACGTACCTTTGCTTTCTTGTCATCTAACATTCTTTCTTGGCTCATTTATTTTCTCCTTTCGTTAGTTGGTTGGGTAGCTGGTTGGTTGGTGAATGATTTAGCCGACCAACGACCAACTCCAACCCCCAATTGCCAATCTCCAATCTCCAATCTCCATTTTATTGTACTATGATCTCAATGTCCAGCGAGATTTTTTGTTCCAGGCCGAATTCCGTCTGGCGACTGTAGGCTTCTTGCTCAATCTTGAGATCTTTCATAAACTGGTCAAAAATAGTCCGAACCTGGGCTTCAGGTTGGTTGAGCAGCCGTTGTTGCAAGACCATAGCATGGCGCCGGGCAATCTCGACCGGACCTTGCTCTTGGATCTGGAGGGCTTGCAGCATCGCCCGCCATGTCCCCTTGACTGCATCCGGAGCCTGCTCCCAGTTTGGACCCAGGAGCCACTGGGGAGGCAACCGGGTAATATCGTCGTAGCTATCGTCCGGGTCAATATGCAGGGCCTGGAGCATCGCTAGCCATTCCACCTTGTCGGCATCAGGCGCATGCTCCCAACCGGGCCCCACCCAACGGGGTAACTGCACCGTGACCGTCACGATGACGTCGACCCGGGTTACCTTCCCGTTCTCCACTTTGGGCGTGTAACGGTACTCGTATTGATACCATTGCTCCGGCGGCAGAACCTGGCTACAGGCTTCGGGCAGGCTGCCCCCGGTCACCTCGTAATATTCGATCCGGGGCTTCTCAATTTTGACCCGGCCCACATCAACCGGGGTCCTGGTTACGTTTTGCTGTTCCCCGGCCTGGCGCTGGGCCAGCAATCGTTGCACAGCCAGGTTGCCCACTTGCTGCTGCAAAGCCATAACCCCTAACCGATCTCCAGCCGAGTTGGTTGGACGGGGCTTTACCCGCTCTTCCTCTTCTGATGTACCTCGTCTTCTTCGTTTTTTTCGACTGAATCTTCTTTGTATGGCCATTTTTATAATGTTCTTCTGCTAAGACCAAGCCTTCAACGATCATCCGAGCGACGCGATTCCAGCGAAACAGGTACAGGCCGTTTCCCGTCGAATGCGGTCAAGGTAACATAGGCCACTACTGCATGGCCTTCAGCAACCTCAAAGCCGTGGTTAAAGGGTAACTCTAGCGACCAACCCGGGTTCGCTGTAAAATCAGGGGGCGATTCGGTATATCCCTCTGACGAGCGCCAGTCAGCTTCTTTTCGATAACTTTGCCACAACACAGCTCGGATCGTTAAGTGACTAAGGTCAAGACGTAGTGTTTCTTCTCCCCGGTGGACAAGATGGGCCCTGTGACCGCCTGGTTGCACCTCCAGAGCAATTGCCGACTGAGGGTAGTTAGTCAAATCATTGAGCAGTTCTCGCAAACGCTCTACCAAAGCTCCCCAAGCTCCATCGGGTTCATCGTGGATGCCCAAAGTAGCATTTACATCCCCCACTTCAATCTTCTCAATAGCCGCTCCAGGCGGAGGCGTGATCTTGAGGTTACCAGTGCTGGCAGCCGCCGTCACCTCGCGCTCAAGTTCAGCCTGCAGGGTCGAGTCAAGCTGACCGGCAAAACGACCAATCGGTGAGGGTGGATATGAGGCCGAACCGATTGACCGCCACATCGTAAAACTACCATCAGCTCTGATTTCAAATTGTTCCCGGTCACGGGGGGGCTTGCGGCCCCCAGTCCGCGTGTAACGGACCATTATATCGGTTCTGCTTGCCATGTTCCTCCCTTTGCTGCTTGTACATAGCCCACAAACTCTCTGACGTGGCGCGGTTCAACCGGATGTTCGTGGTCCGTGCCCATGCCCATTATTGAGCCGCTGGAGTAAGTGAAGGGATCCACGATATTCCACTCGTCCTCATCCGGGATGCGGGCTACAATGTCGTCGACAATGTTAATCCCGTAGGCGGTTTGATAAGCCGTGGCCACTTGTTGGGCATAATCACCTTGAACCAGGCCGTGATCACTGATGACATCATTGGCTTCGGTTACCCGATCCTCCACCGGATCGACCCGCAGGGCATCGTGCAGCTCCTCGGCCACATCGGCCGGATCGGCCTCATTTTCAGTTTCACCCTCGCCCGGCTCTTCGCCAACCAGCCGGGTATAGTCCCGGTGGGTGCGTTGATATTCATCTTCCAGGCCAACCATATGGCCAAACTCGTGGGCGGCTGTTTCCCCCAGGTCGGGATCACCGATGTACCAATTGGCCGCATCTGAACGCCCATTTCCGGGGCGCAGCCGGACCACGTTGTCGGCCTCACCGCTCACCGACTGGGGATCAAAGACAATATTGAGACTCTCACCGGTGACCGTATTGACCACCTTAAAACGGTTCCAGATATTGCGAATAGTGTCAAACATAGAGGCGACCAACCCCGGATTCTGGACCCCGGTGAAGCGGAGCCTGACGGTGATGCGAATTTCAGTCTGAGTAATACGCCATGTATAGCGGGAGGTCATCCCATAAACTTGCCCCCCGACCTCCTCTTCCCAGGTTCGTTCGACTCGCCCTACAGTGCTGGCCAGCCCCAACTCATCCATCTTGCCCCAGGTGATTGGTCCGGCAATACCATCAGGACTGAGGCCATACTTTTGCTGGAAAGCAACCGTCGCGGCACGGGTCAGGGGACCAAAGATCCCATCTACGACCAGAGCAGGTGTCGCCCCATCGGCGTTAAGTTTTTGCTGAAGTTCTTCAACGGCCGGTCCCGTTGATCCCTGCCGCACCGTCGGATGTATCGACGTGCCCGCTAAAGGCGGGGCAACCGGATTGCCTTCGGCAGGCAGGGGTTCTACCTCCTGGGGCTGGACAACTTTAAAATTCCCACCCAGAGGAGATAGAATAGCAGCCAGTTGATGATTACCCTGTACCTGCCCAATTTGAGCCGCCAGAGCCTGACGTTGGGCAGTTTGCAGTCGTGTATCTCCCAGCCGAGCCGCTTGAGCCTGAATGGCACCACCGTCAACAGTACCGATTAGCTCCTGAGACAGTCCAACCTGACCGACCGGCCCAGTCTGGCCATGCACTGGTTCAGCAGCCACCGACTTGGCCTTGGTTCGTTTCTTCAGTTTTTGCTTACTCTCTACTACTTGATGGTGTTTAGCCATCGTTTGCCCCCCTAATAAGCGTATATATTGTTTTTGTTTGCTCCAAGGGGATTGCCAAATCCCCGTCTAAAACTCAAAACCTCCTTAAATCATTGATCAATCACTATTGCCCTCCCTCAAGAACCTCTCCACCCGAAACGGTATGGACGAGGGTCAGGAGTGCCTGTTGGCTCCTGGCAAAGGGCGGGCTGTCACGAATTTCTGAAACCCACAGGACCACCTGGAACGTCTGGCCATCAGCCTCAATCGTAATCGATGCTTCCGGGTCGTCTTCCCCGGGTTTATCACGGACGTGTTTAGTTTGCCAGACTTCGGCGGCCAGTAATTCTTGCACCAGTTGCTCCACTTGCGCCAGGCTCACCTGGCCGGAGTAGGTTCGATGCTGGCGGCCTGGGGTGACGGTAGACCATAATTCGTAAGTGCCATCGCCTCGCAACTGAAAGTCCGTCTCTCCGCTAAAATCATCGCCGATGTGGTAATGGATGGCAAAATCAGAGGCGGGTATCTGCTTGTCCAGATATGCCTGCAAACTGTTTTGCATTGAATGGCCCCCTTTATCGTTTGTTGATAACGAACATCCGCTGAGAAATACGACCAGATGTCCGATGGTCAAAATAAGGAGTATCCCCAGCCAAATTTTGGGTTTCATAATAACAAGCTATTTATTAGGCCGTGCGTGTCTCTCCTGTCGGTACGGGAAAGTCCCCCGCTTCCTCCAGCCTGACGATGGAGATGGTCCGATCAGGGAAATACCGGCTAATATACTCAACCAGATACTGGAAGTGGCGGGCTTTAATTTCTGCCTGGCCCATACCTTCGTTGTAAAAGTTTCCCATCAGGCTGTGGTCTGTGTAAAGCGTTCTGGCCGGAATCCTGGGATTAGCATATTCATCAGAGGCCCCCAGGATCATGTGGGCACTTTCGTGAGCCAAAGCGACATCAGGAACCGATGTTTCGGTAGCTTGACCGAGTTCATAGATGTCTCCGCCCGATTCCCTGACGCCACTGCGACCATGCGCTCCCCCATGCAGCCTCAACGGGTAATCTGCCGAATCGTTATCTGTTACCTGGACCACAATCGGGTACGTCCCATCGCCTACCTGTCTACCAGCGGAAGACTCAATTTTTACCTTATATTTGCGACTCAAGTAGTCTGTCACCGCCTGAATGAGGCGCTGCTTTAGCCTCTCAAATCCTCCCGACCTGAAAGTACCTTCTTCAATAAACTTGACCTCCTTGGAAATGGTTATTTCGCCCCGGGTATGCCGCAGCCAGGCCTGGTACCTGTTGCCGGTGTCGGTCTGTTCCTCAGTGGTCCCCTGCCAGAGTAACCCCTGGGTCAACATTTCCCGCACGGTCTGGTAATCGTCGGCACTCAGTTCACTACGCAATCTATTCATGAGCTCCCTGTTCTCAGCCACGGTCGAAAGCTGATCTTCAGGGGTCGTGCGAATGACCGAGGCGATCAGTTCAAAATTGGTGCCTTCGGTCAGCATCCAGTCCAGCTTGGTGGCCAGGTCGAAGCCCAGATCAACCACGGCCTGGGCCATTGTCCGGTTGGTGCAGACCCCGACAAAGTAATCTCGCCAGGGGGTCGTCTTTAAGACATTCTTCTGGTCCTGGGGCGCGTTCGTAATCAAAGTTCTGATATCCGAGTAGTCGGTTCTCAAGGCAGAAACGGCCGCCCTGACCCAATCCAACTTGGTGTGAAGCGGCGGATCCAGATTCGTTACCGCCCGCACCATCTCTTCCAGATTCATGGCGGAGGCAATCTTCTGTTTATAGCCCCCGGTTAAGACCGTATTTTTCTCAGTTGTAGTGAGCCGGCCCAGCAAACTGATGACATCCTCTTCGGGGACGTTCCATCTGTTCAGCATCTCATCCAGGGCTTGGATGTTGGCCGTAGCCTGGCGCTGTACCACCGTCGTAGCCGTCCCTTCTTCTCCCGTTTGTCCGGCCTCTACGCCGGGCTGGTCAGCCTCATCCTCTTTGAGGAGGGCCACGACCTGCTGCAAGTGCTGATTCCCCTGCTCCCGCCCAATTTGAGCCGCCAGTTCCTGGCGTTGAACGGTGGGCAGGTGTTCATCCCCCAGCCGGTCAGCCTGGGCCTGGAGCGTGCGATCACTTTCATCCGACAGCTCCACCAGGGCAGCCTGGGCCTTGGGTTGCCTGGGGATGGCGGTGGGTTTTACCTGGGGCTGCTTTGATTTATTTGGTTTAGCTTTTGTCCTTCGGTTTTGTTTAGCCATAGCTTCTCAGTCTTCCTACTTCCCCCGGCCTTCCATATAGAACGCAGATGACGCAGAGACACGCTGATTCTCGTTGATTCTTATTGCAGGTGATGATTACCTTGCATCTGCCCGATCTCAGCGGCCAAGATCTGTCGTTACTCCCCTTACTGCTGTAGGAAATCCGGTAGATGGGTGATATAACCGTTGTCGTCAAACTTGATCTGCTCGGTCATTTCCTGGAAACTCTCCAAGTTCATCCTCAGAAGCGAAGTAGAATCAGGATAAAGTAACTGCTTGTACTGGACGCAATCCCACTGATTCAAATGAATGCAGTGTAGAGGTCTCTCAGGTTTACCATAGAGTTTGCAACGTTTTGACTCAGGCTCAAAAAATTCACAATCTGCCCGAAGTAGTAGCCACCATGACATAGGGCCTACAGCACACTCAATACCTGGAAAGTTCAGACAAAACTGAATGAAATCAATTTGCATAAAACTCTTCGGCACCGGGAGCGGGAAGAAGAGATAACGGCAACAAGGTGCCGCGCACTGTTGGCAGGGGTCTTCCATTATTAGCTCGGTCAGAGTCCTCACCGGTATATCGTTGCCATTGTTAGGGACCAAGGGAGAAGGGACAACAAAGCCGCTGCCCTTTTGAAGTTTATCCAGGTTCGCCCCTATCGGATTGCTAGAATATAGGTCAACCATCTGATCCCAACTTGGCACGGAGGTGATGTTTCTATCCCTGTCGAAAGTAATTAGTGGTAAGAGTTGCTCAAACCGGTGCCGGTCGAAATGCAAGAAGCCAATGGCCTCTCCCCTGATAGCTCGATAGTACCAGCAGTCATGCTCGTTGTAAGCCACACAAGTCTTTGGCTGTTCCGAAGTCCCATGGACTTTACAGCGCCGATTATCCAGATCAAGATAACGGCAGGGCATCACATAATATATGCTCCACTGCCCGCCCATGCTAAAACCAGCCACCAAACAGGGGAAGTCAAGCAGATAGCGAATATAATCTATTTCCATCAGGTTGCGGGCCGGTAGGACTTGTAAGGGCAGATAACAGCAGCACAATGCATGACACCCCTGGCAAGGGGATGTGATTGCCTCCTCGTAACTCAAACTCACTTGATCGACCTGGTTTACGTCGGCTTGCTGCCATAAGGCATCCATTTTGGAACCTCCTTTATTCAGGGGGTAACAGTTCAACGATCATCTTCTCGTCGTGGCTGATTTCGTTGTTGGGCCGGATATACAAGGTAATCCTGATTAACATTCGTTGCAGATACCAAAATTGAAGCACGTGACCATCATCCCCGGTGGTCAATCGCGGTTCATGCAGCAATCTTCGGAGCTTTTCAGCCCACGGCTCTCCCTGCTTGACCGGATCCGTGATCAGCATCGCATCTCCCTTACCGTAAAAGCTGAGAAAAAACATGGCAATGCCGGCCAGTTTATCAAGCGGGAGAGCGTCAGGATGGTTATAAACATCCTTGTCTTTGACAAATTCCGCCAGGCCAGCTTCACCGGTCAGGGCTCGCCTCTCGTGGACAGCAACAGCATATCCTACATCAGGCGACTCGAGCGATCCGAAAAAGAAGCGCCAATTTGGTACCTGAAACTGCCAGGCCTCGAAAGATAGGCCACGGGAGGGATCGGTCGGCTCATAGGTTTTCTCCAACCATCGATGCAAACAGATTTGGTCTTCGTCTGTGATACTCTCATCGGCCATATTTGTCGCCTCTTCTCCCGTTTACTGCAAGCTTTCTCTATCGTCAATGGCGTTGGCTAAGGACCGGCCTTTTTGGCACCCGGGGGCGGTGTTGTCCTGGCTACGTTTTGTCTAAACCACGTCTTGATCGGTTCAGGTACATTTTTCCCCGCGTCTTTCGATTGGGGATTGCTAGGATCAACCGTTATATAGTAACAGGTGTAGGTCTCTGCGAACCAGTCTCCGGGATTTTTGAACTGATACTTGCTCAATTTAGCGTCGTACCGGGCCGAAAGGTAGCTAAACCACTCTCCAGGATCGCTTTCATGGTAGTAGCGGTTACCGAATTTTTTCTGTGCACCATGATTCATCCACGGCGCCTCTGTGGAAAACGCCGGCTCAATAGCTTGAGCAACCTGTTGGTTCTTGATCATATTCCACAGATTCCCCTTTTTATCAAGGGCATTGGCTTCAGTTTCAACTTTTGTATGGCTGGTTGCGGTGTTGATACAGGCTTGCCTGGCCTTGCCTTTGATGGCATTTGTCCATGCCTTCGAGCTGGGCCAGGGAGAGGCGGCAATCATGGCATCGACCGCTGTTTGGGCTGTATGCCATCTCCAACCCCCACCCGGCACTGTTGGGCAATACTTTTTTGAAAATTTTCCTTCGTAACCATCCACGGTGTGCCCAATTTCATGAATAACGACACCGTCAAAGATATTCATGTTATACATGATATCAGCAGGGTCGCTATAGACACCAACATCTTTTTGCTTTAGATTGGCCTCCTCATACCAGTATCCTACATGGGCCTTCCCACTGGCCCATTGAGTGGCCAGACCTTTTGTCGCCCCCTTGCCCCCTCGGTAGATTTTCTTAAGATTAGGATTCCCCTCCACATCAGAGGCGGGCAGCATATTAAGCATCTCCCACGTTCGTTTTAAACCTTTAGGTTGCCAGGTGGTGCCACTTTTGGCCTCAACATTGAAACGAATCTCAAACAGTTTAACTTGCTTGTTTACGTCTTTTGTGCTGTTAAAGAGGGTGAAAAGGGCCGTCTTGTCAGGGGGCATTAACCCCATACCCTTTGGTAGCTTGTTCAAAAACGGAGTCCATCTTCCGCTCTTATCCAGAGCGTCAATCATCCCGCTGGGATTGTGCTTCACCAAGAACCGCAAAAGCTGTTGTGCCCCCGGATATTCAAGAATCCAGTTTATATAATGTCTGTACGCGCCGAAGACATGGACCAGCATAGGATTATCTGCCACCAGAGGTGGGAACATAGTGAGCGGATTACCCGCGTAGTTGTCCTTTACGACGTTAAGGGCCCCTTTCCAGCCAATGAGCCGGGCGACGTCTCCGGCTGTGGCCGCTGAGATGAGTGTATCATAGCCTTTGTTTCCAATGTTATCCGCCTCACCGGCCCGATCCAGCCAGTAGATGGCCCACTTCAACTCCAGCATTAGGCGTTGGATAGCTTCCATCATTTCCCTGGCGTTGAACGCTCTGGCCATCCTTCCCAGCATCCATTTGTCTTTTTTAACTCTGGTCATCGTAGCAGGGTCCAGCTGGCCAATATATCTCAGACAAGCAGCTTCATCCACGAAGATGTCATCTAGTTCATCACGTAGTTGTTCCTCAGGGGTCTTTGGCCGGTCATTTTTGGTTTGCAGGACTTGCCTCTGAACTGCTTTATTACCAAGAAGGTGTTGCAGAGACAAAAGATGTTTTTGTGCTTCGGGAACTGATTTTTTGGCCTGGACTTGAGCAAATCGAGATTTAAAGTTAGTCTGCACCAGTCGTTGAACCATCTTATTACCGAAGACGTGTTGTAGAAATGGAATATGATCGACCGGTGAATTTATTAATTGAGCCGGATCATTTTTTTGTGTTCGGGAAACTAAATTCTTTGCCCGAGAAGCCTCATTTGTCTTCTTAGCTTTTTGATCCATTTGATTTCTCCTTCTACCGACGAAAATCCTCCTCCCCCACCAACCGGCCCATCTTCTGCAACTCTCGCCGGGTGCCGTGGAGCAGGTGATCCATGGTCACGTTTTGGCCGTCGGCGGCGGCCAGATAGGCCGCGCTGACGATGATGTTGCGAATATTACCCCCGGCCAACTTGAAGCGGCGGGCCAACAGGTTGAAGTCGAGGTCCGGGTCGCGGGGTACATCCGGCGGGAAGAGTGTCTGCCAGATGCGCAGCCGGTAATCTGCTTCGGGGAAAGGAAAGTCGACCGAGAACTGTAAGCGGCGGGTGAAAGCTTCGTCCAGGTTGGCCCGCAGGTTGGTGGCCAGGATGGTCACCCCGTCGTAGGCCTCCATGCGCTGCAACAGGTAACTAATCTCGATGTTGGCGTAGCGGTCGTGGGCATCCTTGACTTCGGAGCGCTTGCCGAAGATGGCGTCGGCTTCATCGAAGAAGAGGATAGCGTTACTGCTGGCCGCCTCGTTGAAGATTTTCTCCAGGTTTTTCTCCGTTTCGCCAATGTATTTGCTGACCACGGTCGAGAGATCGATTTTGTACAGGTCCAGGCCCAACTCGTCGGCAATGACCTCGGCGGCCATCGTTTTGCCGGTACCCGGATCCCCGGCAAAGAGCACCGTCACCCCCGCACTCGAGGCCAATTTCTGGCCAACGCCCCACTCATCCAAGACCAGGGGCCGCCCCCGCACGGTAGCCACAAGCTCGTGCAACAGTTCCAGTTGGTCAAGCGGCAGGATGATGTCGGACCAGGTATAGCGGGGGACAATCTTGCGGGCCAGGGCAGCCAAGCGGGGGTTGGAGTGGGTCCGGGCCGCCGCCAGAAGGTCCTCTTCTTGCAAAGCATCTTCCCGCCAGACGGCCATATCCCTGGCCGAAGCGACCGCATCGCGGATCTGGCCGGTCGTCAGGGCAAACTGACCGGCCAGAGTGGTCAAGTCGATTTCAGATTTCGGAGTGCGGATTTCGGATTGTTTATTCGCCCACCTGTGCCCGGTAGGGTATTCGTACATTCGCAAAAAATGCTGCCACAAGGCCAGCCGCTGGGAATAGGTCGGGATGGGAAACTCCAGCCAGAGTAGGGTCCGTTCCCGGTCAATCCCCTTGGCCCGCCAGGGGGCCTCTCCGGCCACGATGACCAAATCGGGATAGGCACACAACTCGGCCAGCAGATCAGGCGGTGGGGCATCACCGCCTTCGGGAGTCAGGCAGGCGTCCCAGCCAAATAGACAGGGCAGGGCTCCGGTCAGGCGGGCATCACGCAGAGCCAACCTGAGAGCACGCAGGGGTGGCAGCTCGGTCTTGATGACGGCCGCCGCCAGGTCAACCAGCAGCAGGGAACGGTTGATTTGCCCGGCCAGCAACCGGGCTGCCGCTCCCTGGCTGGCCCGGTCAGGACCGTAAAAGATAACCAGGGGGTGCTCGTCCGTACCGGCTACGCTGGCCAGTTCTGGCCGAACCTGGGCAGCCAACAAGTCATCGGCTTCATTTGCTTGCGGTCCCAGTAGACTGGCGTACGAACCGAGGTCGGCGTGGGGTTGGTAATGGCCCAGCAGCCAGGCCACAATTGCTTCATCTACGTGTAGGGTCTGGTCGAGCAGGGGTGGGGTGTCTGCCCCTGCCTCAACTCCGAGTTCAAGGAGTTGATACTTGAATAGGGGAGCGTCACCGGCAAAGTGGGCTAACCGCAACAACCGGGCCGGACCAGGCTGGGCCAGCAGGTTAAGGGCCAGGTTCACTGTGGGCCGTTTGCGGGTGACGTTGTCTTGCAGATAGCCATAGAAGCGTTCATAGCGCAAATCCAGAGTGGGGGCCAGACCAATCAACAGGGTATCCAATTCAAAGCAATCCAGACCAAAAGCAGTGGCCAGGTGCCTCAGGCGCAACGTTTGACCCTGGTCCCGGGCTGTCTCAACTATCGTCTGAACCCGGTGAACGGCCTGGGCCTCGGCCTCGACGAATACCTGCTCTTCCTCTGGAGGCATAGTGACTGTTTGCCCCCAATTACTGCTGAAAGGGCGGGCCAGCAGGCTCTGAACCTCAGCCTCGGAGACATACAGTCCCCGAAAGGTATCGGCTGGATCCTGACCGGCCAACTGCCAACATCGGACTTCACGCTGAATCAACACGTCAATCCGGGCCAACTCGGCCTGTAAATGCGCTAAATTAAGGTCTAGTTCGGCGGAGACCGGAATGGTTGAATCTTCCATGGTGACCTACGTAATCTATCTCGCTGCATGCACGGTGCGAAGCTCAAAGAGACGATCAGGTTCTAGTTACTATTATGAAGTTGTCAGAAAAAAACAGCTTTATGAAGTAGAAGAAAAGCTTTTGGGGGTAGAAAGGGTTAATATCACGTAAGTATAGCAGCAGCCGACCGAAATCTCCCCCCTATACCCTATAACAGAAGCAGCATCAATATAAAGTATAGCAATTTTTTAGCATATAGTCAACTTCTTTTTTGATGGAAATTCTTAAGAATCTACATCGATTTGCGATTTCAGATTGCCGATTTACGATTGAAATCACTGCCAGAGCTAATCGTAAATCCAAAACCCATAGGGCCACCAGTGTCGTAAATCGTAAATTGGTCTCTAGCCGCCCCCGCGTTCTCCGATAGCCTGCTAAGGCGGATTCTCTTTCCAACGTGCCGATGCTTCTGAAGTGGCTTGCAAAATGTCCAGCGCATAGCGGCGTTGCCTCTCCGGTACCTCGTTCCAGCCCCCGTTATCTTCGAACAGTTGGCGCAGATTGTCCGGCCCCCAGTTGTAGCCGATGAGCATCCAGTATTTCTCAGAGTATCCCTTGGTCTGGCTGTAGTCCCTGAGGTAAGCCAGGTAGGCGGCTGCCACCAGGATGTTACTGTAGGGATCGAAAGGGTCGGATACGCCCACCTTGGGGGCCCATTCATTCCAGGTGGTCGGGATAATTTGCATCAAGCCCATGTCGTTGTCTTTGCCAATAGCCAGTGGATCCATGCGACTTTCCTGGTAGGCCAGTTCGGCCAGGAGACGCCATTCGAGTTCGTACTGGGGGGCAATCTCCTGAAACATCTCCTCGTAGGTCATCTCCGAATTGGCTGCAGCGGCGGTTTGGGTGGCTTCGGTTGGCAGACCAAGCTCTCCGATGATGAGGACAGGTGTAGCCTGGCCGGTTTGATCCGAGGTGACTGCCTCATCAGGCCCAGCCTGTCTGCTTTGAAAATAAGTCATAATTGACTGGACCATAAACACCATCAGGATCGCCAGGCAAACAGTTATGAGTGACGTCAGCCAGGGACCGATGAGCGGTGGGCTTTCCAATCGGCCCAACACCGAGCGGGATGCCTGTCGTCCGGCCTGGATGGTAGTGGTGATAGTAAAGGGGTAAACGCGCCGGCTGAGGCCGATCAACGAGTGGGGCGGTGGGGTAACCCGTACAGGCACCGTCACCATTTCGCCCGATGACAGGCGCAGTTCGGCCGGTGAGGCCAGGCTGGCCGCCTCACCCGGCAGGTGAAATTCGAAATGGCAGCTTGCCGTCTCATCGGCTCCGGTCAGTTGAAAGGTGGCCTCGTGGTTACTCTTGTTGATAATGGGGATAATCAACTGCCCGGAGCGTTGGCGATTGGAGAGTGATTGTTGCTTGGGGGACAGTGCCCCTACGGCAAATTCATCGTACGGCTTGATGATCAGGGTGGCCGCTTGTTGGCTATATTGGTCGGGGTAATGGGGCGAGGTAACCATGATCGCCAGATGATACATCCCGGCGTAGCTCGTCGGTTGCCGGGGGGGCGTAATAGTGATCATCACCAGGGTTTGTTCGCCCGCAGCCAGGTCGACTCGAGGCGGGGAGAGGCTGAGCCAGCTTTCATCCACGCCGGTTACACTGACGATGAATGTGGCCGGACTGCCTCCACCGTTGGTAATCGTCAATTGACAGAGGGCCGTCTGCTCAACCTCAATGGTCCACTCACGCTCAGAGATATCGGTGACGATAATTTCTAATTGATCCTGGCTGGGCATTGTCTGCCTTCTTTCTGGTGTCCCAAATATTACTTATGTCCTCTGCGTTGTCAAAATTCTGGGGTTCGCAGTCGCAGGTTGCAAGTGGCAGGTGGCAGGCAACTTGCGATTTGCAACCTGCAACCTGCAACGTGAATTGAAATGCACTTACTTGGACAATATAAGACGATGTGGTGTATAATAGGGGTAGGCGCTTACGAGGCCCTGCCCCCTTCATAACATACTACATCAAACCAAAATGGTTCAACGCAGATTCGAGGGGTAACGGCCCCCCTAACCCTCCAGCCCACAGGGTTCGCTTCGCTCAAGGGGGGAATTTTACCGTATTCACCCCCCTCACTTGCCCTGTGGGTTGGGGGGCCGGGGGGGGCTTTCTACCCCTCAAATCCACGTAGAGTCACCAAAATTTGGCTTGCCAGCAGGGCAAATTGCTAATTCTGGTTCTATGAACTAATGACCCTCAAGGAGGAGGAAATAATCGATGGATGTTACAACCTTTCTCTCTTCCCTGGCCGAACTTTATCCCCCGGCCAGGTTACTGACACGTCCCGCTGAACTCGCTCCTTATGAGTCTGATGCGCTAACCGCCTACCGGGAAAGACCGGTGGCGGTGGTGTTGCCCGAAACCCAGGCAGAAGTGATCAAGACGGTGCAGCTTTGTCACCGCGAAGGGGTCCCTTTTGTGGCCCGGGGTAGTGGCACCAGCCTCTCTGGAGCCTCTTTGCCGATCAAGGAGGGTATTGTCATTGCCCTCAACCGCCTGAACCACATTCTGCGCCTGGATCCCGAGGAGCGTGTGGCCGTGGTCGAACCCGGCGTGGCCAACCTGGCAGTTTCACTAGCTGCGGCTCCCTATGGCCTCTATTTTGCTCCCGATCCTTCCAGCCAACCGGTTTGTACCATTGGCGGGAACGTCGCTTTCAATTCTGGCGGGGCCCATTGCCTTAAATATGGGATGACCAGCAACCATATCCTTGGTATTAAGGCCGTCCTGCCTGACGGCGAGGTGGTCCAGTTTGGTGGCGACAGTCTGGAGGGGATCGGGCCTGATCTGATCGGGCTTTTTGTCGGCTCAGAAGGGCTGTTTGGTATTGCCCTGGAGATCACTCTGCGCTTATTGCCCAAGCCCGAACTCTTCCGGACGGTCCTGGCGGCGTATGATAGCCTCGCAACGGCCGGTCAGACGGTGGCCCAGGTAGTAGCCGCCGGGCTTTTGCCAGGAGCGATGGAAATTATGGATCGCCTGGCGATTGAGGCGGCTGAGGCCTCGGTGGATGCTGGCTACCCCCAAGATGCTGCGGCTTTGCTAATTGTCGAGCTTGATGGGGAAGCCACCCAGGTTGAGGCTGAGTTTGTCAAACTGCTGGAGGTTATCCGGGCTTCCGGGGCCTATGAAATTCGGGAAGCCAAGAACGATGCCGAGCGAGTTCGTATCTGGCAAGGGCGTAAAGGGGCCTTCTCGGCCGTAGGCAGGTTGAGTCCTGATTACGTTGTCCAGGATGGGGTTGTCCCCCGCGGCCATCTTGGCCAGGCCCTGGCCGAGATCGAGCGGCTCAGTGCGGCTTACGATCTGCGGGTAGCCAACGTCTTCCATGCTGGAGATGGGAATTTGCATCCCCTGATCCTCTACGATGGCCGGGAGGCAGGCGCTCTGAAACGGGCCAAGACCCTGGCCGGAGAGATTCTGGAGATGTGTATTCGGCTGGGTGGCTCAATTACTGGTGAGCACGGTATAGGTGTGGAGAAGCGAGAGTTCTTACCGCAGATGTTCAGTGAGATTGATGTTGAGGTGATGAAGAGCATCAGACGGGCCATCGATCCCCAAGAAATTGCCAATCGGGGGAAGATGTTCCTGGGTAGTGAGGCATCGGCCTCGCATCTTAGTGACTCCGAGGGAGCGTGAAGGGAGGTTTTCCAAAAATGAGTCTTCAACCCAAAACTCCAGAAGAAGTTCAAGCAGCCGTGCAAGCCCAGCCCCGTCTCCTGTCCCGAGGCGGGGGAAGCAAGTCCGCTCTTTCCACGCCACCGGACGATGTGCCTGTCCTGGATCTCTCAGCCCTGTCCGGTGTACTCGAATACGAGCCAGGGGAATTCACCTTTATCGCCCTGGCCGGAACTGCCGTTGCTGAGGTCCAAGACCACTTGACCCAGCACGGCCAGTATCTGCCTTTTGATCCACTTCTGGTAGGTCAAGGAGCTACCTTAGGTGGGGTGGTGGCCGCCAATACCAGTGGGCCCGGCCGGTATCGCTATGGCGGCGTGCGGGATTTCCTGCTGGGAGTGCAGTTTGTGGATGGCGAGGGAAGGTTGGTGCGCAGCGGCGGAAAGGTGGTTAAGAACGCTGCTGGACTCGATCTGCCCAAACTGATGGTGGGTAGTTTGGGGCGGCTGGGAGTATTAACCGAGCTAATCTTTAAGGTGTTCCCAAAACCTGAGACCTATGCGACCTTGCAAGTGGATTATCATAGCCTGCAAGAGACATTGGAGGCTGTTCATCGCCTGGTAGCGGCTCCTCTGGATTTGTATGCGCTAGACCTGGAATCTCCCGGCAGGCTCTGGGTACGCATTGGCGGCCTGGCCGAGACCCTATCAACTCAGCTTAAACGGTTCCAGGACTTCCTCACTTCACAAACGGGGGAGATAAAGGCGATGGAAACGATTGAGGGAACGGCGGAGGCAGCGCTCTGGCAGGAAGTCCGGGAGTTTGGCTGGGTCCCATCCGGTTGGGGGGTGGTTAAGGTTCCACTCACTTCCAAACGGATCCCGGCCCTGGAGAAACTGTTGGACGCTCAAGGAGCCCGACGGCGATATAGTGTGGGCGGCAACCTGGCCTGGGTAGCCTGGCCGGAGGCAGAAGCAAAAAGTACCGATCCCCTCTTTCATACGCTGGATTCGATCTTGACCGATCTGGGTCTGGCCGGATTGGTGCTCCTTGGCCCCTCTGGCCGTCCTTATTTGGGCATTCGGTCTGGAGAAACGCTCGCCCGCAAAATCAAGCAAGTTTTAGACCCCACTCAGCGGTTTTTGGAGGTATAGATGCAGCACACTATTCCTGTCGAAACGTTTGGCCCTCAAGGGGCAGCCATGGCCCGGGCCATAGAAGGTTGCGTACACTGTGGCTTTTGCCTGGCGGTTTGTCCCACCTATCAGGTGTTGGCAGAAGAGATGGACTCGCCGCGTGGGCGTATTTTTCTGATGAAGGATGTTCTGGAGGGAAATCTGACCCAAGAGGAGACCCTGCCTTATATAGACCGCTGTCTGGGTTGTGAGGCCTGTGTAACCTCCTGTCCCTCGGGCGTGCCTTACGGAGAACTTCTGATGCCCTTCCGGGCCTACACCGAGGAGCGCCGGCAGCACGAACCAACTGATCGGGTTACCCGCCTGCTGGTGCTACAAACGCTCCCCTTCCCCTGGACTTTCCGGCTGGCTGTGAACTTGGGGAAGCTGGTCAAGCCCTGGCAGGGGTTGCTCCCTGAAAAGTTGGGCGCTATGTTAACGCTTCTGCCCCCAGGTTTACCCAAAGCTCGCCCCCTACCCGAGGTTTACCCGGCCAAAGGGTCCCGTCGAGCGCGGGTAGCGTTCTTATCAGGCTGCGTCCAGCAGGTTCTGGCCCCGGAAATCAATTGGGCCACCCTGCGAGTCCTGGCTGAAAATGGGGTGGAAACGGTCATCCCTAAACACCAGAATTGTTGCGGGGCTTTGTCGATGCATACTGGCCAGGGTAAGCAGGCTCAGGCCCTGGTTCGTCACAATCTTGAGGTCTTTCCTCAAGATGTAGATGCTGTTCTGACCAATGCCGCTGGCTGTGGCTCTGGAATGAAAGAATACCCCCTTCTGTTTAAGGGGCTGCCTGAGGAGCAAGAGGCTGAGGACTTTGCCGGGCGGGTTAAGGATGTCAGTGTCTTTTTGGACGAGCTTGGCCTCACACCTCCTCCGCCCCTACCCCGGCCGCTCAAGGTGGCTTACCACGACGCTTGCCACCTGGCTCATGCTCAAGGGATACGAGCCGCTCCCCGCCGCTTGTTAACCAGCATTCCCAACTTGACCTTGCTTGAGATCCCTGAAAGCGACATGTGCTGCGGTTCGGCTGGGACTTACAATCTTGAGCAACCTGAAATTGCCCAGGAACTGGGTGAGCGAAAGGTCCGCAACATCCTCAGCACCGGGACAGAGGCTGTGGCCGTAGGCAATATCGGCTGTATTGCTCAAATTCAAGCCCATCTGCAGCAATCTTTGCCCGTTTACCACACCATAGAAGTCCTGGATCAAGCCTATAATAATGGCTCCTGAGATAAACGCTATTCAAGACTTTCTCAACGACCTGCAAAAGAAAGTAATCGGTGACTTACGCACCGATTGCTACAGTCGGGTGCTTTATAGCACCGATGCCAGTCTCTACCAGGTGATGCCCTATGGCGTACTTATCCCCAAGACGGTTGAGGACGTGCAGGCAGCCGTAGAATTGGCAGCCAAACACCGGGTGCCTATCTTACCCCGGGGGGGCGGTAGCAGCCTGGCTGGCCAGGCCGTCAACGAGGCCCTGATTATTGACATGACTCGTCACCTGGATGCAATTCTCGAAGTTAACACCGAGGAATGCTGGGTACGGGTGCAGCCAGGCGTGGTGTTTGACGAGCTTAATCAGCACCTCAAGCCGATGGGACTCCAATTTGGGCCGGATCCGGCCAGCGGTGATCGAGCAGTTTTGGGTGGTATTGTCGGCAACAATTCCACGGGTAGTCATTCCATTCTATATGGTATGACCGCCGATCACGTGCTGGAAACGAACGTTATTTTAAGTGATGGCAGCCGGGCCAGTTTTGGTCCGGTGGAAGCGGGAGAACTGGAGCAACACCAGCGTTGGACCGGGCTAGAGGGCCAGATCTATCGACGCGTGGGGGAGATAGTTGCCAGTCAGGGGGACGTCATTCGAACTGGCACCCCTCGCCATTGGCGGCGTTGCGGCGGCTACAATTTAGATCGTTTTGTTGAGGGTATTGCGCACAATTATCCACAGGACCCGCGTTTTAACCTGGCTAAACTAATCTGTGGCTCAGAGGGAACCCTGGCCGTGATGACCGACATCAAATTGAATTTGGTGCCGCGTCCCACCCAAACGGCCCTGGCCATTGTTCATTTTGATAGTCTGCATGAAGCGCTCACAGCCGTACCGGTCATTTTGCAGGTTGAGCCGTCGGCGGTGGAACTTTTGGACAATACGGCCATAACCTTGTGCCGTGGTGTGCCGACCTACGCCCGCCTGCTGGCAACATTTGTCGAAGGTAGACCAAATTGCGTCCTGATTACCGAGTTTTATGGCCAGAGTGCGTCTGAACTTGGAGCCAAAATTAAACGCTTGGAGGCGCATCTTAAGAAAGAAAAAGTAGGTTCTACCAGCTTTATACCAGCCACTACGCCCCAACTGCAAAGTAACGTCTGGGCAGTGCGCAAAGCGGGCCTGGGACTGTTGATGAGTAAAAAAGGCGACTACAAGCCCATCCCCTTTATCGAGGACTCAGCCGTACCGGTAGAACACCTGGTCGATTATGTGACCCATATCGAAAAGTTCTGTAATGACCTGGGCACTAAAGTGGCCTACTACGCCCACGCCAGCGCCGGCTGTCTTCATATTCGCCCCCTCATCAACACCAAAGTAGCCAGCGAGGTCGATAAGTTGCCGGCCATTAGCACCTTTGCCGCAGAGTTGTTGAGCCAGTATGGGGGTGTTTTCTCCAGCGAGCATGGGGATGGCCGTTCCCGAAGCTGGTTGAACGAGAAATTCTTTGGCCAAGCCTTATATGCGCTTTACCAGCAAGTCAAGCGAGCCTTTGATCCCCATAACATTCTTAATCCCGGCAACATTGTCGATCCCCCACCGATGACCGAGCATCTGCGCTACGGCGCTGATTACCAGGTCGTCCCGCTGAAAGAACATCTTGATTTTAGTGAGGATTTGGGCTTTCACCGGGCGGTGGAGATGTGTAACGGGGCCGGGGTATGTCGTAAGAAAACGGCCGGCGCGATGTGCCCCAGCTTTATGGTGACCCGGGAGGAGGAACATAGCACTCGGGGCCGGGCCAATGCCCTGCGGGCAGCCCTTTCCGGAACGTTATCCCTGGAGGAGTTGACCAGCCAACGGATGTACGAGGTCATGGATTTGTGCATCGAGTGTAAATCATGTAAGGCCGAGTGTCCCTCCTCGGTGGATATGGCTAAAATTAAATTTGAGTTTTTGGCCCACTATTACGAGAAAAATAAAGTCCCTTTTCGGGTCAAACTTTTTGCTGATATTGTCTTCTGGAGCCATCTGAGTAGTGGCTTGACCGCCCCCCTGGCCAATTGGTGTTTGAAGAACGGGCTGATTCGGTGGGCTATGGAGAAGTTTATAGGTATCAGCCGTCAGCGGGAACTGCCGGAATTCGCCAGCGTTCCCTTCACCCGCTGGTTCAAACAGAGACAGCGCATACGAATGGCGAATACCTTGAATGGCGAAAATCTGCAATCCGCAACCCATAGGACAAGTGTCCCCAATCCCCAATCCCGAAAGGTGGTACTGTTTAACGATACTTTCAGCACCTACAATTATCCTCACATTGCCATCGCCGCTACCGAGGTTTTGGAAGCAGCCGGTTTTGAGGTGGTTTTGCCCGGTCACAAATGCTGCGGCCGGCCTATGATTTCCAAGGGGCTGGTGAACAAAGCGCGTCGGGCCGCTCAAGACACGATTAAGCGGTTGGCACCCTTTGCCGAGCAGGGCATTCCCATTGTCGGTCTTGAACCCAGTTGTCTTCTCTCCATGCGTGACGAGTATTTTTCCCTGTTGCCCGGCGACTGGCGGGTTAAGTTGGTGGCCGAGCATTGTTATACCTTTGAAGAGTTTATGGCTAAGTTAGCCGATGAGGGTGATTTGAATATCGATTTTAGCGGTCAAGCCCGTCAAATTTTGCTGCACGGTCATTGCCAACAAAAAGCCCTGGTCGGCACCAATCCCAGCCAGCGCACCCTTACCTTACCGTCTGGCCATACTATCACCGAGGTCGATTCTGGCTGTTGCGGGATGGCCGGTGCTTTTGGGTACGAAACCGAGCATTACGACATCTCAATGGCTATGGCCGAACGGCGTTTGCTACCGGCTGTGCGCCAGCAGAGCCAGGAAGTGATTATTGCCGCTGCCGGAACCAGTTGTCGCCAGCAGATTAAGCACGGCACGGGCAAGCAGGCCCTGCATCCGGCCGAGATATTACGGGCTGCTATGAAGTGATATTTAGCCTGAGGTATGAACAATTTCCCCTTGACGTGATGCCTAAGAATGTGGTATAGTCGGCGTAAATATTAGGGCGCTGGTGAACAGTGAACAGTGAACAGAAAGTAATATTCTCACTACTGACCACTGACCACTGACTACCGGCCTTAGACTGAAGAGGTATAGTTCCCCATGCATCACTATGAAATGCTGCGTAGGGTTAGCCGCACGTTTGCTCTATCGATTGAACAATTGCCCCAAATTTTGCGTGATTCGATCACCATTTCTTATTTGCTTTTACGTATTTCCGATTGCCTGGAGGACCACGAAACGATGTCCCCTGATCGTAAGGCCGAATTACTTCGTCTCTGGGCACGCGCATTAGATGGGGCGGTAGCACTGGAAAACTTGACCAGCAACATTGTTGATCTGGATGAGAGTGACCCCGAGGTTTACGTGGCTCAGCACGCCAGTCTTGTTGTCGAGCAACTCTATAAGCTCCCGCCTGAGATTCAACAGGCTATTATCGAGCGGGTCAATCGGACTTCCCTGGGGATGGCTCGCTGGCAGGAACATGGCCCCTTTGTCGAGGATGAAGCGGCCATGGATGACTATATGCACCAGGTAGCCGGTCGAGTGGGCTACTTGCTGACTGATATCTTCGCCTGGTATTCGCCCATTATTCGTGAGCGTAAGGAGCAATTGATGCCTCTGTCACGGGAGTACGGCCTGGCCCTGCAAACGGTGAACGTCATTCGGGGGATGCGCAAGGATTACGAACGGGGTTGGGTCTTCGTGCCGCGCACGTTTTATGAATCAGTGGGTCTGACTCGTGATGATCTCTTTGCCCCTGAAAACCTGGACAAGGCCATGCAAGTGGTCGATATGTTAGCCAACAAAGCAGAACGCCACCTGTGGCACGGCATAAGTTACATTACGGCCTTCCCTCGTTATCAGCATCGTATTCGGCTGGCTTGCATGTGGCCCCTCTTTTTTGCGGTTAGAACACTGGCCATTAGCCGCAACAATGCCAATGTACTCCTGGCCGAAGCCAAAATGGGACGTGACCAGGTCAACAAGATTATGCAACATACCAAATTTTTTGGCTGGTCTAACCATTGGTTGGTGCTTTATTACAAATACCTGGCTCGCCCGCCTAAACCGCTTGCTTCCCCCAAAAATCCCCTGGCAACGCCGGCCTAGCTATATGAGATTAGATTATGAGGTCATTGTCGTCGGAGCAGGGCCGGCTGGCTCAACGGCGGCTTATTTCCTGGCTCAGGCCGGTATTAAAGTCTGTCTGGTAGATAAACAAACTTTTCCTAGAGACAAGGTTTGTGGCGACGGGGTCGTGGCCTCTATTTTGGCCAGGTTGGAACGGATGGGCTTATCGGAGTGGCTCCAGGAAAATAGCTTTAATGCACCTGGCGAACTCTTATTTTCGGCCCCTAATGGGGAAGCTGTCTGGATTGTACCGGATGATCGGGATTTTTGCTACGGACGTGTCATTCCCCGCTTGAAACTGGACGAGGCTATTTTGGGCCAGGCGGTCAAGGCAGGCACGGATTTATTGGAAGGGGTTAAATTAACCCAGATGACTCGGCTGGGAGCAGACACCATCCGCTTATCCGGCTCTCAAAAGGGGTATCATTCCGATTTGCAATTGGAAAGTGAGCTGCTAATTACGGCTGACGGGGCTCACGCCAGTTTTACCAGATATTTGGGGTTAGTGAATGAGCGTCCCGACTTGGTGGCCATTCGAACTTACTTTGAGAATGTTGGCGGCAGTGAGGCGTTATTAGAGATTCACTATGATTCGGCCGTCATGCCGGGCTATGCCTGGATTTTCCCCATGAGGAATGGTCAGGCTAACGTCGGGTTAGGCACTTATGTTCATCGTTCTCGACGAAGGGACGTTGATTTAAAGCAGGTCCTGCAGCAATTTATAAACAATAATCGTTATGCCCACCAACGCTTGGGGCGGGCTCGTATGGCTGGACCAGTTCGAGGCTATCCCCTACGGTCCCGGATGAGCAGTGTCACGCCCTTTGACGATAACATTTTAGTGGCCGGTGAAGCGGCCGGACTGGTCAATCCGTTGAACGGCGAGGGGATTGGCACAGCCATGCTCAGTGGGGAACTGGCGGCCCGGCACGCCAAAGCGGCTCTGGAGCGGGGTAATTTCTCCAAAACAGAGTTGAGGGCTTACGCCCAGGACCTGAAGCAACAGATTGGCCGGCGTCATTCTGTGGCCGCTATTTTGCGCCGGTTACTTGGCCTGCCGGGCGTGATGAATCGCACCATTCGACGGGCGCAACGGGACCACGATTTTGCCCAAACGCTTTTTAAGGTCATCCTTGAAGTAGATCCCCCCAGCGCCATCCTGTCGCCCAAGTTCATGACCAGGCTTCTGGTTGATGGCTGACCAATACATTCTTAGCCCGAAAACGAGAACTTCTCATCAAACGCCTCTGCCGTCCAGGGTAAAGCCGGCTTGAAGAAGTGCTCATAAATGGCCTGGGCATAGGCTCGAATCTCCGCTTGCGCGTCCGGGGCCATACGCAGGCTTAAGAAATGCATCAAATTATGAGCGTCCGTTTTAACGATCCAGGTATAATAAACGGCAAAACCGGGCAAAAAGAGACGGGCCTGTTCTTTGGCCACCCCGGCTGATAGGGCTTTTTCGTACAGGGCAAAACTTTTATCATAAAGCGCCAGAAGCTCTGTGGTTAGAGCTTCGGCCTCAACCGGGTCAATTTCTCCCTCACTCCCCTGTTTATTATCTTGAGATTGCCTGCGCCAACTGAGCGGCACGTAGAAATCATTTTCTGTAAATGGAGTATAGCGGCCGCTCTGGGCATTGTAATGCCAGGTTCGATGTCGCGCCCATTGCCACCACACTAATAAGGGCGCACGCACTCTAAATTTAAACTCAACTTGCTCAAAGGGCGAGGTATGGCGATGACGCAGCAGGTAAAATAACAGCCTTTTATCCTTTTCCGAACCTTTGCTCTCCCCCAAAAAGGAGACACGAGCCGCATTGGCTATGGCTAAATCGTTACCCATCATGTCTTGCAGTTCGATCCAACCCTTGTCCAGAACCCCTACCCGCTTGCCAATCAGTTCATTTTTTATTGACACTAATCTGTCTCCCAAGTTTTGTTTTCTTGCACTATGATATGGCGCAAGTGTGATGTATTGTACTTTTTCGTTGGTTGGCTGGCAAAGGCTTGGCCTCTTTTTGGGGTGGTTTGTGGGGGTGTAGTTTAATGACTACGCGAAAAAATTATCTGGTACACATTCTCAAACGGGGGACTATCTTGTTTTGATATTGGTACGCATTGGATGAAACTATTGGTTAATTACGCATAACCGGTTGTATAATCTCTGTCTCACTACAGCCACGAGGAGATATATGATGCGTATTGGCCTGTACCACGGTTATGAATTGACCGGTTCTGGCAGTAACGAGTACACCCGCTACCTGGCCAGGTTTTTTATCGAAGCCGGTCATGAGGTCCATATCATTTGCCGCGAAATGAATCCTGAAAACATTCCTTATATCACCCGGGCCTATGCCTGGCACAGGGCCGGGCCAGTTGAAACCCTGTTCATACGACCCCATGGAACACCGGCTTGTTTTTTACATCAATTGCCGCAGGGGGAGGTTCGGCCGGTCTATTTGACCGACAAACAACGCCCCGGCAATGTTAAATCATTCGTATCGCTCTCGGACGATGAACTGGAGACATATCACCAACTCAACGAGGAACTATTAACCAGGATACTGGCGAAATATCGATTAGACGTTCTGCATGCTAATCATATGGTCTACCAACCTGTGGCTGCGCTTAAGGCATGCCAGGCAACTCAAACACCACTGGTCATCTTTCCCCATGGCAGTTCCATCGAATACACCATAAAATTGGACGAGCGTTATAAGCGTCTGGCTCTCAAGGCGCTTCTCGAGAGCACCGGCCTCATCATTGGCAACCGGGAGGTACGGGACCGAATTCTTAATCTCTATCCCGAACACCGGGAAACCATCCTGGCCAAAACTAAAATTGTTGGGGTGGGGGTGGATACGTCGCTGTTTAAGCCCATCGAAAGGCCTGAAAGACACGATTCAATCCAACAACTGATAGCCACTCATGGAGGTGGGGGTAAAGACCCCGAACTGACAAAAGAGCTGCACCACCGCTTAAAAACTGAGGGGCTTGAAGTAACCCGCGCTTATTGGCACCGATATGATCATTCCTTACCGGATTCCGATTTAAACGACCATCTAAGAGCCATTCCCTGGGATCAGAATATACTCCTGTTTGTGGGCGCTTTGACCGTGGGCAAAGGATTGCAAAGTTTAATCACGGCTTTACCCAAAATTCTTGCTGAAAATCCTCAAACCCATTTAATCATCGTCGGGGCCGGGGCGTACCGCGAAGTCCTGGAGGCGTTGGTCTATGCTATTTCCAGTTCAAACCAGACCCTTCTCCTTCAGCTTTGTGCCAAAGGGCAAGACCTGGATCGGAACGAATTGACCGGCCCCTGGGCGGACGTTCAGAGTTTCTTGAACGATCGGTCGAATCTGTCATTTGTTCTAAAAAACGGTCACCATATGGACCAACACGTTCACTTTCTGGGCAGATTGGACCATTCACGCTTACGTTATCTTTTCCCTTGCGCAGACCTGGCTATTTTTCCCTCGGTCGTGCCGGAGGCTTATCCCCTGGTGCTGATGGAGTCGCTTTCGAATGGGGTCTTGCCTGTCGTCTCTTATTTCAGCGGCTTTAAGGATGGGGTAGACGAGTTAAAGCCGTACCTGGGCCGGTCCTTGACCGAAAAAATGAAAATCCCCGTGGATGCTTCTGTTCGAGTCGAGCGGATTGCCACCAACCTGAATGGATTACTGGCCAGACAAGACCTTCAAAAAATCGGTCCCAAATTGCGGCAGATTGCTGTAGACAACTACGATTGGCAGTTGAAAGCCTCGCAAATGGTTTCCGCTTATCGGGCCTTTTCGTAAAATTCGCATATTCGCGTTATTTTGCGGTGCAAAACATTCTTGTAGACAAGGAAATTAGAAAATGGAAAACAACTTTGAGTTAAAGGTTAACCAGCAAGTTGAACGGTTAAAGAAAGACAAATACCGGGTCATTGAAGCTGAAGTGGCAGAAAAGCGTATTACCTGGTTTAAACAAAATTATAAAAAGGCCGATGACCACCCGCCGACGCCGCGAAAAGCTTATGAACTATTATTTTTCGAATATATGGGCCTCTCTGAAAAAGACCTGCCTGTTTTATCAGAGTCAGACACAGAAATCGTCTGGTCATCCCGCAATAGGTGTCCCACTTTGGAGGTATGTCAAAAACTTGGTCTTGATACCAGAGAGGTTTGCCGGACTGTCTATGAGAAGTCAACCCAGGCCCTTGTCTCTCAACTGGATCCACAATTGAGATTTCACCGCAGTTATCAAGAAATTCGCCCCTATTCAGACCACTGTAAGGAAATGATCGTTCGCCTGGATTTTGAGCAAATGATGAGCATGGCCATCGAAGAAGCAAAAATATCAAAAGCCGAAGGTAACAAGGGGTATGGCGCAGTTCTGGTGCTGGGCAAACAAATCTTAGGCAGGGCTCACGATACGGCCATGACCGAAAGAGACCCCAGTCTGCATGCTGAAGTTAACGCCATTCGACAGGCTGTAAAAACTTTAGGAGATACCAATCTAAGTGGGGCTGTCCTCTTTTTCACTTGTGAGCCCTGTCCTATGTGTTCCTCTTTAGCCGTTTGGGCCAATGTGACCACCATCGTCTACGGTATATCAATCAAGGACACGGCTCGACTGGGCAAATCAAGAATACATGTCAGTGCAAGTGAGATTGTTGATAAGTCACCGGTCATGGTTGAAGTGATCGGTGACGTGCTTAAGGCTGAATGTGAGGCGCTTTATATGTGAATTTATGTAACCACCTACCCTCATGTCATTCCGAGGAGCTCAGCGACGAGGAATCCCCGAAACTTTGGCCCAAAAGAGGTCTACTTTACCAAAACCTTGGGGATTCTTCACTTGCTGCGCTCGTTCAGAATGACATGGTAGGTAGTTACGAATTCATTTACTTATTTGCCAAAACATGTCATTTATACGTTTTACTGAGAGATATAAGAGATAATTCCTATAATTTTTAGCCAGATTCACAACCAAAAAGCTTCACGAAAGGTTGTAAGCCACTCTATAATGCAGTATAATTTGGGCAATAGCATCTGTCGAACAGTACCTGGGGAAAGAACCATGGATCGCGCTCTACTGGAAAACATCCTGAACATCAGCCGCCATATGGCCCAAACCCGAGCCCTGACCCCGCTCCTGGATTATGTTGTCGATGAAGCGATGGGCCTGGTTGGGGCCGAGCGAGGCTTCGTTGTTTTGACCAACCCTGATGGCTCACTGGATTTCCGGGTCAAACGTTGTCGGGATGACCGTGAGCTGAAAAACGTCAAAGATCAGGTCAGCAAATCGATTCTGAACAAGGTCATTGAGACCGGTGAGCCGCTCCTGTTACGCGATGCTATGACCGACTCGCGCTTCAATCACGCTGAGAGTGTGGCGAACCTTAAGTTACGCTCGATCATGTGTGCTCCCCTGATTTCGCACGGTGACACAATCGGGGCCATTTACGTCGAGAATCGTTCAATTCGAGGCCGCTTTAAGGAGGACGACCTGCCACCGTTCATTCTTTTTGCCAATCAGGCGGCTGTTTGCATCGAAAATGCGACGCTTAACGATGACCTGGAAAGGCGCGTGGCCGATCGCACCAAAGAGCTCAAACAGGCGATATTACAGGTTGAAGAAAGCTGGGCGGAAGCGGTCGAGGCCAACCGCTTGCGGACGGTCTGGTTTAGCAATGTCACCCACGACTTGCGGACATTACTCTCTGTCGTCTCCGGGGCACTGATGCTACTGCAAATGGATCAAGTGGGCCCCTTAAACGAGAGACAGTCCGAATTGATCACCAAGGCTCTAAATGCTGCGGAACACACCTTGAGTTTGATCAACGACCTGTCTGATTTGTCCAAAATCGAAGCCGGTGGCCTGACCCTGTATCCAGAAACGGTGAATCTGGCCGAGTTTTTAGAGAATGTTTACGAGGTTGGACGGGGGCTATCCTGGCCGGAGACGGTTACGTTCGAGCTAGATATTTCAGACGAATTACCCAACTTGGAGATTGACCCTGTTCGCATTCGCCAGGTGTTACTCAATCTGATATCAAATGCCCAAAAGTTTACCACCGCTGGCCAGGTCACGCTTTACGCCAGCCAACAGGCCGACCAGAACGAAGTACGGATCGGCGTAGCCGATAGCGGCGAGGGTATTCCTGCCGACAAGGTTGGCCAACTGTTTGAGCGTTTTCAGCAGGTTGACGAGAACCCTGAGCGACAACGACTGGGCAGTGGACTGGGTCTGTCGATTTGCCGTGATTTGGTTGAAATGCACGGCGGCCGTATTTGGGTTGAGAGCACCTCCGGCATTGGCTCAAACTTCATCTTCACTTTACCCCTTACGCCTCCTGCTGGGGCCACAGATAATTCTTAAAATTAGCCTCAGTACATCCAAATTTGCTCTAGCTGGACCAGTGCGAAGCCTCCCCGTGGGACAGTCCAGCGGCCAAAACGCGGACTGTGGTCCGCTCCGAGCTTGAAAATTGGATCTACTGAGCCTATGACCCTATCAGGATAACCTCTCTCGTTTGACTAAGCGGTCTGTGTTTTGTAGAGTGGCAATCGAGTCGGCCCCAATGCCGAACATGGCGATTTGTAACTCGGTTTTGGTGATTTCAATTTCATCCAAAACGGCTTGCAGCGATTTGACGGCCGCTTTGAGAAAAGGACCGGCCATCCCGGCCAGGGTAGCACCTAAAGCGATACATTTGGCCATATCCAGGCCGTTGCGTAAGCCCCCACTGGCGATGATGGGGATATCTGGCCCGCCGCGCCTGGCAGCCAGGACGGCATCGGTGGTTGGAATGCCCCAATCAACAAAAGTGGCTGCTACCCGCCGCTGAATTTCTGATTTGGCCCGATACATTTCAACCTGGCTCCAACTGGTGCCACCAGAACCGGCCACGTCGATGGCCGAAATGCCGGCGTTGACCAGGCGGCGGACGGTGTCTTCTGAGAACCCCCAGCCAACTTCTTTGGCGATGACCGGAACCGGCAGGTTATGGCAAACCTGTTCAATCTTGGTCAATAACCCGCCGAAGTTGGTGTCCCCTTCCGGCTGTACCGCTTCTTGCAGGGCATTAAAGTGAAGAATAAGCGCATCGGCCTCAATCATGTCGACCGCTCGCTGGCAGTGGTCGACAGTGTAACCGTAATTGAGCTGCACGGCCCCCAGGTTGGCCAGCAAAACGGTGGTTGGGGCCAGGGTTCGTATTTGAAATGTACTGGCCAAGGCCGGGTCTTCGATGGCGGTTCGCTGGGAACCGACACCCATAGCGATACCGGTAGCCTCGGCCGCTTCGGCCAGGGTGTGGTTAATCGGGCGAGCCTGGCCGGTCCCACCGGTCATTGATGAGATCAGCAAGGGAGCTTTTAGTTTTTTACCCAAAAACGAAACCGAGGTGTCAACCTGGGCCAGGTCGAATTCCGGCAAAGCCTGGTGGAGAAAATGATAATTTTCCAGGCCGGTCGTTAGTTGGCGGAAGTTGACATCTTCTTCCAGGTTAATACGAATGTGATCTAATTTTCTTTGTTCGTGCATTTTCCTATAAGACCGTTGATCGTGGAGATAGATTTGTGAACGAGAATAGTGTAGCTTTTCAGAACTGTTTGTACAAATGAGAAACGCCGGCAAAAATTGGGGAGGGGAGGAGGGCTTAGACCCGTAACTAATTTTAACAAAAGGTGTTATTCTATAGGGCATCGTATAACCAGCGGGTGGTTGGGATAAAGCCATTTTGCCGATTGTGCCGGTTGACACTTTTTACAGGTGTTGGTAAAATGCCCCATATTTTTTGCATGTTATGGCGTAAGCCATTAAACTCAGCAACAATTAAGCCAAAAGGAGGCATATCTAAATGACTAAAGAAGAAGTACTGGAAAAGGTGAAGGAAATCATCATAGAACAACTTGGCGCTGATGAAAGCGAAATTACTCTGGAAGCCAGTTTCCGAGATGATTTGGAAGCTGACTCGCTTGATCTGGTCGAATTGATCATGGCCTTTGAAGAGGAGTTCGGCGGGGAGATTTCCGACGAGGAAGCCCAGGAAATTACAACGGTGGGCGAAGCGGTAGAGTATTTATATTCTCATAGCTAACTCTTCTAGCTGCTTGAGAGTATCTTCTCAAAAAGTAGGGGCGAGGCAACTCGGATTGAAGGTTTCGGAGAAAACAACCTGCTCTCCGAGTTGCGTCGCCCCTACCACCCCGAATTATTGAGATGATACCTTGAGAGTCGAAAGCCCGTACCACCTCTGGCGGTACGGGCTTTTGACATATGAAAGGGAAAGGATGGCCAAACGTTGGTCAGTATAGCCGTACTTGCCGGCGGTCAAAGTAAACGGATGGGGCAAGATAAAGCCTTTCTAGAAGTAGGGGGGCAGGGGGTAATTGAGCGCGTGCTGAGCCGGGTCAAACCGCTCACCGATGATCTCTTCATCAGCACCAACGCGCCACAGAGGTATGAGGAATTTGGCCTGCGCCTGGTGACCGATATATATCCCGATAAGGCTGCCCTGGGGGGTATTTACAGTGTTATTCATGCCGCTCGCCACCCCCATGTGTTGGTGGTTGCTTGCGATATGCCCTTTTTGAACACCACCCTCTTGCAGTATCTGATTGATCTGGCACCCACCGCCGACGTAATTATCCCCCTGATTGAACCACCTCAACCTGAAACGATGCACGCCGTATACAGCAAAAACTGTTTGCCGGCCATTGAGTCCCGCCTGTTGGCCAATAAGCTGCGTATTATTGGCTTCTTTGAGGAGGTGGCAGTACGTTACGTTAGTCGGGAGGAGGTGGCCAGGTTTGACCCGGATTTCTATTCCTTTATCAACATGAATACGCCGGAGGATTGGCAAAGGGTACAAAACCTGGCTAAACGATTGTCTTGATGTATCCTCTCCAAAAGTAAGGGCGAGGCAAGTCGGATTGGCGGTAGTCGAAACAAACAAGCTATGCTCAGTAGATCCAATTTTCAAGCTTGGAGCGGACCACAGTCCGCGTTTTGGCCGCTGGACTGTGGTCCAGCTAGGGCGTGTTGACATTTCGGATTATGTCATTCTGAGCGACCACAGGGAGCGAAGAATCTCCTATTTCGCCTTGAATTTGTCCTCGTTGCTGGAGATTCCTCGTCGCTGCGCTCCTCGGAATGACA
>DAOUMU010000401.1:0-7257 GCA_034409055.1 Anaerolineae bacterium
ACCTGCGGCAGTTGGTTGGCAATGCGCTTTTCATCACCCGTCAAACCGTTGCCTTCAACCGGGATAGCGCCTACTGGCTGGATGTGGAGGTGTTTGAGTCTGCTTTGGCGGAGGATGATCCTGCCTCGGAAAAGCTGGAACCCTTACGTGAAGCGGTTGAGTTGTATCGCGGCGATTTTCTGGAAGGCTTGTCGGTGCGGCAGGCGGTGGAGTTTGAGGAGTGGGTCTTGAGCGAGCGGGAGCGATTGCGGCAAATGGTCATCCAGGCCTTACAGCGGCTGTCAGAGGCTTATACCGGCCGGGGCGAGTATGCGGCGGGTATCGAATACACCAATCGTCTCCTGACCCTGGAGCCGTGGCAGGAAGAAGCACACCGGCAGTTGATGACCTTGCTGGCTCGCAGCGGACAGCACAGCGCGGCCCTGGCCCAGTACGAGACCTGCCGCCGGGTTCTGGCCGAGGAGCTGGGCGTAGAGCCTCTACCGGAAACACAAGCGCTGTACCACCGGCTCAAAACCCGGCGAGAGACCTCGGCTCACAATCTACCTCTCCAAACCACGCCTTTTGTAGGCCGCCAGGCCGAACTGGCCCAAATCGCTCACTATCTCGGCCGGGATGATTGCCACCTGTTGACCCTGATTGGGGCGGGCGGCATCGGCAAGACGCGGCTGGCGTTGCAGGCGGCCGGGCAAGCGCTGGATGCCTTTGCCGACGGGGTCTATTTCGTCCCCCTGGCTAAGATCAGCAGCCCTGAGTTTCTCGTTCTCACAATTGGGGAAGCAATCGAATACCCATTGTCCGGGGAGGCAGATCCCAGGCGGCAACTGCTGAACTACCTCCATCAGAAAGAGATGCTGCTGGTGTTGGACAATTTTGAGCACTTGCTTTCTTCGCCGGGGGGAAATGGCAGGGGGCGAGACCTGTTGTTGGAGATGGTCAAGACGGCGCCCAGGCTCAAACTGCTGGTCACCTCCCGCGAGCGACTGAATCTGCAAGCGGAGTGGCTGCTGACGCTGCAAGGGCTGCCCTATCCGCCTGTAGAAACGGCCTTTGGGGAAGAGACGTTCGAGGCGGTGGAACTGTTTGCGCAGGGTGCGCATCGGATGCGGCCGGATTTCACCCTGTCAATCGAATGGCCGGAGGTAGGGCGCATCTGCCGGCTGCTGGACGGGATGCCGTTAGGGATAGAACTGGCGGCGACCTGGGTGTCGATGATCCCGTGTGATGAAATTGTGCAGGAGCTTTCCCGGGGTCTGGATCTGCTATCCACGACCCTGCACGACGTACCGGCTCGACACAGAAGTATGGAAGCGGTGTTTGACCATTCCTGGCAGCTTCTTTCCGAGTCTGAGCGGACCGTGTTCAAGAAGTTGTCGGTGTTTCGGGGTGGGTTTGACCGCCGGGCAGCCGAAGAGGTGGCCGGGGCTTCGCTGTCGACGCTGGCCGCGCTGGTCAACAAATCTTTGCTGCGGGTGAACTCCTCCGGGCGGTATGACATGCTTGAGCCGCTGAAGCAGTATGCGGTGGCCAAGTTGGCCGAAGCGCCCGAAGAAAATGAGCAGGTTCAGAATCGACATTGTGACTACTATGCCTCGCTCCTAAAGCGGTTGGAAAGCAGTATCGTGAGTCCAATGCAACAAGAAGTTGTGGCTGAGATTACGACAGACATCGACAACATCCGCTCGAGCTGGGGCCGGGCCGCCAGCCAGGGCAACCTTGAGGCCATTCGGAAGTCCCAGCAAAGCCTGTGGTTCTACTATGAGATACGGGGCTGGTTTCAGGAGGCAAGCGAAGCCTATCAGAAAGCAGTAGACGGGATAAGAGGCACGTACGGGCAAATCGATGAACTGGCCGAGGAGGAGCGAAAAGTGCTGGGACGAGTTTTGGTGTGCCAGAGCTGGTTCTGTATGCGCTTGAGCCAGAGTAGAAAAACCAAACAAGTTCTTCGGCAAAGTTTGGCCTGTTTCCGTGATAGGACGCCTGACACCCGGGTAGATGTGGCGTTTGCTCTCTGCCAGTTGGGTATTGTTGAGTGGCTAGTGGGTAACAATAACGAGGCGAAATCCCTTCTCCAAGAAAGTCTGGCTCTTAGCAGGGAGGCCGGGGATTGGTTTGTAACCGAGCTATCGATCAATGGTCTGAGCTATGTCACTCGATCATTGGGGGCCTATGCGGAGACCGAAGAGTTGTGTCGTGAAGGTATAGCCCTGTGTCGGGCGCACAACGACCGCCGGGGAGAAGTGTTTCTCCTGAACAGTCTAGCTTGCGCAGCCAATGCGCGGGGCGGCTATGCAGAGGCCAAACAATGGTTACAAGAGGCCCTTGTCTATCATAGGGAGACCAATGATAGAACCCTTCTGGCCGAGAGCTTAACTCAACTGGGTACAGTTGCCTATCTGGAGGGAGCATACGTGGAGGCCAAGCAAAGATACCTAAAAAGCATTGAGATTAGCCAAAAAACCGGTGAACGTTGGCGTGTGGGGCCCGCCCTGACCGGTTTGGGGTATACCACCTGCGCCCTGGGCGACTATGAAGCATCCGGTCGGCATTTGCGTGAAGCCTTGCAAACGGCCATGGAAATCGAGTCGCTGTGGATGGCTATGGATGGCCTGGTCGGGTTGGCCAGGCTCCTGACGGCAAGCGAGCCGGGGGAGGCGGCGGCTGAACGGGCCGTCGAACTGCTCGCCTTTGTCCTTCACCACTCCTCCAGCAGCCAGGAGGCCAGAGATCGGGCCACGCCTCTTTTGACTGAGTTGGAAGGCCGGCTGTCGCCTGCGGCGATGGCGGCAGCAAAAGAGCGTGGCCAGGGGCGTAGTTTACAACAGCTAATCGTTGAAGAGGTAATGGCCAAATAATAGGGGATAACTTAAGCCACTCTCTCATTTTTGCTTTTTGTTTTGCCGTCCAACGCCTGCATTTCAGCGGCGGCCACGAAGCCTTCAATAACCAATAGCTCCAAAGTGCAAAAACCTACTTCAACAAAAACTGGGCTTGAGCCGTCTGCTGCAAATGCTTGGTGGGCGCTGGACTTACACCGTTACCATTCACAAGTCTCAGTAGATCCAAATTTGAGGAGCACCCAAGGGGCATAAACCAGCACGCCCACGTGCGGCACGCTTCGCAGTCGGCACGTGGGCGTGCCTCACTCCGCAAAAATTGGATCCACTGAGTCTGGCTGATCTATCTCTGGTGCACCTTCGCTTACGAAATCCAAACCATCGTTTGACCTTGGACAGTCCACTGGCCATTGACCTTCTTCAAAAGAACATAATGGCCCTCACCTGCTAACGCATAGCGCATATTATCAACGTACACCAGAGCCATATCCATCTGCGAATTAAAGCCAACTCCCGAAAGATGCATATAACCTTGAGAGTTGGGATACTTAGCATAGAAAATGTCCCAACCATCCTGCCTCTTGAAAGTCGTCTGGATTTCTTCTTGGCTGATGAAAACATACTTCACACTGATCGTAAACAGTGACTTTAAGGACTGAGGCTGCTTATTCTGTGCTTCAAAATCGGCGCAGACTTCATCGGTCAGGTCGGGCAAACCCTGGCGTATAGACTTGAGGTGTTCGCCCAGTTCGCCCGAGAAGTAATCCAGGTCTGTTTGGTCACTGATAACAATCAGCGCCGGTTTTTGAGTATCAATGTAACGGGTTTGGATTATGGCACTATACACCGCATATTCTTCCGCTTCGCGAGAATACTGCGGCGTCGGTGCATCGGCGGGTAGTGTTGGTGTGCCGTCCGGCAAGGGCGATTGATCAATTGGTGTTGGTAATGGTGGCCGAGTAGCATTGGCCGGCGGTTTCGGTGTAGATGAGGTAACTGGCTTGGGCGAGGGTGCCACCGTGGAGGTAATAGTTGGAGCATCGGCTGTAAGTGTCGCTATGACATCCTGAGCTGCATTGGTCTGTATGGCAGAAATATTAATCGTGGGGGTAATATCAGGTGTGGTTGGAGCATTGTTACAACCAGCAAGTACAAGAACGATGACTGCCAGGGCGAAAAATACACAAATGATTTGCTTCATACTATGACCTCCTCTTCTTAATGAAGGATTGCTCTCAGTGGGACTTGCGTCGCCGGTGCAAGTGTCTGTGTTCTATCTGGAACTTAAGCACATAATTTACGACTATGTCTAAATTTTCTGGGAGCATATCAGATTACAACTTAGGTCGGCATCGCCAGCGCCACTCTGGTGCGGTCATACGGATCGACCTTTTTTAGTTCACTTGCTACCCCCCAAATTTCGTGCGAAATTCGGGGGGCAGAGTTCTTGACTACTTCCCCGCAGGTCCCCTAGCCAAAGTCGCGAGCCTTCCCCGAAACCTTCAGATGGAGTGGCCTCAACTCAAAACCACTGGGGACCGGAACACCGTTGCGCCCGTTCGATTCGAGGAATCGAACGGGTAGTTGGCGCTATTAGGCCAGCTTGCCGCAATCGCCTCGGTCCCCGGCTGGTGCCGTTCGAGGCGGACCACCTCAGCATTCAACTCGCGGACGCGTTGGGACATAGTCTGCATCATATAGTAAGCCAGCGACGGGTCCTCATGGACGCGGCGGACTAAGCTCTTTTTGTCCACCGTGAGTATCCGGGCCTGGCCCAGGGCGCGCACAGTGGCACTGCGAACCTGGTGTTCAAAGATCGCCATCTCGCCGATGGGTTGCCCCGCCCCCTGTACCGCCAGACGCACTTCTTGGCCGTCCTGTTCTACCACCACCTCGACCTGCCCCTCCTGGATGACGAACATATTATCGCCCACGTCACCCTGCCGGATGATGATTTCACCATCTTGATACACCTTACCTAAACCACTTGTTTGCATAGCATACTCCTCTAACAGTTGTATCGTGTAGATACCTGCCCCAACCGGCGGGGCTGAGGTGTCCGATTCCGTTTTTACCATTTTGGTTTTCGGGCCGCTTCTAGCCAGAGGCCAAAGCGAGGCAACCAGGTCCCGCAGAAAGCGAGTCCAGAAAGCTGGGTGAAGGGTGCGCAAGAAAACCTCGCCATAAGGCGCGCTGCCGGTGAACATATCCCACAACACCAGGCTCATACCCCGCTCAGGGTATGCCTGCCCCTGCTGTTCGCGGGAGACCATACGCAAGACAGCGCGGCGCGCAAAGCCTCTTTTTTGCATCTGACGGACGACGGCAAAGATCATTTTGCCGATGAAGTTATCGGTTTCCAGCGCCTGGCAGACCGGCCGGTAGTGGCGATAAAAATCCTCCGCCGAAATGCCCTGGAACATAGCAGTGCTGGCCGCAGCCTTGGCGGTGCGGTAGGCCGCCCCGATCCCATCCTTGTATAAGCGGGTCACCCCGCAATCGCCAATGAATACGATCCGATCGCCAAAGGGCTGGGTGCTCCCCTTAACATTGATGCGGGGCGCACAGCAGCAAGCAACTTGATCCACAGGGAAGTCGGGAGGCAAGCAGCGCTTCACCGTTGGGTCATTCAGGAAGGTTTGCAGCAGATTCTTGTCAATCTCGTCACCCAACAGGGCCAGCGATACATAGTCGCCCTTGGGGATGAGGGCCGCGAATTCCAGACGAGGGATGTTCAACAGGAACGTGTGCATCGAACTGCCGATATACTTTTCGACAGCCTCTTCACCCAAATAGTACTCACGCAAAAAGCATTTTGTGGTGCGGGGAGGCTGGAACTCAAACCCCAATCCTTCGAATAACTTCAAGGCGGCGGTGTTCACCCCAACGGCGACGGCGACCAGATCGTACGACACGGGCGAACCGTTCTGAGATCTGAGGCATAATTGCCCCTCTGTCCGCCCCACCTCGACCACGCGCTGGTGGATAACGCGCGCTCCTTTGTCGATAGCCAGCATCAAGAGATAGTTATCAAAGCTGTCCCATTTGATTTCTCGCAGGCCGCGTGGACCGAGGCCCCGGTGCAGGGCGGCAATCCTCTTTTCGTGCAGGGGGGTTTCGATGCGGACGCTGCCCACATCCATGTGCAGCACATAGGAATCGATCCCTCTTTCCACCACCGCTGGCGGTAAGTTGATGCCTTCGGCGGCCAGATATTGGACCAGGGTCTCGGAGACGACCCCGGCGCACATGTTGCAGCCGGCCGGACCCGGCCTGTTAAAATCACGGGGCTCGTAGATGTCCACCTGGATTTCTCGGCCGACTCTTTCTGCCATCTTCAGGAGAAAATAACTGAAGAAGGAACCCGCCGGACCTCCGCCTATGACCGCGATGCGGGAACCGTCGGTCAGTTTCAGTTCGGTCTGTTTGCCCATTTCCTGTACCCCCTCATTTAAGGGACCGCTAAGCGGCCAACCCCTCATCGTCCGTTGCTGGTCGGTGCAACGACTCTGATAACTTGTTCTACGTTGGGCCCGCTTGGTAACTGTACACCCAATTCCGGGTCAAGAGCGCCAACCACGCTCTGGCATATGGCCTTCAGGGCGTGATGTGCCAACTTTACTTCTCGCTCCATGGCGGTAACCTCGGCGGCCACGTGCAGTGGGCTTGGATCAAGCTGGTAGCGTACCTCGCTTTCGATCTGGCGGCGGGCAAAGGATGCATCCAATGAGCGAAAAACATCCTCCAAAGCATCAGCCGCACGTCCCAAAACACCGTTGACAGGCTTGGTCGGCGTCCTTTGCTTGGCCAATGCCTCGCCGAGGTACCTGCCGAAGAGTTGCATCTGACGTCGGGCTTCAACTGTGTCTCCAAATGTGCTCCAGGCCATGGCAAACTCTAGAAGCATCTTTGCAAGGTTGACGGAGGAGCCTTCACCCCCCCCCGGGATTTCACCATACAGGCTAAAACCTGCTTCCGGGTCACCCTGAAGGTAGACGGTCCGTTCGTTCACCATCGCGTAGTACAGTCCACCACTGGCGATGGGGTAGGTCAGTACCGGCTTGCTGTGATCCACATTATCCATTTTAACCTCCTGATATTATGTGAGTTTTTTCATTGTTGTGATATACTATGGTAGTAGCATATCAAATCATCGTTCCTGAAACGTGATTTTTTTGGGAAATTACCGTGAAAGTTGAAGCTAATGGCTGTAAAGTTAGAGTTATCCTTGCTGGGAACAGTAGCCATTATCCAGAATGGAGAATCGGTCAGCGGACAGATCTCGGCCAAGTCCCAGGCGCTGCTATGTTATTTGGCGGTCACGGGCTGCCCGCAGAGTCGGGAGAAGTTGGCCGGCTTATTATGGGCTGACAAGTCTGAAGCCAGTGCTAAGGCCAATCTGCGCAAGTCGCTGTCTGAC
>DAOUMU010000402.1:0-21588 GCA_034409055.1 Anaerolineae bacterium
ACTGCTAAGAAACAAATTGCTGCTCGGTGTGGACCACAGTCCACGCCACACATCGCCGGACTGTGGTCCGGCTAGAGCGACTTGACGTTTCTGGCCTATTGAAGACCTGCCAGGTCTGGGATGCTGACGACTGACCACTGACGACTGCCCACTGACAACTGATCACTGACAACTGATCGGGGTGGTTCACCGGCCGGGGGATTGGGGAGGGACCTGGCCAGGTGTGACTCCAATGGTGAACCACCCCTTCCTTTTTGATGAAGTTGTATAAGGCAAGTTGCTAACTTGCCCAGAGACAACCCTTGAAAAACAAACCGACTCTCACCCACCACCTGGCCGGCTCTCACCAGGCCGAGATGGAACGATACCAGGCCATCGTGGCCGAGGCACGCCGCTACCTGGGCACGTTTGCTGCTCCTCTCCAGGCCGTGACTGAGCCCCTGTTTGAAAAGATGGTCCAGGGCGAATTCAGCCAGGTGGCGGCCCTGCTGCCCTACTGGCTGGCCGATCTGGCGCCCGTCCCGCCCGAGGTCAGCCACCGCCTGGGGGTGGCCCATCTCTACTTCTGGTGGTACTACTACGTTCAGGATGAGCTGCTGGACGGTGACGCGTCCCTGGCTGCCCTGCTGAGCGGCCATCTGGCCTTACTCAAAATGGTCGATACTTACCGGGAACTGGGCCTGACCCGTGCCCCCTGCTGGGCCGACTACCACCGCCTGGCCCGCCTCTCGGCCGAGGCCCACGCCCTGGAACTACAAACCCGCTTCACCAACCCGGCCGAACTGACCCCGAACCGGCTGGCCTCGGTGACCCTCGACTTTATCGGCCACCGGGTCGCTCCCCTTTTCTTTAATCCCATGGCCCAACTGCACCTGGCCGGTATTCCCGCCGACCACCCCCTCCACCACGACCTGATCGCCGCTCTGCGCTGTTTTGCCATCGCCCGCCAACTGGGCGACGACGCCAGCGACTGGTTGGAGGATCTGCAAGCCGGCCACCTCAACTACGTCTCCGCCCACCTGATGCGCCGTCTCTACCAACGCGGCCTGGCCACCAGCGGTACTGACCTGGACCCGGAACGCCTGGCCGGCTACCACCTGACCGACGAAGCCTTCTGGACCGAGATCGAACAGACCAACCAAACTCTCAGCCAACAGGCCCTCGACCACCTGGCCCCCTACGGTAACTGCCGCCTTCGTTCTCTCATCCAGAACCAGATGGCCCAACACGTCGAACAGTGGGCCGCCGGCCGGACCTACCGGGCCAATTTGCGGCAGCTTTTTGGCATCGGGGGTGAGAAGTGAAACGTGAAACGTGAAACGTGTTGCGTGTTGCGTGTTGCGTACTGCGTATTGCGTGAAACCTGCTATAGTTGCCCAGAAAAAGATTTTGAGTTTGTAGTAACAACTTCAGTCGTTCCAGGCAGCAACAACGACTAAAGTCGTCACTACGAGTGAAAAACACACAGTGCTGTGCATTATCTGAATGTCTATACCTGGTACCTGCCATCTGCCATCTGCCACCTACTACCTGCTACCTGCTACCTGCTGCACAGGAGATTCATATGCTGCTAAAACCAACCATCTCTCCCCCCACCCTGACCACAGCCATCCAAAAAGGACTGAATTACCTGCGTCAAACCCAACGCGCTTCGGGTGAATTTGCCACCTATATGGCCGAGCGGCCGGATATGGTCGGGGCTAAGGCGCTGCCCAAGTCGGTCTACGTGACGACGTTTGTCATTCACGCCCTGTCCTGCCTGCCAACCAGTCCTTTGATTGATCGTCTCCAGCAGCGGGCCGGAGCGTTCTTGCAGCAGGAGCAGGCAGATAACGGGGCCTGGAACTACAACGGCCAGGGGCAGTGGTCGGTGCCCGACGATTTGGATGACACCTGCTGCGCGGTGGCTGCCCTGGGCCAATTGGGCCACCGGCCGGCCTTCTCCTTCTACGCTCTGCTCTGGCAAAACGAAGTCGTGCCGGGCGGTCCTTACTACACCTGGCTGGGCATCAACGACCCGGCCAACGAGCATCCCTTCGCCCGGGAGGTCGATGCCCTGGTCAATGCCAACATTCTGTTTTGCGCCGGCCTGCTCAACCTGTCTCTACCCGGCACCGTGGATTACCTGCGACAGGTGATTCAGGAGGAAACCTACCAGGCCCAGAGTGTCTACTGCCTGTCCCCTCACTTTTTGATCTATACCCTCAGCCGGGCTTACGCCGACGGCCCGGTCTCTGCCCTGACCCCGGCTATGCCCACTATGCAGGATTACATTTTGACCCAACTGCCGCCCCCCCAGGCCGAACCGGTCGCTTTCAACCTGGCCTGCCTGGCCGCCAGCCTGCTCAACCTCCGGGCTCCCCTGCCCCAGGTTGAACCCTACCTGACCGTCCTCCTGGCCAGCCAGCAGTCCGACGGTCACTGGCCCACCTGGGCCGCCTACGTCCACAACAACGGCGCGCCCGCCCTGACCACCGCCCTGGCCCTGGAAGCCTTGGGGAAGTACCTGAAACGTGGAGCGTAGTGCAGCGCAGCCGCAACGGAAAGCGTAGCCCTGGCCCCCATCCCCCATCTCAAGATATGGAATTTTTCTTGACAAAATCGCCCTTTAGGGTTAACCTATAGTATCCCCGTTTTTAACCCCTGGTTTCTAAATTATTTTATTTAAGGAGGGAAAAAAACCATGAGTCCAGAGTTAGAACGACTGGTTGGCCGGATGGTCACCGATAAGGAGTTTCGGGACAAGCTGTTAGCAGACCCGGAGGGGGCGGTCAAAGATGCAGGTTTTCAGCTTACACCCGACGAGTTGGACCGGGTCAAAGCCGGCGTGGATAACCTCAACCAGAGTTTCACGCCTGACCAGGTCGAGGAGCCGTTTGGCGCAGGGCAAGTACTCAGTGCTTGGTAAACAATAGCCCAGCGTCCTGAACCGTGATCATTCGTCCCGGCAGGCTGGCGGAAAGGCCAGTCTGGCCACAGACCTCGGAGGTTTTTCAGCGGCAAACCACCTCCGAGGTCTTGCTCCGACAAGCTATCCATAGTTTTTATCCGCCTCATCGTTTGATGAGGTATTTTTGCTGAAATAGGAACCGATTATGCGTAATTAGTCAGGTAGCATCCTAAGTAGGTTGGAGCGCAGCGGAAACCGTATCGAAGGGTGTGGTAAACGCGCCGATTCGATGCAAAACCGCACCCTTCGATACGCGCTCCACTCTGTTCCGCGCTACTCAGGATGCTTGGCAATGAATTACGCATAATCGGTTAGGATTAAAATTATGTCCTTACCAGATTCATCGGCGCCCGACCATGACATCACCCGGTTAAAGATCAAAACCGACCAGGAGCGCAGAGCGACCTTTTTGCGTTACCTGGCGGTGAGCCTGATTGTGCTTCTGGCTCTGGGTCTGGCTGTTATGCTCGTACGCGGAAATGCAAAGGGGTATAACTTTGTCTTTGTGGCATCAAGTCTGGCCCTAAACATAGTTGTCTTCTACTTAAACCGGCGCAGATACGTTCAACCGGCGACCCATCTCTTTTGCCATAACTTCAACCTCCTTACTTTCTTTACGTTTCTCATCAATCTAACGATCGAAGATAGTCCCGCTGGAGCCGTTTTTAGTGCGAATCTGATGGCTTTGACCATCTTGTTAGGCGGGATGTTGATCGGTCCCTGGGCCATCGCCGGGTTTGCGGCCTTGAATACCGCTCTGATTGTTATCCCTTACGTCGTGTTCGATTCGACGATGGCTGCTCTGGAGACCGGTTTTCCCATCATCTTCTTTTCATACCTGATCGCCGTCGTCTCCTGGCTTTATCAGAGAACTCTGAACCGGTCGCAAGCCCGTTTAACTGCAGCTAACCAGGAACTGATGCAAACCCGGCTGATGCAACGCGACTTGAAAATCGCCCGGGATTTGCAGCGGCGGCTCTACCCCACATCGCCCGTGATCGGCCAATGCTTGATCGCTTCTCGCTGCGAACCGGCCCGGGAAACCAGCGGCGATTTTTACGATTTCATCCAACTCAGCCCCCACGAACTGGGTATTATCGTGGCCGACGTGACCGGCAAGAGCCTGCCCGCCGCCCTGGTCATGGCCATGGCCCGCAGTATTCTCCGCAGTGAGGCCCGCCGCCACACCTCGCCGGCCATGGTCCTACACCGGGCCAACCAGGTTCTGTACGACGATGCCTCGGTGGATCAAATGGTGACCGCCTGTTACAGCATTCTGCATACCGATACCTTGATCTTCCATTTTGCTAATGCCGGCCAACTCTATCCAACTCTCAAACGGAACGGATACGTAGAAGATTTAGAACTGAATGGCCTGCCCCTGCGGGTGAGACTGGAGCCCAATTACCAGGAGAAGACCGTCCGCCTCCAGCCCGGCGACCAGCTCATTTTGGTCACGGATGGCATTGTCGAGGCCATGAACGCCAACCGGGAAATGTTCGGTTTCGACCGGCTGGCCGAAACCATCCAGCAGCTAAAGACCACCGACCCCCAGCAGACTTTACAAGAAATCTGGGACGCCGTTGGAACCTTCCGCGGCGAAGTTGAGCAACATGACGATATGACCATCGTGGTGATCAGGGTCGAAGATGAGGCGGAGGTAGCTGAAACGTAAAACGTAGCGCAGCTTTTAGCCGCAACCGAGAGCGTTAAGCGTAGAGCGGAGAGCGGAAAGCGTAGAGTGTCCAGACTCTATCCAAACGGAGACGAACTATGACCCCCCCCTCATCCAAGTCACCTTCGATCCCCCCAGACGTGGTTGAGAGGCTGCGGGCGGCCCGGCACGTAGCCATCCTGACCGGGGCCGGTATCTCGGCCGAGAGCGGCGTGCCCACCTTCCGCGAAGCCCAAACCGGCCTCTGGGCCAAGTATAACCCCGAAGAATTGGCCAGCCCCCAGGCATTTCAGCGTAATCCAGGCCTGGTCTGGGAGTGGTACACCTGGCGCCGGGCCCTGGTCGCCCGGGCCGAGCCCAATCCCGGCCACCGGGCCCTGGTCGCTCTGGAGCAGCGCGTCCCGGCCTTCACCTTGATCACCCAGAACGTTGACGACCTGCACCGGCGGGCCGGCAGCCAGACCATCATCGAACTGCACGGCAATATCCACCGCACCATCTGTTTTGAGGAACGGGAACCGGTCGAATCCTGGCCGGAAACGGATCAAGTGCCGCCTCGCTGTCCCCACTGCGGTGGCCTGTTACGGCCCGACGTGGTCTGGTTTGGCGAAAGCCTACCCCCGTCGGCCCTGGCGGCCGCCTTTGAGGCCGCCGAAAATTGTGATTTTTTCATGTCCATCGGCACCTCTGGCCTGGTGCAGCCAGCCGCTTCCCTCCCGCTGATCGCCGTGGAACACGGGACCACCGTCGTCGAGATTAATCCCGATACCACCATGCTAACGGCCCGCATGACCCACGTCCTCCGAGGCCCGGCCGGCCAGGTCCTCCCAGCCCTGGTTGAGGCGCTATAATTGACCATTCCACTTTGTTAGGCTCCGTCTGGACCACAGTCCAGCCGTCTGAGCCGCGGACTGTAGTCCGCTTGGAGCAATAATTCTTGTTATGAATCCCTACACTAAATTCGACCCAGCTCAACCACCGCCGCCGTTGATGACGGGTGAGCCAGGCTCCTTTGCTTATAGAACAATGACTACGCGAATACCGTCAATCGTGCAGACTGTCTTGGCCGATCACGCCGGCTTGTATCCACCTCAAATCAGGCAATCGCTCCAGGATTTGCACGACGAGATTGTCGAAGACAAGCCGGTCCGGCCCCTGGAAACCACCGCCCCAGATGGACCAGTCTGGACCGAAGCCTGGCAGCCCTACCGGGACCGTACCTGGCTGGACATCCCCTGGTATTTTGCCGAGACTTTTTTCTACCGGCGTTTGCTGGAAGCGGCCGGTTATTTTGGGGGTGAAGAGGAACATATCAAGAACTGGGGCGGAGTCGATCCCTTCCTGCCGCGCAAGCAGGCGGAGTTGCAAATTCCCCCCGGACAGGCAGTAACCCCACCCTGGCGCGTTTTGGCCTCAGTCTTGTCACATACCGCAGACAATTCGGCCCGGAGTTTCCGGCTTTTATTACATCACTGTCTTTGGGGCAATCGGGTCGATCTGAGTTACGACAAAATCGCTCAATCCACCGGCCGGCAGATTGTGGTAGACAGCGAACAGGCCAATCTGCTGCTGGATGATACCGGGAAAGTGCTGGCCCATTTGCAGCCGTCTCGTTTCTCCCCTGTACGTCCCGCACTCAAGTTCGGCGGTCGGCGGGCGGCGGGCGATGGGCGGCTTGACTTCATCTGCGACAACACCGGCACAGAACTCCTGATGGACTTAGCCCTGGCCGACTTTCTACTCCGATTTGATTGGGTGCAGCAGGTCACTCTGCACGTCAAGGCTGATCCGACCTTTGTCTCCGACGCCACCGCAGCCGACGTTGACATGACCATAGCCGCCATCAAGGTTCAAACTGCAGTCGAGCCGCAGGGCCTGGCTGACCGGCTAGAAAATTATCGCCGCACCAAGCGGCTCCTTATTCAAGCTGATCTGTTCTGGAATAGCAGCCGTTTCTTCTGGGAGATTCCGCCCCCTCTCCGGACCGACCTAGCCCGGGCCCACCTGGTCTTCATCAAGGGCGACGCCAACTACCGCCGCCTGCTGGGCGACAGTTGCTGCTGGCCGCCCACCGTGCCGCTAGCCGATGCCGTGCCCTATTTCCCGGCCCCCTTTGTGGCCCTACGCACGATGAAGTCAGACCCGGTCGTCGGCCTGAAACCGGGCCAGGCCGAGGCCCTGGACCAGGCGGATAGCGAATGGCGGGTAAACGGCAAACGGGGGATGATTCAGGCGTTGTCAGGCCATTCTAAACCTGAAGCAACTGCAAAAACCGTTGGTAGGCCTCGGTCCAGGCCGCCTCATCTTCGGGCTGATAAGTCTCCACCGGGAAGGATCGCCGCACGATGTCCCGCCCCTCACTCAAGGAGCTAATCCGGCCCACGGCCAGCATCTGCATCAAGATATTGCCGGTAGCAGTTGCTTCAATCGGGCCGGTCACCACGGGCCGGCCGGTGGCATCGGCCGTAAATTGGTTGAGCAGTCGATTTTGGGAACCGCCACCCACAATATGAACCACGGTAATCGGCTGCCCGGTCATTTCCTCGACCTTTTCCACCACCCAACGGTATTTGAGAGCCAGGCTTTCCAGGGCAGCGCGCACAAAAGCCCCTTTACTGTCGGGCGGGGTCTGCCCGGTGCGCGTGCAGAAATCCCGGATCCGGGCCGGCATGTCGCCCGGGGCCAGGAAGGTGACATCATCGGGATCGACCAGGGCGACGAAGGGAGTCGCCTCAGCGGCCAGGCGGGTCAGGTCATCGTAAGACAGTTCCTCGCCCTGCTGGGCCCAGGTTCGGCGACATTCCTGCACCAACCATAACCCCATGATATTCTTCAACAGCCGGATGGTATTTTGCACCCCCCCTTCGTTGGTGAAATTATAGGCCAGGCTTTGCTCGTTGATGACCGGTGAAGCAGTCTCCACTCCCATCAACGACCAGGTTCCGGAACTGAGATAGGTGAAACTACTCTGATCTGATTCAGTCACCGGCACAGCAGCCACCGCACTGGCCGTATCGTGACAGCCGGGGGCAATGACCGGGACGTCCCCCTTGATGCCCACTTCTCCGGCAATGGCTGGCAGGAGGGAACCAAGCCTGGTGCCGGGCTGGATCACCTCCTGGAAAATGTGAGTCGGCAGGCCCAATTTTTCCAGCAAGGAAGTGGCCCATTGCCCCTGCCCCATGTTAAAGCACTGGCTGGTACTGGCAATGGTAAACTCGCTGGCCTTCTGACCGGTGAACCAATAGTTGAACAAATCCGGCATCATCAGCAGAGTATCGGCCATTTCCAGAGCCGGTGACTGTTGCAGGGACATGGCTAATAACTGGAAGAGGCTATTGATCTGCATAAATTGGATGCCGGTTTGCTCAAATATCTCCTCACGGGGCACCATAGCAAAAGCCCTTTCCAGGATACCATCGGTCCGGCTATCGCGGTAATGGTAGGGATGGCCGACAAGCTTACCGGTCCGGTCCAGCAGACCAAAATCGACTCCCCACGTATCCAGGCCCAGGGCCGCCAGTTCGGCCCCATACTCATTAATTGTCTTGGCCAGGCCACGTTTCATTTCGGTAAAAAGGTTCAGAGCATTCCAGTGCAGGCTATCGTGAATACGCACCGGCCCATTGGCAAAGCGATGCACCTCCTCCAAGGTCAACCGCTCGCCATCAAAACGCCCCACCACAGCCCGGCCACTTTCCGCTCCCAAATCTAAGGCTAAAAAGTTCGTGGTTTTGGTCATAGACTCCATCCTTATTGGTTATCTTGCTACCGGATACATTCTCGATTGACAGAAATTTTGTCGGCAAAGACCGGCTAATAATCTCCATACAGCGGCCCAAAGTTAGCACAAGCCCGAAAATCTGCCCCCTGCGGGTCCATCGCCCCAAAGGCCGTCCAGGTGCTGGGGCGGAAGATCTTCTCTTCCCCGACGTTGTGCATGTAGACCGGAATGCGCAGCATCGAGGCCAGCGTGATCAAATCGGCCCCAATATGACCGTAGCTGATCGCCCCGTGATTGGCCCCCCAGTTGTACATGACCGTGTACACGTCTCGAAACGGTCCCCGACCGGTCACATTCGGCACAAACCAGGTCGTCGGCCAGGTCGGGTTGGTCCGCTCGTCCAGCACCTCGTGCACCTCTGCCGGCAGATCAACCGTATAGCCCTCGGCGATTTGTAAGGCCGGTCCCAGCCCCTTGATCAGGTTCAACCGGCACATCGTCACCGGCATACCCCCCCGCGTCAAGAAGCGGGTCGACCAGCCCCCACCCCGGAAATACTCCACCATCGAGGTGTGCCAGCTCGTGGCCGCCAGGCACTTTTCCACCTCGTCCGGGGTGATCTCCCAGAAGGGTTTCATCACCGCCTGGCCAGCCCTGGCTTGCTGGCCTGTCCCGTCCAACGTGGCCGGACCGGAGTTGATCAGATGCAGAATGCCGCCCTCGGCTCGACCACTCAGTGCATAGCCGCTCACCCGCTTGACCGCCTCCGGGCTCCAGTAGGTCCGCACGTCGGCAAAGATCTGGGCCGTACCCGTCAACAGATGGCCAAACAGCATCGAGATGCCGTTCAGGGCATCATTCTCCGTGGCCACGATGTAGGGCTGGCGGATGCCCTGCCAATCAAAAGAGGTGTTCAGAATGGCCTCCATGAAATCCCCGTTGGGGAAATGATCGGTCCACTGCCGCTGCCCCTGGAAGCCGGAGGCAATGGCGTTGTGGCCCAGGGCTTCCTCGCCAAAGCCCAGTTCGGCCAGGCGGGGATTGCCCACCATCAAGTCTCGGACAATCATGGCCATCTTGACCGAGATTTCCCAGGACTCGTCCTTCTTCTGCCGGCTGTGCTGCATTTCCGGCGGGTTGTAATCCTTGCCCTCGGGACAGTTGGCCTTGACCCAGGCCAGGGCTTGCTCGAACTCGGCCGGGTCGTAAATCTCCTCCTCGATGCGCCGGGTCAACTCGCTCATATCAATGTCTTCGGCCCGCATACCCAGGTAGCTTTCAAACAGGGGCTGATCCACGATCGAGCCGGCAATGCCCATCGACGTGCCCCCAATCGACAGATACGATTTGCCGCGCAGCGTGGCCACGGCCAACCCGGCTTTGGCAAACTGGAGCAGCTTCTCCTGCACGTCAACCGGAATGGAGGTATCGCCCGCATCCTGCACGTCTCGCCCGTAGATACTGAAGGCCGGTAACCCCTTCTGGCTGTGTCCGGCCAGGACGGCGGCCAGGTAGACCGCCCCGGGTCGCTCCGTGCCGTTGAAGCCCCACACGGCCTTGGGAATGTGGGGGTCCATGTCCATCGTTTCCGCCCCGTAGCACCAACAGGGGGTGACGGTGATGGACAGGCCCACCCCTTCTTTTTTGAACTGCTCGGCGCAGCGGGCCGTTTCGGCCACCCGGCCGATGGTGCCATCGGCGATGACACACTGGACCGGCAAGCCGTTGGTGTGGCGCAGGTTCTCGCTCAGCAGGTTGGCTACCGATTGGGCCATCGCCATCGTCTGTTCTTCCAGCGACTCACGCACCCCCCCCAACCGGCCATCAATCGTCGGCCGGATGCCGATTTTGGGCATATCGCCCACCAGCCGATTTTCGGGTGGGTTCATTTTGATGTCTTTTACGTTTGGCATAAGTTTTCCTCCTAAAAATGAATTTTCAAAATACTCACTTTCATAGCTCAAATCCGTTCAGTATGCCCCTCCTCCACTACCCATTCCAGATGCTGATCCAGCAGTGTCTCGTACCGGGGCCGTCCAGCATCATCCCACCCCAACATGCGATAGTAGGTCTGCACGGCGGCGGTAAATGCCTCCCGATCCAGGCGCGTTCCATCCCAGCGGCCGCCGGGCAGGTGTAGGGGCTCGTCGAAAAAACGGGCGGGTAGGGTATCGTCAGCAGCGGTCAGCCCTTCACGCAGGTTGTAGACCCGCATCAGGTGGAGCCGCCGCTCGCCAAAACGCATGATTTCGTAGGCCGAGGTATTCCAGCCAGTAACGGCCCCCAGCAGCCTGGCCATATCGGCCAGGCTCAAAACCCGGGTGGGGGCAATAGCGAAGATACACAGGTCCAGCGCGTCTGCAGCGGACCAGAGAGCAGCCAATGCTTTGAAGTTTCGCACCTTCTTGCTGCCCAAATAGTCCATCGGCATCCGTTCCAGGATGCCCACCGTTCGCGAACTGGCCAGGGTATGCTCCCAGCCCACCTCGGTGTCGTAATCCCAGTCATGTTCGCAGATATCGTAGCGAGGCCCTATGGGGGCGGTGGCATACCCCAGGGCCAGGTTGGTTTGGGTACGCGGCTCAAAACAAACCATCTCCAACCCTTTAACGTGCATAGCATACCGCTCGGCCTCACTGCTAATCCGGGTCGCCGCCCGACGCGCCCCCTCGGCCAGGACATCGCCGAACCCTTGCCGGTAGGCGATATCCCGAATCATGGCCAGCACAGCCGCCGGCTGCCCAAAACGAAGCGGCATACCGGTCTGCGTTTCGGTTAAGAGACCTTGTTCAACACATTCCATGGCCATCGACAGGGTAAAACCCAGCGAAGTCGGGTCAAGGCCGAGATCATTGCACAGCACGTTGGCCCGGAAGATAGCGTCCAGATCGCTCAGGCCAAGGTTGGGGCCAAGCGTACCGGTAATTTCCTGGTGGATGCCGCCAGCCCGGGGGTCGTAGGCAGCAGCATCGTCGGTGCCGAAGAATTTGATGCAGTTATTGGGACAGCCGGGACAATTCCCCTCGTGGCGATAGCGGGGCATAAAGTATTGGGCATCGTAATTATCAGCCGCTTCGAAAATAGCATCCCGGTAGTTACGGGTACACAAGGCCGCATCGAGGCCGTGCAGATGAACCCAGGCCGAGAAACCCGGTGGCTCAAGCTGCCAACGGGTCAGGGCGTTATCTCTCATCCTGGCCCGATACTGTGCTGTGATTTCGGCACAGGTCGCCGGATCGGCCACGGGTGGGTGGTGTTCACCCCGAATAACAATACCTTTGAGACGTTTGGAGCCCATCACCGCACCCATCCCCATGCGAGCCGCCTGGTAACTCCGCTCGCTGACGATGCTGGCGAAACGGACCCGGTGTTCGCCGGCCGGACCAATCACAGCGGTATGAATGTCCGGCCCAAACTGTGCTTCCAGCCGGTCCACCGTCTGGGAGACGGGTCGTCCCCACAGGTCACCAGCCGGGTGAAAAATCACCTGGCCGTTTTCAACCAACACCACCGTGGGCTGGTCGGCCTCTCCGTGAAACACCAGCGCGTCCACACCACTGCCTTTCAGGGCGATGCCAAACGGTCCCTCACAGCGGGTCTCGCCAATGCCACCAGTCAGTGGACTCTTGGCCGCAGCCGTATAACGCGCCAGACCGGCATAGGGATGGCCAGCCACGACACTCGAAGTGATGATGAGCAGGTTGGCCGGATCGAAGGCATCAATCCCAGGGGCGCACTGGCGCAAGAGGTAGTAAGTAGCCAGTAATCCACCCCCACCGTAGATACGCCAGAAACGGTCGTCGGGCTCTTCGATCCAACTCCGTCGTGCGGTGAGGTCAATATGAAGTACTTTGCCATAATAGCCAAAACGTTCCATTTTGCGAACCTTATCATAGCCCTACTTGCAATTGACGAAAATCCTCCCGATGTTTTTGATAGGCGCTGCGGAATAAGGGTAACAACGTCTGATAAAAGGCATGACGTTGACCATTTGGTTCAACCGGCGGGCCATACGTGGCCCATGTTTGGGCCGTAGGACCGGGCTCGAAACAGCCAATACCGCCTCCGGCCAACAGCACCGCACCCAGGGCAGACTGCTCCCCCACTTCGAGCCGCTGCACAGGCAGCCCAAACACATCGGCCACGATTTGCCGCCAGAGCCGGCTCCGCGCCCCACCACCAGCCATAATAATTCGTTCAGGCTTGGCCCCCAGTTCGGCCAACACCCGGTAGGCATCATAGGCCGCCAGGGCCACCCCTTCCATCACCGCCCGCACCAGTTCGGCCCGGCTATGGCTGGCACTAAGCCCCAGGAAGAGCCCCCGCGCCTGGGGGTCCATGTGGGGGGTACGCTCACCCACCAGGTAAGGCAGAAAAAGTAACCCTTTGGCGCCGGGAGGCACTTTTTCGGCCCAGGCCATCATCTGAGTATAGGCCCCGTCACCCGACAGGCCCAACACCTGATCCCGCAACCAGCGCAAGGCCAATCCGGCCGAGAGAATGGCCGCCATCTGGTACCAGCCGGCCTGATCCGGTTCCGGGGTCAAGGCCCCGCAGAAGGTATGGATACGGCCGGCCTGGTCTACATGGACCTCTGGAGCCGGCAGGACGATTTGCCCCCCGGTGCTGATGGTCAAAAGCAAGGTTTGAGCTTTGACAATGCCAGCGCCAACTGCACTGCTGGCCGTATCGGCCGCCCCGGTCACCACCGGGATACCGGCCGATAACCCCAGGGCCCTGGCTGCCTGGTAGCTCAGATAACCCGCCACGGCGGTCGAGGCTTGCACGGCAGGTAATTTAGCCGCATCTATGTCCAGGGCCGCCAAGACCTGCGGGGACCAGTCACGGCGGTGTACATCCAGGAGCAGGGTGCCCGAACCATCGCTGGGGTCGGTATGGTAATGGCCGGTCAAACGCCAGCGCAGATAATCTTTGGGCAAAAGGATTATGTGCGTCTGTCGCCACAGGTCGGGCTGCGCCTGCTGCACCCAGCGTAAGGTCGCCGCTTGAAAGCCGGTGGCCACCGGGCTACCGGTCAATTCGATCAGACGCTCCGCCCCGAGCAGGTCGGTTATCTCCTGCACCTGGCGCTGGCTGCGTTGGTCAGGCCAGATGACAGCCGGGGCCAGCCATTGACCGGTCTTGTTCAGCAGAACCGTGCCGTGCATTTGCCCGGAGAAGCCAATGGCCGAAATCGAAACCGGGGTATCCTGGACGCTGGCCAACGCCCGGCGCACAGCGGTAATAGTAGCCTGCCACCAATCATCGGGAGACTGTTCCGACCGATTCGGTTGCGGATGATGAATAGAATACTCGGCACTCCCCTGCCCCAAAATCTGGCCAGTATCTGTGACGAGTAAAACTTTGACTGAAGATGTACCGAGATCAATACCGAGTAATTGTGACACTGTAGCCTCGCCAATCAGCGTATTTGGCAATATCAAGCAGCGTTCTGCAACTGGTACGTCGCGTGATGCAAGGGACGCAGGGTGAGATAGATCTGTTGATAAACCTGGCGGAAGTAGGCCTCATACAAAGAGACCTGATCGGCCACCGGCTCCACGGGGATTTGAGCATAACGCAACATCTCCAAAGCCGAAGGTACATCTGCATAGACACCAGCGCCCAAACCTCCCAGAATAGCCGCTCCCAGGCTGGTGGCCTCGGCCACCTCGGCCACGGTAATGGTCTGATTTAGTACGGTGGCTTTAATCTGCATAAGCAGGCGATTGCGGGTAGCCCCGCCAATAGTGTAAATATTACGTAGAGGGACTACATCTGAATAACTCAAGAGAGAATCCAGGGCATGGCGGGATTCGTAAGCCAAGCCTTCCAAAATCGCCCGGAAAAGCGTTCCCCGCTTGGCATCGGTGCTCAGGCCGATAAAAGCGCCCCGGCCTTTGGGGTCATCATAGGGGGCGTTGGCCAGCCGCAGGTGAGGCAAAAAGCCAACCCCCAGGCTGCCAGGGGGTACTTGCTCCGCTTCGGCAATCAGGCTGGCGTAATCGACCTCAGAGCCCAGAACTTCCCGCCACCACTCCACACAGGCCCCGGAAGTGTACAGGCCAGCCAAAACATAATAGCGACCGGCCACCACGTGGGCGCCTTGGGTGTAGCCCTGACGGCCCATCTCGGGGTCAGCCAGCGGTTGCTCCAGCGATACAAAAACAGCCTCAGCCGTGCCTAACGAGTTCAGCACCGCCCCGGGCTCAGTGACACCAACGGCCAAAGCGCCGCAAACGTGGTCATGGCCGCCTGTCGCTACCTGGGCCCGGGTCGGCAAGCCGGTGGCGGTGGCCGCCTCCGCTGTCACCGGTCCCAGAGCGGTGCCACTGGGCTGGAGCGGGGCAAAGAGATCCGGCGAAAGGCCCACCTCCTGGATCAATGCCTCGTCCCATTGCAAGCGTGCCAGGTCAAGCATCAAGGTGCGAGAAGCCAGAGAGTAATCGGTAGCGGGCACCCCGGCCAGGCGATAGGCGATATAATCAGCCATATTGAGCCAACGAACCGTACGGGCAAAAGCGTCCGGTTGATTTTCTTTGATCCAGAGCAGTTTGCACGCGCCAAAAATAGGCTGTAAAGACAAGCCGGTAATCGCAAACAGGCGATCTTTTCCAACCGTGCGTTCCAGCCACTCGGCTTGAGGTTGGGTACGCTGGTCAAACCAGGCCACGGCCTCATAGGTCGGTTGGCCCTGACCATCCATTGGCACACCGGCCTCGCCCACACTGGCCACAGCTACACTGACAATTTGGTTGACATCATCCAGTTGTCCGGTCGCCTGTCGCAACACCTTGACCACAGACTGCCAAATCTCTTCTGGATCGTAATAAGCCCATGTAGGTTGCGGATAATGGATAGAGGTGGGCACACTGGCTTCGGCCACGGTCTGCCCCCTGGGATCGAAGATGACAGCTTTAATGTTTGTCGTACCGACATCAACGCCAACTAAAAGCGGTTCAACAGCCATACGGGTTATCCTTTCACTCTAAAATCTCGTCAATTTTGGCCGCCATGGCTTCGGCCTCGGCCGGAGCAAGGGCTCCCACTTCCATCTGACAATAAAATTCACCGCCGGGCGGCAGAACCTTGACATTGCCCTTGGCTTTCTCGGCGGCATACCCCTCCGGTTCGGCGGTAGCCGGCAAGATCAGGCCCAACGCCTCCTGGTCGGCGGTACGACTAATCCAGCGCACGCCGTGATCCAATTCGGCCGGGCGGTGGCTGATAAAGTCGGCCGAACCATCGGGGTGAACCTGCATACTGTGTGCCCAGCCCGCCTCGTCGGCCAGGTAGTCGATGAAGAAGACGACCTCGGGGTCAAACATGAGGCCGGGTTTTAAGACATTGTGCCGTTCAGGCTGCTGTTCTAATTCGGTCAGAAACTCACGGTAGCCGGGAGCCGGACTGATGTGAGAAGGAATACTGCTACGTACGCGGACGTGCTCCGGGTCACAGGGGGCGCTGTAAACCAGTTTCCCGTTGTCAACCGGCCTGAAATTGACGTGAGCCAGGTACATCAACTCCATCTCAGAACGTTTGAGATTTTTGACGCTCATGGACAGGGGCATACGGCTGGAGTCAGCATAGAGTTTGACCAGGGGCCGGGCGATGTAGTTGTGATTAAAGGCCACGGTGTATTGATAACGACCGGTGACCGCCATGTACGGCCCCCGCTCATCCTGACCGACCAGTAACTGAGCAGTTTGATAGGGCGCGTTCGGTAACTCACCGTGTAGCGGATGGGTGTCCTTTTCAGTCGGTACACCCATGGCCGTGGCCCCACAGTGGACCACAAAGGCCCCATAAGTATGCAGATATTCGGTGGTTGGATTGGGGTCATCAAACATCGACTTCATGGTGAGCGTCCGCCCGTGAAATTCGACGTTCCACACCTGCTGCCCCTGAAAGGGGAGCACGGTGATTTGACCGACCTGGTTGACTAAACGTAGACCACACACCCCCGTGCTGTAGCGAAAAGTGGAGGCGGTCAAGCCTTCGTATTCGGCCAACGTTTTTTCAGCCTCGTTAAAAAAATAAGGTTGTAAATTAATCGTTGTTTGCCAAGACATAGTTCCTCGATTTTAGATTACAGATTTGTTTAACCATTACATCAAACCAGAATTTGACTTACAAGCAACGTGTTGCGTGTTGCGTATTGCGTGTTTTTTTGGTACGTAACACGCAACACGCAACACGTCACTCTCTCGCGTGGCCTTAGCGGCCCTGTGGGTTCACATAGCCATAATCCTCGTGGATAACTCTTTTGGAGCTTCACAAAAGGCTCTAAATACTTCATCCGAGGTTTCAGCCGGAATCTCGCAACCGGCACTCAACATATATTTTGTTCCCTGGGCTATAGCCATACACTCATGGGCTAATCGGTGGCACTGATCGGGGCTGGCTTGCATAACTGCTACCGGATTTAGATTTCCTTTGAAGCATTTTCCATGCGCGGCATACACATCCCGGGCCTTAGTCAAGGGCACCAGATGGTCCACATTAAACAAATCGGCCCCTGAAGTAACCATTTGGTCCAACAGGTGCGTTGTTTGGCCACAAACCGTTCACGATTTGTCATCATCGACCGGCAAACGCTCCTTGTTTGGTAGGTTTCGGCACTCGTCCTGCGTCGATCATGCCTTGAGATCAATCAATATTTTGGTAAACTTGCCGGGAGCTGCATCCCAGTCACGAAAGGCTTGTTCAGTTTCGGCAAAGGGATATATTTTGGTCACCAGGTCCATAAAGAGTTGCTGCCGCTTTTCCATCATTTTGATCACGGCCGGAAAAACGCGCAAGGCATTACGAGCCCCCAAGATGTCCAACTCCTTACGCACAAAATTGGTCGTGTCATAACAAACTTCTTTTTTGGCATAACCGACGTAAACTACCCGGCCGGCAAAAGCCACCGCCTCGACGGCCAGACGAAAGGTCTCCGGCAAACCAACCGCTTCAATGGCCACGCTCACCCCTTCGGAGGCGGTCAGTTCATTGACAACGGCCAATACCTCCTGTTTAGTGGAGTTAACGGTGTACTGCGCCCCGAATTTCGCCGCGTCCGCGAGCTTGGCATCGTCGATGTCGGCGGCGATGATCGTGGCTCCTTTACGGGCCGCCGCCGCAACAACCCCTATGCCGATGGTGCCACAGCCAATCACCAACACCGTATCCATCTCTGTCACCCGCCCCCGATTGGCCGCATGGTAGCCCACGCTCAAGGGTTCAACCATAGCCAGTTCCTGGAGCGAAAGTTCTGTACTGGAAAAAACCTGGCTGTAATGGATAGCAAACCGGTTGGTCATGGCCCCATCACGCTGTAGGCCCAAGGTTTGGTTGAACTGGCAGCAATTGGGCCGGCCGGCCCGGCAAGCCGGACAAACCCCGCAATGCGAATAGGGCGACAGCATAACGCTATCGCCCTCGTTGATCGACTCCGGCACCTGCTCGCCTTTAGCCACAATAACCCCGCTGACTTCATGACCGGGAATCCGGGGATAAGTGACCAGGGGGAATAGACCTCGATAGGTGTTCAGATCGCTACCGCATAGGCCCACATAATGTACGTCCACCATCACCTCTTCCGGGCCTAAGTGGGGGGCGGGAATGTCGATGATTTCTACCTGGTAAGGGGCCGAAAAAGAGATGGCTTTCATGCGTCTGCCCCCTGCTCCAATCCGTAAAACCTGCGGGCCGTTTCGCCCCACACATTGGCCTGTTCTGCTGCCGACAACTGGCCGACATAATCATCGACAAGCTCGACCACCTCGGCATAGGAGCCGGCCAGGGTGCAAACCGGCCAATCAGACCCAAACATAATCCGCCGGGAACCAAAAGCCTCAAAGACAATATCAAGATAAGGGCGAAAATCAGCCGGCTGCCACGCCTGCCAGTCTGCCTCAGTGACCATGCCGGACACTTTGCAGCAGACGTTAGGATAGGCCGCCAGACGCCGGATATCCATATCCCATGGAGTCACCCGGCCATCCTTGATAAAGGGCTTGGCGATGTGATCCAACACAAAGGGCTGATCTGGAAACTGCTCCACCACCTCACAGGCTACGGGCAGATGGCGGGGAAAGACCAGGATGTCGTAGGTCAAATCGAACTCGGCCAATAACCCCAGGCCACGTAAAAAATCCGCCCGCAGCATAAATTGGTCCGGCTCGTCTTGGACCACGTGACGCACCCCACGGAACCTGGCATGGGCCTTAAAACGTGCCAGTTGCTCGCGCAGGGCCGGGCTACGTAAGTCCACCCAGCCCACAACACCTTTGATGAGGGGATGTTGGTCAGCTAAGGTCAGCAACCATTCGGTTTCGGTCAGACTTTGCCGGGCCTGAACCGCTACCGTACCGTCGATACCGGCTGCTTCCAGCAAGGGCGCTAAATCGGTCGGTAGACGGTCTTTTTTGAGAACCTCCATCCCCGCACCGATCCAGCCATATTCTTCAGGATCGTACTGCCAGAAATGTTGGTGGGCATCGATCTTCATGATTGTTTCTCCACGGCCCCGGGATCATAATTTTCTGGACGGCCCTCTTGCCAGACGATGTTGGCCACAGGCTTAATCATTCCCAGTACTTCTGCCAGCAGGTCAGGGTCTGGAGCCACCCCCACCGATTTGACGTTCATATCCACGTGTCTGACTTTGCTCATCCCCACCAACGTCGTCGCCACCCCCTCATACTGGAGGGCAAACTGCATGGCCAAATCGGCCACATCGACGCCCCGGCTCCGGCAATGCTCAGTCACCTGTCGTCCCACCTCAAGCACCTTTTTGGGAGCCGGATGCCAGTCGGGTGCGCCCTTTTCGGTCAGCACCCGCATATGCAGCGGCGAAGCATTAATCAACCCGATCCCTTTTGCCCTGGCCACTGGCGTCAGGACCTCGTCCATGGCCGTATCCATCAGGTTGTAGCGGCAGTAAGACAGGATGGTGTCAATCTCTACGGCTTCGGCGACCGCCTTGACCGGATACAGGGGATAGCCGGTGATGCCCACAAAGCGAACTTTGCCCGACTCCTTGAGCTTAAAGAGAGCGGGCAAGGTTTCGTTGATAATTTGCTCGCGGTGTCCAAACTCAATGTCGTGAATCTGGACCACATCGATGTAGTCGGTCTGCAACCGCTTCAGGCTTTCATCGACGGAAGCCGTGACCCGTTTGGCCGAAAAATCGAAGCCGGTTTCCAGGTCTATATCATACCGTCCGACCTTGGTGGCCAGGATAACTTTGTCCCGGGAACCAACCAGAGCCTCGCCCAGACGTGTTTCGGCCAACGTACGCCCATAATAGGGAGCCACATCAAAGTAATTGATACCGTTATCTATGGCATAATGAACGGCTCTCTTGCCTTCTTCCGGGTCGATGGTGCCAAACTCCTGGCCCAGGGGTGAGGCTCCATAGCCAACAATGGAAACCTTCAGGCCGGTCCTACCCAGTTCTCTGTAAATCATTTTTGATAACGTTACCTCGATGTTAGATTTCCTATTAGATTGAGTTACTCCGGCAAAGCCGCTAACTTCTCATAGATAGGCTCAAGGACCTTATAGCTCTCCTTAAACAACTCATACAGCGTCTCGTAGCGAGCCCGGGTATCAGGATTAGGTTTTTCGGCCTCGGTGACCGGAATCAGGTCGCGGGCTACCTTGTAGTTGGGGTACAGACCCACCCCCACCCCCCCGGCAATAGCCGCGCCTAGGGCTGTGGCCCCGGCCGACAGGTTGAGCCGTAAAATAGGCAGGTTGTACACGTCGGCCAGAATTTGACGCCAGAGGGCACTCTGGCTCCCCCCACCAATGAGACGCATGGCCTCAACCTGAACCCCTTGCCCTTGCAGGATATCGAGAATGTGGCGCAAGTTAAAGGCTACCCCTTCCAGCACCACTCGGGCCAATTCAGCCCGGCCGTGCGGCATAGCCAACCCGACAAAGGCCGCCCGGGCCAACGGATTCCAATGGGGGCTACGCTCCCCCAAAAGATAAGGTAAAAAGAGCAGACCGCTGGCCCCAGGGGGGATGGTACTGGCCGCCTCGTCCAGGAGTTGATGTTGGGCAGAGGTCTGGGCTTCATCACGTAACAAACGCTCTAACCAGTCATAAGCCCCACCGGCCGCCTGGGTCGTGCCGATGGCGCAATAGAGATTAGGATCAAGATGGACCAGATTAAAGGTGCGTTGGTCTGGATCAAGCACGGGACGACCGGTGGATAGGCCAACCCAGGAAGAAGAGCCAACATAGTTGTAAACATCCCCCTCATCAACCGAGCCGGCCCCCACCGTGGCACAGGCGCCATCCCCCCCGCCGATGACCACCGGCGTACCGGGCCGCACTCCCATCGCCTCGGCTGTTTCCGGCGTCACCCCGCCAATAACCGTGGCCGATGGGTACAGCTTGGGTAGAAGCTCCGGGGCCAGTCCCATAGCATCCAGAATTTTATCAGCCCAGCAGCGATTTTCCAGGTCCAACAGTTGTGTCAGAGAAGCATCGGAATAATCGGTGGCAAAAACACCGGTCAGTAAAAAAGCGGCGTAATCTTTAGGTTGCAAAACCTTGTGGATACGCCGATAAATGTCAGGCTGGTTGTCTTTAATCCACAGAACCTTGGCCGCCGTATAGGCCGCACTGACCCGGTTGCCGGTCAGACGATAGACTTCTGCTTCGCCGCATGTTTGACGAATAAGATCGGCCTGACCGGTAGCCCGTTGATCGGCCCAGATAATCGCCGGCCGCAGCGGGATACCGTTTTTATCAACCACCAGCGCGCCTTGCATATGCCCGCTGAAGCTGACGACGGCGATTTCCTCCGGTCGTACCCCCGACTCGGTCAAAAGCTGCCGGGTCGACTCAAAGACCGCTTTTTGCCAGTCAGCCGGGTCCTGCTCGGCCCAGTTCGGATGAGGATAAGCCGTCTCATAAGGGGCAAAGGTGGAGGTAACAATCGTACCATCGGCATCAAATAAATTGGCTTTGTTGCCAGTCGTGCCCAGGTCGTGGGCCAGGATGTAATGGCTTTGGGACATAGCACTCTCTCATCATAACCTATCGTCAAATATAGCTTTTCAGGTAATGCACAGCACTGTGTGTTTTCGACTCGTAGTGACGACTTATGAAGATTAAAAAATTAAACGGGTAATCAATCCGCCACAGGCGCGAGGCTAAAGCCATCGCGCTAAGAGGGCCAAGGACGTTAAAACGCCCTAAAAAAGCACCTTTTTAGCCCCTTCGGGCTTTGCTCTT
>DAOUMU010000403.1:0-39022 GCA_034409055.1 Anaerolineae bacterium
ACTGCTAAGAAACAAATCTTTGCTCGCGGCGTGGTCCGTGACCTGCCGCCGGTCACGGACCGACTTGGAGCGTATGTTTCTGGCCCATTGAAGACCTGGCAGGTCTGGGCCGCTGATAACTGATAACCGATCACTGGAGGTTGCAGTGTCTCTATCACTGACCCCCGTTCTGACTCGCCACGATGCAAAACGGATCCACGAACACAGTCTCGACCTTCTGGAGCGGGTCGGGATTGACTACAAAACGCCCAAAGCATTGGAGGTTTTGGAGACACTGGGTTGTCCGGTCGATTACGAGCGCACCTGGGCCAGCCTGCCGCGCCAACTGGTCGAGTGGGCCTTGCAGCAGGCCCCGCGAGTGGTGCGTTTAGAAGCGCGAGATCCGGCCCGCGACGTGGTGCTGGACGGTCGTCGCCCGCATCACACTACCGACAGCCAGGGCACTCAGGCCATTGATTTGGCAACCGGCGAACGTCACGACTCTACGACGGCAGACCTCCGGCGCGGACTGCTCTTTGCCGACGCTTTGGATATGGTCGAGATTGTCAACGTGATGGTTTCGGCCACTGACGTACCGGCCCACCTGCGCACCATCCGCCACTTTGCCCTGGCCTTTACCCAGACGAGTAAACCGGTGCGGACCGGCGTGCTGCATGCCGGACAGGTACCCTTCCTCGTCGAGTTAGTCAAAGTCGTTACCGGAAGCAGTAAATTCCGGCCAATCTTCTCCGTGGTAGCCTGCACCATCTCACCGCTGATGCACGATGGTCCGATGACCGAGGCCTGTCTTGAGTTGGCCAAACTCCGGGTACCGATCATGGTCTACCCCATGCCGCTGGCGGGGGGGACCTCTCCGGTGACTTCCGGCGGTACCATCCTGCTCCACAATGTCGAATTTCTTAGTGGGTTGGTGTTGTTCCAGGCCGTCAATCCCGGCACGCCGATAATCTACGGCACGGGGGCCTCGCAGTTGGATATGCAGACCGGCCGTTACGGGGGCAGCCCGGATGGCCATGGATTGAGGCTGGGCCTTCGCGAAATGGCCCGCTTTTACAATCTGCCGGTGAATCTATGGGGTCTGTCCACCTCGTCCTACAAACTGGACGCACTGTACGGCTACGAGGCGACCACTGCCGGTTTGGTGGCATATCTGTCCGGCGCAGATGAAATCTACAGCGTGGGGCTGCTGGGGTCGGCTCAAATTCTATCCCTGGAAAAGATGGTGCTTGACAATCACTTGGCCCAACAGATTGAGATTCTGGCCAGGCCGCTTCCGGTTGACGAGGAGCATCTGCAAGCCGACCTGATCGAGCGGGTCGGCATCGGCGGGCAATACCTGACCCAGCGCGAGACCCGGGACTTCACCCGACGGGAGTACGTGCCGATATGGCCCCCGGCCGGCAAGACGGCATTGGAGATGGCCCACGAGGAGGCGCTGGAGATTTTGCATCATCATCGACCTCCTCCTTTGCCGGAAAGGGCGGCGGATAGGATTGAGGCGATTGTGGCGGAGGCGGATAAAGCGTTGGCAGAGTAGAAAAGGTGTAAGTGAACTATGTTTTCTGAAACGCCCGATATCATTCCTTTTACCTCACCCTTCAAGAGCGAGTTGCTGACTCAGGCGCAGCTTGAAACCATGAAAGGGGGCACGCTGCGCCTCTTGGACGAGGTCGGTATCCACTTTCCGTCCCGCCGAGCACTGGAGATCTTCGCTGATCACGGCGCGCGAGTGGACCTGGATACCGAAATCGTCCGCATCCCGCCAGACCTGGTACAGAAGGCAATGTCCACCGCGCCGCGTTCCTTCGTCCTGGGGGGGCGCGAGGAGCGCTTCGACCTGTTTCTGGATGGGAGTTGTTCATATTTGTGCACCGATGGCACCGGGGTACACGTCATTGATCTGGAGACGCGGGAGATGCGCCCCTCGCGCAAGGAGGACGTAGCCCTGATGGCGCGAGTGTGTGATGCCTTGCCCCTGATCAGTTTCTTCTGGCCGCCAGTCAGCGCGCAGGATTATGGATACACCGCGCCGCTGCACCAGTGTCATGCTGGCTTGACGAACACGCTCAAGCACGTGCGTGGGGGAATGACGGTCCACTCGCCATTAGCGCCCTACGTCGTAGAGATGGCGCCGGTGGTGGCCGGGAGCGAAGAGGAACGGCGACGAAGGTCCCCCATCTGTGCCAACTTTTGCACCATCGCCCCCCTGGCCCAGGACAGCGACAGCATCGAGACGGCCTTGATCTACGCCGAGGCAGGTATTCCTATGAGTTTTATGGCGATGCCCACGATGGGATCTACCGCGCCGGCCACCCCCCTGGGCGCGCTGGTGCTCGGCGACGCCGAGGTGATCAGCGCCATGGTACTGGTGCAACTGGCCTACCCCGGCGCGCCTGTGTTTCACTCGATTGAAATCTCCTTGATGCATCCGCGCACCGGCGCTTACATCGGCGGTGTTTCGCATCCCCTGGAAATGATGGCCGTACAACTGGCCCACGCCTGGAACGTGCCCAGCCTGGGCGGAGGTAGCGTCAGCAGCGATGCGGCCGATATCGGTTGGGAATCGGGGATGGGAGGCGGGTTGGGCGCGGCCTTCATTCCCTTGTGCGGGGGGGAGATCTGCGGTTATATGGGCCTGATGGGTGGCTCGATGATTCTCTACCCGGAAAAAGTGATCCTCGATCACGAGATTTGCCAGCGTGCCTACGAGCAACTTCGCGGTATCGAGTTTGACGAGGCGGATATGGCGTTGGAGATAATCGCAGATGTGGGGCCGCGCAGCCACTTCCTGATGCAAAAGCACACCCGCCAGCATATTCGTGACTTCCGGCTGTCGCCGCTGCTGGGGCAGAAAGGACCGGACGGCGCCCCACGCGATCCGCGTGAGGTTGCCCTGGAGGAATTCAAATGGCTCAACGAAACGCACCATCCTCAACCTTTGCCCAAGGAGGTGTTGGTCGAACTGGACCGAATCCTGGCCGCGGCCGAGCGCGAAGCGGAGCAAATCGGGTAGGGCAGAGGCGACCCAATTGGTAGAAATCGGTTTATTTGAACACCTACGATCAATGGAAGGAGACAAACTGATGTATAGCAAAACCCCGCAGCTACAGCCAATTGTACCCAGCTACCACGTGCGCATCCTGAGTGATGAGCAGTTGGAGCAGTTCAAGTCGGCCACGCTGGAGATATTGGAAGAAACCGGTATCCACTGCCCTTCAGAGAAGGCGCTGGCTATCTACGCCGAGCACGGGGCGCATGTGGATTTTGAGAGCCAGATCGTCAAGCTGCCGCCTGATGTGGTGTTAAGGGCCATGTCCCACGCATTGCGCTTCTATACGATGGGCGCGCGCTCACCGGCGCACGACTTGAAACTCGATGGGACGGCGCTGTATTGTGCCACCGACGGTAGCGGAACGGAGACGATTGATTTCGTATCCCGACAGCGGCGTGCTTCGGTCAAGGATGATGTGGCCAAAATGGCGCGTATATCGGATTATTTATCCTCTATGGGCTTCTACTGGCCCATAGTCAGTGCCCAGGATTTCCCGGCGACAGCACCATTGCACGAAATTGATGCGTCGTTCAACAACACCGTCAAGCACGTACAGTGTCTGACCGTAATGGGGGAAACGGCAGGACGTTACGCCGTGGCAATGGCCCAGGTCATTGCCGGCAATGACTTGACAATGCGCCAAAGACCGCCTTTGTCATTACTCGTCTGCACCATCGCTCCACTGGCGCAAGACAAAGATGGTATGGAGGCCGCATTGGCCTTTGCCGAGGCTGGTCTGCCGGTGGGTTTTATGTCTATGGCGACTTCCGGCTCAACCGCCCCCGCGACGGTTACCGGAACCATAGCCATTGGTGATGCTGAGATCGTGTCCGCAATGGTCCTGATCCAAATGGCCTATCCGGGTGCACCTGTTTATCACTCGCTGATGCCGGGTATGATGCACCCCCGGACGGGCGCGTTCCTGGGTAGCACATGGGAAGCACAGCTGTTTTATCCGGTGGGGGTAGAACTGGCCCATATGTGGGGCGTGCCTACCCTGGCCGGTATTGGTACAGAGGCGGCCACCTCGAGTTGGGACGCCGCCGTGGGACTTGCTGCCAACATATTGCTATGTGCCTTGTGTGGGGCAGAGACGGCCAGCGGCCTGGGGCTTCGGGAAACCTGTACCCTGCTTTTCCCTGAAGACCTGGTTCTGGACACGGAAAATTACCATGTGGCCCGCGCCTACGCGGCCGGACTGGATACCAGTCAGGAGGCTTTTGCCCTGGATGTGATCAAGGCGGTGGGGCCGCGCGGACATTTCCTGACCCAAAAGCACACCCGCAACCATGTGCGCCAATGGCAGCTCTCAGGACTGATCGCCCAGCCGAAGGAAGAGGGAGGCTATCGAGACCCTATCGAAGTAGCCCGGGAGAAAACGGAGTGGATCCTGGAGAATCACCATCCAGAACCGCTCGGAGAAGCGCAGCAGGCAGAACTGAGGCGGATACTCCGGACAGCAGAGCAGGAAATAGGACGGTGATCGATATTTAGTATTCAGTGATCGAGCGGTGTCGAGTCCTGATAACTGATTACCGAAAAGGAAACCAATGATGCAAACGTTACTGCAAGTCCTGTCAGAAGATGAGCGAACCCAGGTACACGAGCGCACCCTCAACATCCTGGCCAAGACCGGCGTGCGGGTAGAGACGGCCCAGGGACGGCAGATTCTCAAGGATGCCGGGGCAGAAGTCGACGAGAATATGAATATTGTGCGCCTGCCGCGTACTCTGGTCTATGTAAACTCAAAAAGAAAGTTTGGCTAGAGGAAGCAAAATGATAGGATCGTCAAGTGAGGCAATATGTTTACATTGATCAAAGAACTAACCGAACTGGCCGGACCAGTAGGGCAAGAAGGTCCCGTGCTCGACTACGTTGAGGAACTTTGGCGAGCAGGTGGGGCCCAAGTTGAACGGACCCGCCTGGGCAACATTTTGGCCCGGGTGGGTGGCCAGGGGCCAAAGTTGCTGCTGGTGGCCCACGGCGATGAACTCTGTTACCTGGTGCGAGCCATCGATCCGGCCGGTTTCCTCTGGTTGGCTAATGGACAAAGTTGGCGACGAACCACCAGCCTGCGCAACAGCTTTACTATCGGTCAATGGGTGCGGGTTCTGGCCCGCTCCGGACCGATCCCCGGGGTTATCGCTGCCGCCACCGGCCACGTGGCCACCCTGGCCTTACCCGAACCGAGCGAATTGACCTGGAACGATTTTTGGGTCGATACCGGCCTGACCCGGGATGAACTCTTGTCACGCGGAGTAACCCCCGGCACACGAGTTATTTGGCAGGCCACCACTGAGCAACTTGGCCCTCACCTGGTGGGCAAAGCCCTGGACGATAGAGTATTGCTGGCCGTGATGACAGAGATCCTACACCGCGTTCCTCCCGCTGAGCTGGGCTGCAACCTGACCCTGGCCTGTACGGTGCAGGAGGAAGTCGGGGTCATTGGGGCCTCGGCCCTGGCCGCCCAAGAGCGGTTCGAGGCAGCCATCGTCCTGGAAATTGGGTTGGCCGGGGATATTCCGGGGGTGGACGAGCGAGCTATGCCCCTACGCCTGGGAGCCGGTCCGGCTCTCATTCACAAGGACTCGTTGACCCACTATGATCACACCTTGACCACGACTCTGGAGCGGGTAGCCAGGGCGGCTGACATTTCCATTCAACACGCCGTCTTCGGTTCCTACGGTAGTGACGGGTCGGCTTTGATGAAAGCCGATATTCCGACCGCCCTGGTCGCCCTTCCCACCCGCTACACCCATACCCCGTTCGAAACCGCTCACCTGGGAGACATCGAAACGTTGGTCGATTGGTTGTGCGCCTTTGTGCGCCACGGGATAACATAGAGCCGGGCGCGAAAGCGTTAAGCGTAGAGCGGAAAGCGATGAGGCTATTTTTCTCGCCTCAGTCGTTCGATGATGAGGGCAACCGGTGCCCTAACCCCAACGCCCGCGCCCGCCGGTAGACTTCGGGCAAGATGGCGGCATACTCGCCCCAAATGCCCAACGCCATGTATACAATGACCTCGTCGGGGGATTCGCGGCCCGTCCGCCGTCCGGCCACAATGTCGGGCCATTCGGCGTGGATGCGCTCAACCCCGAAGCCCTCTTCCTGGATGAGCGTCTTCAGTTCCGGGATACGGGGGCTAACATAGTACCAGTTGTCCACGACCACTTTATCGGCCTGGGTGATGACCTCCAGGGCCACCTCTTGATAGGAGCCCAATCGAGCCACGAAAGTCCCCGGTCGCAACCAGGCCCGTTCCACCAGCGGCTGATCACCGGTCGTGACGGTGATGACGATATCGGATTCGCGCACCACCCACTCCCGTTCCGCCAGCGAAACAGATTCGATGGGGCAGTCCAACTCCGGGGCCAGTTCCGCCACATATGCCTCTGCCGCCTGAGGCAAAATGTCCACCACGTAGGCCTGGCGGAAGGAGAACCGCTGGCTCAAGGCCCGCAGGTGCATCCGCCCCAGCATCCCGGCGCCAAAGATGGTCACCGTCTCTGCCCCGGAGTGGGCCAGGTAGGCCGCGGTCACGGCGGTCGAAGCGCCGGTTTTCAGGGCAGTCACCCACCCTCCCTCCATCAGGCAGGTCGGCAGACCGGTTTCGGCATCAAACAAAAGCACCATTGACGAGGTGGTCGAACAGCCAAACCGGGCCGGGTTGCCGGGGAAGAAGCTAAACGTCTTGACAAAGGCCAGCTCTTGGCCAACTATGTAGCCAGAAAACGGCTTGATGAAACCAGCCTGCCCCACATTCATATAAAACTTGTCACCAGCGACCTGGCCGGCTGCGTCGGCCTGGATGCCCTTCTCGGCCAGATCGACCGCCTCGGCCATAGTCAGGGTCTGCTGAACGTCCGATTCGGTCAGGTATAGAATAGATTCAGAAACAGGCATAATATCCTCCTACTTTTTTAACAACCTTTTGACTCCTTATTCACCCTCCACCTGCTCGTGGATTTCGATGCCCCGCTTGCCCAGTTCATCGAAAAAGATGCCGGGCTCGATCGCCGTTTCCGGAGATACAATCCCTTTTACCTTCACGTCGCCCCGGGCAATCATCTGTACCCCAATGCTCAGGGGGATGGCAATGTTCTTGTAGTAAGCTGCTTGCCCTGTCCAGTCCTCCTGCAGCGGGTGACGGTTCCAATAGGTAAACTTGAGCTCGCGCCCGTCACGTTTACCATAGATTTCGACCACCAAGCCGTAAGCCCACAGCGGAGTCTGCTTGCTTTCCGGCAATTGAATCAGGAGTTCGTACATTGTCTCAAAGGGGGTAATCTCCACACCTTTGATCGTCACCGGGTCTTCACTGTAAAGGCCCGACTCTAACATGGCCCTGACCAGTCGCATCGCCTGGGGGGGGAAGCAGCCACGCACCGAGACGGCCTTGGCCCCCAGACTCTTGGGCATGGTGCGAGTCTCTGGATGCGGAATGTAATAGACTTCTTGCTCTCCAATGGGACCCGGAAAGTTTACCGTCTTGGCCCCTGCAAAGGGTCCGACCCAGTGGAACTGGCCATCCTGGTAATATACCCGCGATTCGGTCTTGGGATGAAACTCCCAAAGAAAGGTGATGAGCAAACCAGGAGCCGGGGCCGGACAGCGAAAAGCGGCAAAGTTGATCTGAATTTCGTCCACTTCATCCAACTGGTCCGCCCCACGCCGGGCCATAGCGTTGGTAATCCCAGGCGTTGCCCCCACCCCGGGGATGAAGACGATGCCTTTTTCTTTGGCGGCCGCATCATAATCCCACTGGTCTGGCTCGGTGGAAACGTCCAGGCCGCTGACCCCAGCCTCGACGCAAGCTTTAGTCACGGCCAGATCATATTTCCAGGGCAGACCGTTGAGAATTACGTCAAAATCTTTAAAGGTCTTGACCAGTTCGTCGTAGTTGTTCGCGTCCACTTTTAGGACGTTAATTCGGGCATCGCCAATCTCGGTGGCCAGCTTCTCGGCAACGTCCACGTTGTAGTCGCCGATGACAATTTGGTCAAAATCGGAAAACTCGGCCAGGTCACGAGTAGCGTATTGGCAGACGGCGCCTGCGCCGCCCAGAGATAGAACTTTCATGGTTCACTCCTTTTAGAAATGTTATGTTGTTGCACAAGTAAGGATTATAACTCTACTACCTAAAAACCGTTCGTTTCACAAACCGTCCTGGGCTCGTTTCTGAATGCGGTCCAATTCACGTTCGACCTCCTCATCGAGAGGTAGGGGCTGGTGGGTCGCCAGGATATACGCCACTTTCTGGCGAACTTCTTCAAGCAGGGTGGGCTTACCGGCGGCCTGCCACCCCTCAAATGTATCATGCACGCCTAACTGGCTGATATGCCATTCTCCACCCCGGATACCTTCTACCGTCGAGTCTTCGAGTAGAAAGTGGCCACCGGGTCCAACCCGATCGATCACCTCCTCCAGCCATTTGTCCTCACCGGCGACGATACCCCGACGGGCCTGTTTGTACATCTTGAAAACCTCCACATCAATCAACAACTGCTCCAGACAAAGAATCATTGAGCCGCCCAGCAAGCCGGGTCCGACCAGGATGTCAGGCCAGGACAGCGCCGGCAGCAGCCCGTTCAAGGCCCGTTCGTAGCCGGCTTGGATGCCTGGGACGTGATGGTCTGTACCTATGCCCGAAGCCTCCGCCGGCAGACCATAGGAGCGAGCCATCTCCGTGGCAGCAGCGCCCAGCAACCCCTGCTCAATTGCGCCAGCACTGTATCCCCCGGAGCGTGGGGCCATAACCGCCAGCGCCGGGGCGTAGATAAAGGGTGTACCCGGCGCGGCCGCCTGGATCAGACACAACATAGCCAGTACCTCGCAGTTGCCGAGAACGGTCGTGGCGGTCAGGCTGCCGGGGGCCGTACCCCCCATCAGGGGCATCGGCATGACGGCCACTGGGATGTCCCACCCCAATAGGGCCAGGTAGGCATCGGTATACGTTTCGTCAATCATCAGCGGTGATTGGGGACAGAGTAAGAAAGAGAAGGGATGCCGGCGGCGAATGGTCTCCCTATCGCCAAAGACCACCTGCATCACTTCCAATAGCCACGGCGCCTGCTCCGAGCTGGAGATTGTATCCTGTACATGTTTGGAAAAGTTGCGGAAGATATTTCGCCAGTACATCACCAAATCGGCTTCGGTCTCATCCGCCTGGCGGTTCTCGACCATACACCAATAGACGCCAATCTCATCCAAAGCATCTATCAGGCGGGTGGCCTCCAACCAGTCGTCGAAAGTACCGGGCCGGCGTTCCCCCGTCTCCCGATCGAGGACAAACATGGCTTCGCCATCCATAAGCAGAACACAGTCCCCTCCGTTCATCTGCAGGTCCCAACCCGGCCGGCGGGCTCCCAGGGTGAACGCTTTAGGGGCGGAGCGGAGCGACTCTTCGACCAGGGTCCGTGGAAAGCGCACGATGTTTGTATTCTCATCCACCTCTGCCCCGGCCTCTTTGAGAATCTGACGGCCTCTAGCCGTGTCCACCCGTACACCGGTCTTGGCCAGAATGTTGAGCGTGCACTCGTGTACCTGCACCTGTTCGTTCTCTGAAAGCACTTGTAACCGTGTTCTCATTGTCCACTCCTTTGTTCTGCTACGTGTTGCGTGTTGCGTGATTGTATTACTCCAGTTCCCGCTCTGCCGCCTGGAGGATGCGCTTCAGTTCTGTCTGCCGTATCCCCGGCAATAACCGTAACCATCTCAACCACATAGCCAGCCATCGCCTCCATCCATCACCGTCTCAGTCTGCACGTGCTTGACGGTGTTATTGAACGCAGCGTCCAATTCATGCAGCGGGGCTATGGCCGGAAAATCCTGGGCGCTGACAATCGACCAGCGCCCTATGCCCGGTATAGATAGCCAAGACCTTCTCCGAAGGGCAGTGAACGCCAACCTCTTCCAAAATCTCCAGCGTGGCCGACTTGAGTTGTGCTAACTGCTCGTCACTCAGGATGCGCAGGTGATAGCTGGGTACAATCGGTTGCAGTGGCGGTGTTTGATTGGGCATAATTTTATCTCCTTTCTTCATGTCACGGAAGGGAAACGAATAACTATGCCAAAAAGTGACCACGCGACCCCACGCACATAATCACACCCATAGTATCGAATTTCGTAGATAGGTCAAATTTTATGACGAATTATTGTCAGATTTAAGAATAAATTTACGAAATTCGTATTATGAGGCAATACGCAATACGTCACCTTGACAAGTGCCCTGAATAGTGCTATATTATCTCTAATAATATTGAATTCAATATACTTTATCTCGATACTAAACCAAACAAACTATGCATAAGCGACGAAAATGTATCAGTGCTTTCTGGGAAGCATGGCAGGCGCGGCACGTTGGACATGGTGCTTCACCGGATGACATGGCCCGAGCCTGGTATGAGCATTTGCACGACTTCCTGGGCCAGCCACCGGAGGAACATTGGTTTTTCGGCGGGCGGCGTTTTAAAGGGGGACCGTGGGGTCCGCAGGGCTTCAACCCTATCATTGGCATGTTTCTAAGCAAGGGGGGCGGGCTGTTACCCCTCTATGTCCTGCATTTACTGGCCGAGCAGGCTCGCTATGGCAACGAAATTATGAATGAGATCGAGCAGCGCACCGAAGGAAGCTGGTCGGCCAATCCTGGCGCGATTTACCCCCTGCTGGATATGCTCGAAAAGCGGGGGTTGGTTAAGAGCGAGTGGGAAGCTCCCAACAAACGAACGCGCCGCTTCTATCACCTGACCGAAACCGGACGCATTGAACTGGTCCAACTGAAAGAGGTTATGCGTCCCAAGTTGGAAGAGGTCATTATTATCCTGGGTAGGCTGCTATCGGACCTTTATTCAGAGTAACGTTAAAGTCTGGAGGTAAAAAATGGAGAAAGTGATTAACGAATTCAAAGTGGTTGAAACAGACGATGGGTTTCGCATCGAGATCAAGGGGAATAAGAAGGTCATCCGCCGGATGTTAAGCGGTTTTGACCCCCATTTCTTCCGAGGCAAATCCCCCTTCGGTCACGGGTTTAGCTTTGGCTTTGGCCCTCGTTTTTGGGCCGGCTTTGGCGATTGGTGCGGTCCGTGGGATTGGGAAGAAGAGGACGAGCCAAAATCTGCTTAGGGGCCCGCCCCCCATCGACAAAATATCGGGTATAGTTCCTCCGAATTGTCGGAGTAGGATTCAACGGATTCCTACTCCCTTCTCGGAGTAGAATAAAAAATGACCCAACAAGCCCTCACCTGCCTACACCGTCGTTGGTGGATCGTCGCCCCCTCATTTGGGCTGACTCTGGGGATAGCTTACTTTCTGTTGCGCGTTATCTGGAGTCCCGTCAACGCGCAACGATGGCTGCTTGTTGCCGGCCTCACCCTGGCTTTTGAACTATGGTTGCTCTATCGTAACCTCAAACACAACCATCGCCACCATGAAACAATGCTGTTGCCCGCGCTGGGCGCGGGTAATATTCTAACCCTCACCCGGGGGCTACTCCTGACCTGGCTGGCCGGATTCCTCTTGTCGCCCTGGCCACCGGGGGGGCTGGCCTGGCTGCCCGCTCTGCTCTACACCCTGGCCGCCGTGGCCGATGGCTTTGACGGCTATCTGGCTCGCCGCACCAACTACGCCACCAAACTAGGCGAAATCCTGGACATCGAATTCGACGCACTAGGGATTCTGATTGCAACAGCACTAGCCGTGAATTATGGTCAACTCCCCTGGTGGTATCTCACTTTAGGGCTGGCTCGTTACCTGTTTGTCTTTGGTAGCTGGTGGCGCACCCAGCGCGGAAAACCGGTGTACGACCTGCCCTTCAGCGCTACCCGCCGACTCTTAGCCGGTTTTCAAATGGGCTTTACTTCGGCGATGCTTTGGCCGATTATCTACCCGCCGGGGACCATCCTGGCCGGAATTGTGTTTGCCATTCCCTTTCTGACCGGCTTCACCCGCGACTGGCTCATTGTCAGTGGCCGCATCAACCCCACCTCACCCAGATACCTGGCTATCAGACACAGACTGGGGGTCATCCTGACTCACTGGCTGCCGGTTGGACTACGAATAATTGTCGTCTTAACCGTCATCAACCTTATTTCTTCTACCACCACCCCAGTTGCCCAATTCGTTTGGGTCGCTATCCCACATCCCAATCTACTTGCCTTATTCATCCTCGGTTTGGCCCTCATCACTACCCCGCTCGTCCTGCTCGGCATTGCGGGACGACTGGCTGCTCTCGCATTGCTTATCGTCGCCAGTGCCAACACACTCACGATAGGTCTTGCCCCGAACAACGGATTAATGTTATCCTTAACAATTTCACTTATGCTGTTAGGAACCGGCGCCTTTTCATTGTGGAAACCGGAAGACAAATTTCTCAACCACCAGGCCGGGGCAAATTAATCACCTCAAAACAGTCTAAGATTTTCAAAATGAAACATTTTTTCCAGTTACGCTATCTATTTTGGTTAGTCGTACCCCTGCTACTGTGGTGGGCGCTACGTAACATCTCCCTGACAGAGGTGGGGGCTGTGCTGCGGCAATTAACCCTACCCCAAATCCTGGCCCTGGTTACGGCCAATATTATCGCGCTGCTGTTATTCAACGCCCGTTGGTGGATTATCTTACGGGCGCAGGGATATCCTGTCCCCTACCTCACTCTGGCCGGATATCGACTGGCTGCTTTTGGTGTCAGCTATTTTACCCCTGGCCCACAGTTTGGCGGTGAACCGTTGCAAGTCTACCTGACCGAGCGTAATCATCACGTCCCCCGGGCCACAGCAATTTCGGCGGTATCGCTGGATAAATCGCTGGAGTTCCTGTTTAACTTCACCTTTCTGACCTTCGGCATCATGGCCATCTTACAATGGCAAAACTTTCCCGGTGAGATTGGTCGCCAGGCAATGGCCATGACTGTTGCGCTGTTAATTTTAGTGGTAGGTTTGTTACTGGCCATATTTGCCGGACAACATCCCATTTCCAAAGTATGGGAAATAACGGTCCCATTTCTGCCTCGTCCCAAAGTAGGTGTCTCGTCTAACTACGAGAATATTTACCAAACCATCAGAGACAGCGAAAACCAGACCGCCCAATTCTGTCGACAACATCCCTTTGCAATGGGATTGGTGCTGGGCGTGTCGGCTATTACTCTGCTGGGCATGATTGGTGAATTCTGGCTGGCGACCTACATTCTGGGCCTGGAACTCAACTTTGTGCAAGTCATCGGCCTGCTGACCGTTGCCCGCATTGCGTTTTTACTGCCGATGCCCGGTGGGCTGGGTGCGCTGGAGGCCGGCCAGGTATTTGCGCTCAGCGCGATGGGACTGAATCCCGCCGCCGGTATCAGCCTGGTTCTATTAATCCGCACGCGCGATATTGGCCTGGCTACGCCGGGCCTGTGGTGGAGCGGGATAACCTTGCAATCAACCCAAACCAGAAGTAAAGTATTGGGAGATAAATCTAATGAGGAGGGGAGAAATGAACAATTTTATGGTAAAACAGGCTGCCTGTGCCCGTATCCCCATCCACGAGGGGGAATTTCAGTTGTGCGTGTACCAGACCAACCAGGATGACAAAGAACATTTGGCCCTGGTGCTTGGCGATGTATTTGAGCAATCCCAGGTACTGACCCGCATCCACTCCGAGTGTTTTACCGGCGATGTTCTCGGCTCCTTGCGCTGCGATTGCGGTCAGCAGTTGCAACGATCGGTGCAATTAATTGCGCAAGAAGGTCGAGGGATTCTGATCTATCTGCGGCAAGAAGGGCGCGGCATTGGCCTGATTGAAAAGCTGCGCGCCTACAACCTGCAAGATGAAGGCTACGACACGGTTGACGCCAATCTGATGCTGGGCCACCAACCCGACGAGCGAGATTATTCGGTCGCCGCACTCATTCTCAAAGACCTGACCGTGCAGTCGGTGCAATTGTTGACCAACAACCCGGAAAAAATGGAGAGTCTCTGTAATCTGGGCATCTCCGTAAGTAACCGGGTCCCGCTACACCCTCAGGTGACGGCAGAGAATGCCAATTACCTAAAAACCAAAGTGCAGCGGATGAACCACATGCTAAACCTTGAACCCATATCCGACATTCTGGTGAGCCATCACAAAAATGGAAAAGACCTCGCTGCTGCCTCATGAAGCCCACATCCATCGAGAACGTACCGGTCGCCCCTTTGTCACGCTCAGCTACGCGCAAAGTTTGGATGGCTGTATCGCCGCCGCACCAGGACAGCCATTCGCCTTGAGTGGTGGGCAAGCTCTCACGCTGACCCACAAATTGCGGGCTGCCCACGACGCCATTTTGGTTGGCATTGGTACCGTATTGGCCGACAATCCCTGGCTCAACGTGCGGCTCGTCTCAGGGAAAGACCCGCAGCCGGTGGTCGTCGATAGTCATCTGCGTTTTCCTTTGGATGCCAACCTGTTACAACAGCCTCCCTTCCCCTGGATTGCCACCGGCCCAAATGCCGCTGCAAACCGTCAACAAACGCTCGAAGCCGCCGGAGCGCGGGTGCTGCGTTTACCAACCGAGGCAAACGGCCACGTCAGCCTGACCGCCCTGTTAGAACGACTGGACGAATTAGGCATTAACGCGCTGATGGTCGAAGGCGGTGCGGAAATCATTACCAGTTTCCTGTCAGAGCAACTGGTTGACTACATAGTATTGACCATCGCCCCTACCCTGCTGGGCGGCCTGCACGCTGTAAGAAATTTAGACCCAACTCAACCACCTCGACTACGCCATACGCAATACGAACAGGTAGGCGAAGACCTCATCATAACCGGTTATCCAGATTGGGAGTAGCCATGAAACAACAAGCCCTATACTTCACCGCACCCCGACAGATTTCTTTACGTGAAGAGGATGTGCCGTCGCCTGCCACCGGGCAGATATTGGTGCAAACGCTAGTGTCAGCCATCAGCCCCGGCACCGAGTTACTCATCTACCGCGGCCAATTCCCCACCGACATTCCTGTTGATGACGCCATCACCGCGCTTGACGGCGAGTTTACTTTTCCATTAAAATATGGCTATGCGGCAGTCGGGCGGGTGGTCGAGGTTGGGCCGGACGTAGCGCCCGCCTGGGAAGGGCAACTGGTATTTTCCTTCCAGCCACACCAGAGCCATTTTCTGGCCGCGCCGGATGAACTGATACCTGTGCCAGGAAACATTTCGCCGGAAGAAGCAACCTTTTTGCCCAACCTGGAAACCGCCGTCAACTTTCTGTTGGACGGCCAACCGATGATCGGCGAGCGGGTCGCCGTGTTCGGCCAGGGCGTGGTCGGCCTGCTGACCACCGCGCTGCTGGCTCAATTTCCGCTCACCAGCCTGGTCACGCTCGACCCGTTTCCGCTACGTCGGGAAAAATCCCTGGCGTTAGGCGCACTGTCCAGTCTGGACCCCGGCCTTGCCGACGCCCTGGACCGCGTGCGCGCCGTGCTCAAGGCCGATACTCTCTACGCCGGGGCCGACCTGACTTACGAACTGTCGGGTAATCCCACTGCATTGGATCAGGCCCTGGCAATCACCGGTTTCGACGGGCGCGTGGTCATCGGCTCGTGGTACGGCCGAAAGCAGGCCAACCTGAACCTGGGCGGACGCTTTCACCGCAGCCGTATCCGGCTCATCAGCAGTCAGGTCAGTTCCTTAACGCCAAAACTCAGTGGTCGTTGGACCAAAACTCGCCGCCTGAATGTGGCCTGGCGGATGATTCGGCAGGTAAATCCCGGCCAGCTTATCACCCACCGTTTCCCTATCAATCAGGCTGACCGGGCCTACGCTTTGCTGGATAAACAACCCGAGGAAACGATGCAAGTTTTGTTCACATACAACAAGGTAACAAAGTAGCAAGGTAGCAAGGTGGCAAGGTGGCAAGGTGGCACGATGCTACTCTGCTACTCTGCTACTCTGCTACCCTGCTACCTTGTGAAACACTATCTGCAAGGAGAAGCCGCTTATGTACACTGTTGCTGTTGCCCGCGACTTTGTCGCCCAACATTTTCTCATCGGAGGTGATTGGGGACCGGAAAATGAATGGCATTCCCACCACTATCGAGTTGAAGTGCAATTAGAAGGGGCCACACTTGACCAGCACGGCTATATGGTCGACATTGTTGACATCGAAAATCATCTGGATGCCCTGGTCGTCCATTACCGGGACAAAACCCTGAACGAACTTCCTGAATTTAAGGGACTGAATCCCAGCATCGAACACTTTGCCCGCATCTTCTGCCAGGCGCTGGCGGAACGTATCCAGGCTCCTAATTTAGGCTTAATCACCGTAAAAATCTGGGAAAACGATATTGCCTGGGCCGCGTATCGACAGGAACTTTGATGCGGGTCGGCTTGATCATCTACGGCACGCTCGACACAATTTCCGGCGGTTTTCTCTACGACCGGATGCTCGTCGAACACCTCCGTCAGCAGGGAGACCTGGTGGAAGTCATCTCCCTGCCCTGGCGAAGTTATGGTCGCCACCTGCGCCAGAATTTCTCGCGGAGTCTATATCGACGCTTGAGCCAGGCGTCCTTTGATCTGCTGCTGCAAGACGAACTCAACCATCCCTCACTGTTCTGGCTCAACCGGCGATTGCGGAAAGAAGTTCGCTATCCTATTCTGTCTATTGTGCACCATTTGCGTTCTTCCGAGCCTAAAGCAAGCCTGCTCCACCGCTGGATTGAACGCCGTTACCTGACCAGTGTTGATGGCTTCATCTACAATAGCCAAACCACGCGCGCGGCTGTGGAAACGATGACCGGAACAAACCGTCAGACGATTGTCGCCTACCCGGGTGGCAACCGCTTACACTCCACCATCACCTCCGAGCGAATTGCTACCCGTGCCCAAGAACCCGGCCCGCTGCGCATTCTCTTTTTGGGCAATCTTATTCCGCGTAAAGGATTGCATGTACTGCTGGCGGCACTGGCCGACCTGCCACCCGAAAGTTGGCATTTAGGTGTTGTGGGCGATTTGACGATTGACCCCATCTACGTGGAATTTGTCCGGTATCAAATCAGCCGGGCCGGTTTGAAGCAACAAGTCATTCTAACCGGTTCCCTATCCGATGCAGACCTGGCGATTCGTCTGGCACACAGCCAGTTGCTGGTTGTGCCCTCTTTCTACGAAGGTTTTGGCATCGTTTATCTGGAAGGTATGGGCTTTGGCCTGCCCGCCATCGCCACCACAGCGGGCGCAGCCTCCGAAATCATCACCCACGGCCAGAACGGTTTTCTGGTGCCGCCGGATGACCCGCCGATGCTGGCTCAGTACATCCATACCTTACATCAAGACCGGAAATGTCTCATCCAAATGAGTCTCGCGGCCCGGCAGCGTTACCAGGTCCATCCTACCTGGCGCGAGAGTACCGCGCAGATTCGGCAATTCCTACAGACCTGGGTCAATTAAATGGCTATTCCTACAAATTACAGTTTCACCCACTATCTGGCGGCCAAAAAAAGCGTGGACGACCGCGCTCTCAACCGGCACGTCTGGCAAAGCTTGCGACAAACGCTGCCCGCGGCCACACCGGAAACCCCGCTGCGCGTGTTGGAAATCGGCGCAGGCATTGGCACGATGATCGAGCGGGTGTTGGAGCAAGGTTTGCTCACCCAGGCCACCTATACCGCCATCGATGCCGATGCCGACAATATGACCGAGGCCCGTCTTCGTCTGTCGCAGTGGGCCCTCGCCCAAAGATTTGCCAAGACAGATGAAGACCCGAATCAACTCCGACTCCAGCGCAAGGCCCAAAACATCACTGTCATCCAGGAAACGATAGATGTGTTCGACTTTATCGCCCGCGAACAACATCGCCGCACGTGGGATTTATTGATTGCCCACGCGTTTGTCGATTTGGTCGATGTCCCCTCCACCCTCCCCTCTCTCTTCTCCCTGCTGCGACCTGGTGGCCTCTTCTACTTCACCATCGTCTTTGATGGGGCTACCATCCTGCAACCGGAAATCGATCCAATCTTTGACACTCACGTCGAGCAACTCTATCACCAAACGATGGATGACCGGGTTGTCAACGGCCAGCCTTCCGGTGATAGCCGGACCGGACGTCACTTCTTTCAACATTTGCAGGCCATCGACGCAGAATTATTGGCTGTGGGCAGCTCCGATTGGGTGGTTTTCCCCGGCCCCAACGGCTACCCTGCCGATGAAGCCTACTTTCTGCATTTCATCGTCCACACTATGCAGACTGCCTTGCAAGGCCACCCCGAACTGGACGCCTCCCGTTTTGCCGGGTGGATCGCCACGCGCCACGCCCAAATTAAAGCGAAAGAGCTGGTCTACATCGCCCACCAACTGGATTTTCTGGGACGCGTCGGGCCAAACCACGACTTATCCTCGCCGGTTTCCAGTTGACGTCATCGTATCGCAAGCTATAATTTCCACCAGACTCTGCTGATGCTGCCTAAACTAATCAAACGAGGAGGGGACGATGAACGAAATTTTGCATCAACCCAGTTTTCTGGGGACCAACGCTAACTTCGCCGCGGATATGACTCTGGTTGTCAGCATCATCGTGGCGATCTTATTTACCGTGGGGGTGGTGCTGGCGGTGAAGGGTCGCTATGCGGCGCACCGCTGGGTGCAAACCGCCACAGCCGTGCTCAACGCCATTCTAGTGCTGTGGATGATGATTCTGCCGTTTCGAGACTTCGTCGTCCGGGATTTTATGGGGGAACGTCCGGCCTATTTTTACACCGTGACCACGGCTCACGCCATCATTGGCTTTGTGGCTTTGATTTTTGGCCTGTTTGTCGTGCTGCGGGGCAACAATTTCATTCTCATTCCTAAAGCACTTCGTTTCAACAACTACAAACTATTCATGCGCATTTCTTACGCGCTGTATATGCTGGCCACGCTGCTGGGTTTCTGGGTTTATTTCACCTGGTTTGTGACCGTTCCCAATCCGCCTACGTTTTAAGCACAACGAATGAGAAATTAATGATTTCGTAACTTCTCAAGTTTTAAGTTTTGAATTTTAAGTTTTGAGTTGGTTGGTCCGTGGTCCGTTGTTGTTTGGCGATCAACGGTCGTCGGTCGTCGGTCAGTTGGTCAGACGGACAACCCTACAACCCTGCAACCTTGCTACGATGAACTACAATAGACAATCAAGCCGTTATATAGCCAAATATACCTTCATATTGGCAGTGAGCCTCTGGCTATGGTTAGCCGGGTGTCGCTCCGGTTCAAGTGGGGACAGCCCCACCTCTACCCCGCTGCCAATTCCACTGTCGGCGATACCCACCTTGACCCCACTGCCGGGCCCCTCGCCGTCAGGCCATCTCACGGCGCTGCCCCCGGACCTCACCACCGCTACCAATACCCGGTTGGCCGAGACGCGGCTCGTTTCAACAACCACCACGCATGAGCCGCCTGCGCCAACCCCCCTGCCGTGCGAAACCCACACAGCGGCGATGGAACTATCGGCCTCAGCGACCACGCTGACAGTTGGCGACGTGGTGACCATCACCGTCACCTTGCGCAATCAGGGCTGTAGCCCGTTGGGGCTGCCCAAATACACCCTGCGCTCAACGCTATCGCTCTTTGACCCAGCCACCCCGGAAGATGTCACCCACTACCTGGCCGTGCAACCGGGGCAGGCCGACACCGCCGAATTTAGGCTGCGGGTCATTGAGGCCGGTCAAGCCACGCTTACGGCCGGAGCCAGCTTTGAGGTTCACCTGGGCTATCCCGGCCCGGCCTACTGGGCCGGCAGCAGCGCCGCACCGCTGGTGATTACTGTGTCTCCGGCCATCACCCCAACCCCTCAAGCCTCGCCGCCGATTACCGGAACCTCACCCCTTACCATTACCCAATTTACTATCTCCCCACCGCTGGTGCGCCGTGGCGACCCGGTGACGCTCACCTGGCAAACCACCGGCGCAGAGCGGGTGTTGCTTTTCCGGCTCGACTGGCGGGGACGGCTGGCCGAACCCCAAGGGATGGCGCTGCCCCCATCGGGCAGCCTGGTCATGGATATGGCCGACCCATTGAATCTAACCTACCATTTCCACTTAATTGCCCAGGCCGGCCAGACCTGGACCACAGCTTATGCCAAAGCCGAGATAATTTGTGAGACCGCTTGGTTTTTCGCCAATCCCCCGCCTACCTGCCCCCAGCCGGCGCGTTCAGGGTTGATGGCTGCCCAACGTTTTGAACATGGCTTGATGCTGTGGGGGCAATCGCTGCGGACCGATGGGGTGGATGAAATTGTTATCCTTTTGGATAACGGGCAGTGGAAAATTGTTCGCGACCTATGGCAGCCCCATCTGCCGGAAAACGATCCCACCCTCAGCCCGCCGGCCGGTTTTTACCAGCCTGTGCGCGGCTTTGGCCGGGTATGGCGTGAAGAAATAATTGCGCCGAACCAGCCGGTGCGCGCCGCCCTGGGGTGGGCTTTGGAGCCAGAATACAGCCTGGGCACGGGCTTCTTCCAGTGCGATACCCAATCCTACACGACTTGCTACCTCAGTGGACCAGAGGAGCAGATATACGTGTTGCCGCCCGAATTTTCCTCCTGGTCTATTTGGGGCGAAGTTTCTGCCGGCCCTGCGTTTACCGACGAACGACCAACGACCAACGACGAACGAACCAACCTGCTATAGACATTCAGATAATGTTTTTGACTCGTAGTGACGACTTTAGTCGTTGTTGCTGCCTGGAACGACTGAAGTCGTTACTACAAACTCAAAATCTTTTTCTGGGCAACTATACCTGCTACCTGCTACCCTGCAACCTTGCGACTCTGCAACCCTGCAACCTTGCGACCTGCAACCTCACTCATCAATCGGCAATCCACTGGGAACTGACGCGGGAGCCACACTGTCTAGATTCACGGCGGCCGGATCGGTCAGGGCGTTGAGGAAGGCAAGCAGGTGGTCAACTTCTTCGTTGGTGAGGGCGAGAGGGGGACTGAGCAAGGGGTCGAGATTGGCCAGCATGGTGGTTATGGTTTCTTCGTCTCCCCGGAACGTATCTTGTAAATCTGAGCGCAGTTGGCCGGCGTCGTAGTGGCGTAAGGCATCCTCCGGGTTAAGATGGTGACGCACGACCGCTTCGAGGGTGGTGTACGCGCCAGCGTGGGTCCAGGGGCCGGTCAGGGCCACGTTGCGCAGGGGCGGGGTGCGGAAAGCAAAGCGCTCGGTCAGGTGGCCGGTCTCCCGGAAACGACCGAAATCCAGGGGAGCCTCCTCCTTACCCGGTCCCACCTGCGGGGCAGCGATATTGTGATGCTGCTGGTCGGTAAACAGATTACCGGCGTGACAGCGGACACAACCGGCCCGTCCGTAAAAGAGCCAGGCCCCCTGCCTGGCCTGAGCCGATAAGGCCCCCTCATCCCCGGCCAGGTACCGATCCCAGGGACTATTAGCGAAGGTAAAGGCGTCTATTTCAAAGGCAGCTATGGCGTTGGCTGCATGTTGAAAACCCAGTTCGTCGTTGGGCACGGTGGGATAGGCGGCCTTGAACAGCTCGACGTAGGTGGGGATGGCCAGGAGACGCTGCATCAACCCGGCCCAGATGCCGCTAAAGTCGTCGTCATCGACCATAGCCAACTCGTTGGACTGGCCCAACACATCCACATCCCCGGCTGCCCCCCGCATCTCCGCCCGGGAGGTGACCGGGAACATGGCTTGCGCGGCCAGTATGTTGTCCAGGCCGGCCGGTAGCATAGCCCCGGCCGGGGTGGTAAACCCGGTTTCAGGGGTGCCAGCCACCCGGCTGTCCCAGAACATGCTGGTCCAAGTTGAGACACCTCGATTAAAGACTTCCGGCGCATGGCGGGGAATGAAGGCGTAACCGGGTCCAAGCTGACGGTTGGGACCAAGGCCGGTGCCCCCGGTGCCAATCGAGATCGATAGGCCATCGCTGGTATGCTGTGAGGACAGGTGGCAGGTGGAACAGGCCATATCCCGGTTGCCACTCAGCTCTTTATCAAAGTAGAGTGCCCGGCCAAGCGTGACTTTGACCGAGTCCGGGGTCGGGCCAGGATTCAAGGGGGTAATGCCAGCCTCAGCCAGGAGCGATCTTAATTGCGAATCCAGGTCAATGATGATCGGTCCCTGCTGACCGTAGTTGGAAGCGGCCAGGGTCAGGTCAAAGATGTCCACGGTCCCATCGCCGTTAATGTCAGCCTGGGAGTCACTGCTACCGTAGTGACTGCCGATGAAAGCCAGATCGAGAATATTCACCTGATCATCCCCGGTGACGTCCCCGCCCAGCAGCGTAATCTGCCCCAGATCGACCGCAGGCGAACCCGACGACACCTCCACTTCGGCCCGGGCACTGAGATAACCGGAGGCATTGATGGTCAGGGTGTGAGGACCGGCGGTGTCCACCTCGACGGCAAATCGCCCATCAGAGCCGGTTTGGACCTGCTGACTACTTACCGTCACGGTCACGCCGCTACTATCATTGTTGCCCTGGAGCTTGACCTGGCCCTGAATGACCGCCACCGTGGCGGTGACCTGGATCAGGCCATTCTCAATGGTAGCGAATAAAGGTTGCCCATCAGGATCGGCCAGTTTGACCTCATCGAGCCTCAACGTGGTCTGGCCCGTGGTCCGGCCCCGCCAGGTAATGTTAACCAGCGACCCCGTCCCACCGAAGGGCGGGGTCGGCGATTGCCGGGTAGCGCTAAAGTTGATGACCCCGTTGTTGGCTTCATTGCGAACTACGAAAAACTGAACCTCACGAAAGACAGACCCCAGGGCAACCTGAACGCCGGACGTATCCGGATCGGCATCAACCACCTCAACCAGGTTCGGGGCGTAATTCAACCTAAACGCCACCCCGTACAGGTTCGAGACGTCAGCCACCTCAACCGAGGTTTGGCCGGTGCCGCCGCTGGCCATCTGGATAGAGGCTGGAGAGACCCGTACCGTCGGGCCGATCTGACAGGTGGCTATCCTCGCTTCAACCGCCATTCGAATGTCGGGGATTTTGGCCTCCAACAAGTCACCGGGGGACAGGGAGCCCTTCCGACATGTCACCTCGGAGCGGGCCACAATGTTGGGCAGCGTCTGCTGGCAATACTGACCACTACCCAGGGGATCAAGCCTCTTCTGGCTCATCTTCCAGGCAATGAGGTCATTCCCGGCCTCGAGCATAGCCGTAGGCGGCTCGGCATTGGACAGCCACAGGGACTGGCAATGGCCGTAGCAGCCAATGTAGCCAAGGCCCATCGCCCCCCGGTTGAAGCCGTCAAAGGCGCCGATGACGTCATCGCCACCGGCCCGGCCCTCATAGATGTGCCCCAAAGGATCAATCAGATAGTGATAGCCAAGGTCCCCCCAGCCGAGAATATGGGCCTGGTAATTCCAGATAGAGCGGACCACCCTGGCCCAATCGTTGGCCGAGTTAGGCGTGGCCGTGTGGTTGATGACAATATGGGTAACCGGCTGGTAGACCGGTGGCCAGTAGGGACTGGTCTGGCCGGTCGGAGACCCCCAGGCGGTTCGAGAAATGACCAGGGGCCTGACCGGACAGGTGGTGACGGCCAGGCCAGCCTCCTGGCTGCGGGCCTGGGCGATGGCGGCTTCGTGGCTGGGTCCCTGGCTGGTATCGTTGAAGAAAAGGGTCAGGTAACGAAACAGGGGGGCGGCGCCACTTTCATTCGCTGTCAAGGTCAGCCTGAATTGGAGGTAAACCTCGGCCTGATTGACCCATACCATCGTGCCGCCATATTCGCCCTCGCGAATGGGATAATATTCCACCGGTACCACGGACCAAGCCCCCCAAGCCTGGCCATCGTGGCTCAAACGAACCTCGACAGATACAGAGGCCCCCTCGGGGATATCGGCCTGCCAGGTTGGGCCAATATCGGTAGTAAAGGCCAGTGGCGAGCGAATGGTCTCGGAGCGGTAAACGCCGCTGTTAGCCCCTTGAACTAGGCTCAGGCCCTCGCCTGTGAACAACAGATCATCATCGGCTTGGCCTGCCCGGGCAAAGTAGGCCTGATCCAAGATTGTTTGCTGCGACTCGACGACCGATTGGCCGTCAGTCGAGGCGTAGGTAACCGCTTGAAAATCCGGTTCGGTCTCCGGCCCCTGGGCAGCGACAGGGGGTAAAGCCGGGTCGAAGAGCAACATCACCAGGAGTAGCAGGGCTACCATCGCCCTTTGTCTGTGATGAATAGGACCTTTAAGTAAATATTTCATCGTTAACACCCCTCTTTCATCATTCAACATTCTCGCGCACGAGGCAAATGTTGCCGGGTAACCTTGAAATTACTTTTACTCCCAATCACTGACCGGTCCCACTTGATTATAGTTACGCGCCGTGATGACCAGGTCGAAAATATTGACTAGGCCATCCGCTGTAATGTCAGCCGTTGAGTCACTGCTGTCGTAGCGAGCGGCAATGAAAGCCAGGTCAAAAATGTCGATCACCCCATCTCCGGTCACATCTCCCCCGGGCAGGGTAATGACCCCCAAATTCCCGCCAGGCGAACTATGCTGGCCAATCAGGTAGCCGTTATGGACGGCCTGTAAACAGCCAGGGCCCTGTTGTGGGGACAAGGTAATTTCAAAGCGGCCGTCAGGGCCAGTGGTGGTCACCGGTGAATCAGCAGTAGGCGTTGAGCAGGAGTCTTCGCTCAAAAAGACGTTGGTCTGGCTATGGTCAGTCCGGCCTTGCAAGAGAACGGTACCGGATATAGTGATGACCTGACTGCCCGTGACCCGGCTGACGGCGGCCAAAGCATCAATCCGGGGCGTGACCCGACCGTTACGACTGTCCGTGACCGGCCGGCCGGTCTCCTCCAGGATGGTTTCAATTTCCGCCGGCGTTAAATCGGGTTTAGCCTGTAACACCAGGGCAGCAACGGCAGTTGCGTGGGCCGTGGACATGGAGGTACCTGATTTGTTGCTCTGTCCGCCAGCCGGTGCCGTCGAATTAATCGACACGCCGGGCGCTAATAAATCCAAGGCCGAACTACTATTACTGGCACAGGCCACCTGGTCAACCCCTACCGCCTCATCGACGCAATTAGGCCAATTAAAACGGTCCATAGCGGTGTCGTAAACGTTACCCACCGAGACGACCCCGGAGATGCAGGCCGGAGCCATCATCTCCTCGGCCTCGGCACTATTCCCGGAAGCGGCAAAAATGGTGATGCCCGCCTGGCGGGCCGTTTCAACCGCAGCGGCATAGAGCTTGGTGTTGGCATCGGCCTGATCACACCCCCCCGTATAGCTGCCCCCCCCCAGGCTCAGGTTGATCGCTTTGACCTTGAGTTCGGCCTGGTTGGCCACGACCCAATCAATCCCGGCCAAAACGTCTGAAGTGAAACCCGACCCACTACTACCCAAAACACGGACCGCCACGATACCCGCCTCGGAGGCAATTCCCGGCGGACTGATACTCCCCTGACTGACAATGATACCAGTAACATGGGTGCCGTGTCCATTTTCATCCCAAGCGTTGTCCCCTTCGTCCGTATCCTCAGGCGGGCAAGCCCCTCGATTAAAACAATGCTGGGCCACGATGCGACCGGCCAGGTCAGGATGGGTGGCCTCAACCCCCGTATCCAGCATGGCGACATTGACCCCGGCCCCGCTCAAGCCGAAATCGCGCCAGACAACATCGGCCTTGATCAAAGCCGCGCTCTCTGTCAGGGCGACTGTAACGGGCAAGTCCAGGGCTACCGCTTCCACCTCGGGCCGATTGAGCAAAGCCTCAACCCCTGCTTCCGTCACTTCACCGACCAGGCCGGGTAAGGTTTGGTATTTGTAAATCAGGCGAAAGTCCGCCTCGGATACCTCATGCAACACGCTATCCTGGGCCAGCTCGATTTGTTGGGCCGATACCCCCCCGGTCTTCGTCTGGGGCTGGTGCAGGGCCACGAGAACGCGCGCCGTCGACTCGCTGGTCAGTGCTGCTTCAACACTGGCAGTTCCCTGAGGTGATTGGGCCAAGGCCGGCCGGTTTGGCTGTCCCAAAAATATGGTGAGCACGAGCGCTGAGATTGTGTATCCCATCGCGTTCAAAATTTTATAGTAAACCGTGTGTCGTTTTTTCATCAGTTGACCGATACTTTTTAAAGAGTGTGATTTGCTGTAAATTTGCGGCTCGAATGGCCCCCCTAACCCCCCAGAGGGGGGAACTGGCTCTCTCCCTCCCCCCTCTGGGGGGTCGGGGGGGCCTTTACCCCTTCCGCCCCCCAACCTCCCACGGAGGGGAACTGGCTCTCTCCCCCCCCTCTGGGGGGTCGGGGGGCCTTTATCCCTTCCGCCCCCCAACCTCCCACGGGGGGAACTGGCTCTCTCTCCCCCCTCTGGGGGGCCGGGGGGGCCTTTACCCCTTCCGGTCTGACGTATGCGTTTCAAGCCGTTGTAGCTCTGTTCTGGCTGCGGTATTGTCGGGATCGAGAGCCAACACGCGCTGAAGACAGATCCGTTTTTCTGTTTCTTGTTCGGCCACCAGCCCTTTCCCCAGCCAGGCTGCTGCGTTAGCCGGATCAAGCTCGACAGCCCGGCTGAACAACTCATAAGCCCGCTGTAGGTTACCCTGGTTCAAAGCATGATTGCCCTGCTCCGTCAGTAGGGCCGAAGAGTAGGTAGAAGAGCGTTGAGCCCCCGGTATCCGACGAGACGCAGACTGGGCACCGCCCGGTGTTGTCGTAGCCCCGGCCCACCTCAAGCGTAGTAAGAGTAGCACCGCCAGGATAGCCAGCAAGCCCAATAGGACCGCTGTCATCCACCCGCGCTGGGCCGGGGCGTCAACTTGAACGGGTAGTTGAGGGGTCGTCACGGGTTCCGGTCCCCCGCCGAGATACAAATCTTCAGTGGTCACCGAGACAGCCTCCAGGTTTGAGGAAACCAGACGCGCTTCGACCACCTCCACCGAAAATGGGCCGTCGCTCGCAATCTCAAAAACGATGGTGGCCAGGACCCCTTCGCCGCTGATGGGCGGGGCCGGCTTCAGCAGGGTAAAGACAAAGGTAATCAACCCCGTTTCCGGGTCAACGTTGTTTGTGGCCACAAAGCGGTTATCAAAGGCCAGCAACGGACCGGGCGCGATTTGCACTCCCTTAAGACGGGGGTTGTCATCTCGCACCTTCAGTTGGGTTGGGTCGTAACGTAGTTGGATTTCGGCCCCATATAGGTCCACCACATCCGCCAGGGATAAATTGACAGCCAGTAACCTGTCATCTTGCAGCGGCACATTCTGCAGGTAAAGCCGGGTTTGCCCGTTGGCCTGTACGGGCAACGGTGAAAAAAGGGTGATTAGTATCAGTGATAGGATGGTGATAGTTTTGAAAGTAAAAACCTTAAGGATCATCGACTCGTAGAACGTAAACTTATATAGTAGGACAGACTAAAAGTCTGTCCTACAAAAGAAAATTCCTGTTTATGACAAGTTACTGCCAATTTGTCAGCGGCCCCTGTTGCTGGTAATTGTTAGCAGCCATAGCCAGGTCCAGAATGTTTACCACGCCATCGGCGTTCAGGTCCGCCGTCGAGTCTGCCGACTGGTAGTTTTTGGCGATGTAAGCCAGGTCGAAGATGTTGATCACGTTGTCCCCGTTAATATCGCCGGCCAGTAAGGTTATGATACCCAGGCTGGTCGCCTGCCCCTCAATCGAGGCTAACTCCAGGGCTACCCGAGGATCGGCCTGGGCCGAGAGATAGCCGGGAAACTCGAAACTGAGGATCCCACCACTGCTCAAGAAGAAGGCGCCATCTGCCCTGGTTTGCGTCTGCTCACCGGTGGAACTGCTGACCACGACCCCACTATGATCGGAGCGACCCTGGAGCGTGGCTATCCCGGACAACGCCGGGCAAATAGAAGTCACCTCCACCGTGCCATGACGAGACGTAAATTCAATCGACTGCCCATTGGTATTGGCCAGGATGACATCCTCTAAGGTGACCGCGCTGACGCCCGCCTTCTGAGGTCGCCAATCAATGGTGATCAGACCGGTATCCCCGTCGATCTTGTCGCTACCCAGCAGTGTTGCGGCAAAGGAGATACGACCGTTGGCCGTATCCACGTTGTTCAAGGCAATGAAACCATCGGCGAAAGCCTCGTCTACCTTCACCTGCACGCCGGTTTGGCTGTCATTGGCATCGATGACCTCGATGACATCTGGATCGTAGGTGACTTCTAGTTGCACCGCCGCCAGACTGGTCACATTCTCGACCTGAATAGCCATACTCTCTTGCTCACTGCAGAGGGATACCACCAGGCTCTCAGGATCGACCTTGACAACTGTCTGGTCGGGTTCAAGGGTGGGGGTGGGGGTCGGCGTGGGGGTATGGGTCGGCGTAGGGGTTGGGGTGGGCGTCGGCGTATCGGGGGTCGTGGTCGGCGTTGGGGTGGCTGTCGGCGTGGGGTTTGTATCTTCGCCGACTAAGACCGTGGCCGTCTTGGTGCAAGTTAAAAATCGCTCCCCGGTCGGATCAGTGGCCGTGAAGGTGAAATCATAGTAACCGGCCGCCTCGGTGTCACGGTAAACGCCATCATACTCACCGATCCGATCAACCAGGCCAAAACCGGTTGCTGCCTGGGCCTCGAGCGGTCGTCTGGTCACATCGGCCACCACCTCCGCTCCGACCAGCGGTGTGCCGCGATAATCAGCCAGCCTGACCGTCATATGAATGGGATCCCCCACTTCGTATAACTCTTTATCAAAGATAACCCCGGTGACTTGACAGGCCTGCTCACACTTGACTTTTTCAGCCACGGCGTTACGCAACTCAGGCAATTTGTTGTACAGATTATCCCCAGGCGAGCTGGTCCAGGTCACATCCCGCCCCCCAGCAATCACCGGAATGTTATACAAGCCGTCGTAGGTAGCGCTGCTCAGAGGATCGATACCTTTCTGGTCCAACTTCCAGGCCATCAAATGGATAGCACTATCCAGCATAGCCTGGCTGGGTTCAGTCGTGCTCAGACGAGGATCATCACAATTGCCATAGCAGCCAATGAAGCCGATGGCCATCGAGCCGAAATTATGCCGGTCGTGGATACCGACCACATCATCACCACCGGCCCGGCCTTCGTAAATAGTGCCGTTGGGAGCAATCAGGTAGTTGTAGCCCACATCGCCCCACCATAACACGTTGGCGTGGAAGTTCCAGACCGAGCGTACCCAGCCGGCCCAATCCTGGTAAGGATAGGTATCATTAGGTGTTTCCGTCTGGTGAATGATGACATGAGTGACCGCCTGGTAGACCGGGGGACGGCGGCTACGCTGCCCATCGGGGCAGCCCCAATCGGTGCGGGAGACGACAGCCGGTTTGGACACCGGGCAAACATCAACGGCTGAACTGATGCTGGCCATCTGGCTGGCAATTTCGCCATCGGTTGGCCCCTGGCTGGTGTCGCTGAAGACCAAAGTCACGCTGCTTAACCCGGGCGAAACGCCGGACACAAGGCTGCGCAGAACAACCCGAAATTGCAGGGTAGCCTGATCACTGCCGGCCCAGATCAGGTGACCACTGTGCAACTCATCTCGTACCGGATAGAAAGCCTCGGGGTTCTCGAGCCATTCGCTCCAAGAGGCCCCCCCGTCGCGACTCAAGCGGGTTTCTAACTGCATTTCGGTATCCTGGGGCAGATTAACCGCCCACAAGGGCACAATATCCGTGGTGAAGGCCAGGGGGCTATGAATGACCCCGGAGGTATAACGTCCCTCAGCCTCTCCTTCGGCCAAACTTAGCCCGGTCGAGGTCACGACCAGGCCATCCACATGGCCATTTTCAGCAAAGTAAGCCGGGTCCAATTGGGTTTCCCGCGACTGGATGGTCGCACTGCCATCCGGCGAGGTCTGGACGACACCCACAAAATCGGGCTGAGTACCCTCCTGTAGCGGTGGATGCGCCGATAAGACATCCGCTTTGGCTAAAGTGACGACAATCGCTACCAGAACAAATAAGCCGCTGATCAGCCACTTTTTGGAATTGGTTATTGACAGTTCTTTCATTGTGATATCCTCCAAAATAACAGGGAGTTAGAGATTCTTCGGTCTACGGCCTCAGAGTGACATCAAGAAATGTCCTCTTACTGCCAGGCAGTCAGGGGACCCTGTTGCCGGTAATTGCTGGCCACCAGGGCCAGGTCCAGGATATTGACCACGCCATCGCCGTTGAGGTCTGCCAACGGGTCGGCGGTCAGGTAATGCCTGGCAATATAAGCCAGGTCGAGAATGGTCACGACGTTATCTTCATTAACATCACCGGCCAGCATCCTGATCGTGCCCAGCTCAACGAGTCCATTCTCAGCCTGCTCTAACGCCATATGCTGCCGTAGGTCAGCCTGAGCCGAGAGGTAGCCGGGAAATTCAAGATTGATGATGTCGTCACCACCGGCAATGGCGAAGAAGCCATCGGCTTGCGTTTGGGTTTGCTCGCCGGCTGAGTTGGTAACGATGACACCGCTGTGGTCGGTGCGGCCCTCCAGCGTGACTATACCAGCACTACACTGGAAAACGGGTGCTACCTCGACCGTACCACTTTCACGAGTCACTTCAATCGCCTGCCCATTGTGATCGGTCAACACCACCTCTGCTAAGGTGACCGGACTGGTCCCCACATGGTGAGGCCGCCAATCAATTAAAATGAGAGTCGTAGGAGCCTCCAGGGCCGTGTAAACGTCCAGGCGTTCTGCGGCAAAGGAGATACGTCCGTGGCGCGTATCGACGATGTTTTTGGAAATGACAGCGTTGGCGAAGATGTCCCCCACTCTGACCTGCACCCCTCGTTGGCCAGCATTGGCGTCAATTACCTGAATCACATCCGGGTCATAGGTGATTTCCAGTTCCACGGCAACCAAATTGGAGACCTTCTCAACATTGATGGCGCTCGTATTGAGCAAACTGCACAGGTCTGTCGGCAAGTGCTTGGGAACGACTTTCACAATTGCCTTAGTCACAGGATCAACAGGCACTTTCGGGGAATCCTTTGTGCAGGTGGCAAAGTTTTGTCCGGTGGGATCACTGGCCGTCACCTTAAACCGATAATCACCAGGGGTAACGGTATCGGTATAGCTCCCGGTGTACGTGCTACCGCTGCCGGGTAGCGTGATTGAACCTGAACCGCCACCTGGACTTTGTACCGTAGCGGTCACCACAGCATCGACCCCATGGGTGTTGGTCACTGTAGCAGTCAGGTGGATGGTGTCACCCACGGTGTATCGATCCTGATCAAAGTCGATGGCAGTGATTTCACACGCCGATTTACCCACCACCTTAACTGTTATTGGTCCCTCATCAGGAGAGCAAGGCAAAAATTTTCCCTGCGAGTCACTGGCAGACACACTGAAAATGTAATCACCCTCCATATCGGTCTTACTGTAACGTCCGTTGTAAGGACCACTACCGGTGAAATTAATTGGATTGTCGGGTTGGCCATTGGGCCTGGTCACACTGGCCGTCACCACCGCCCCACTTTGAACGACACTGTCGACGGTAACATTTGCCGTCAAAACAACAGTTTCATTAAGTTCATACTCATCCTTAGGGGAGGTAACGGTAATGTCACACTGAGTTGATTTAGGATTAACTCGAACGGTGGCCTGTCCCGAACATGGCAAAAATCGCTCGCCGCTTGGGTCGCTGACCCTGAAACTGAAATCATAATCCCCGGCAGCATCCGTCTTGGTGTAGAGACCATCATAAGCCCCGGCCCGATCCTCTAAGGGCACACGACCAGCCAGGCCAAAACCGGCGGCTGCCTGGGTAAACGATTGCCGCGTTACTTCGGCCACCACCTTGGCCCCCACCAACGGCATGCCGCTATCATCCGCCACTTTGACCCGCACTTTAATCGTTTCGTCCATCTCGTATGCTTCTCTAACTACGGACGGATCTGCGAAATCCAAAAATATAATCTCTGTGACTTGACAGGCCTGTATCTCGGGTATTGGGGTCGGGGTGGTGGTGGGGAGGATAGGTTGAGGGGGATGGGCTGATGAGACCTCAACCCTGGCCAAAGCCACCAACAGCCCGACCATCACCACCAGGCCGCTGATTAGCCATTTTTTAGGATTAGCGACTAATAATTTTTTCATTACTTAACCCCTTCTATCTGGGACGTTTTACAAGCAGTGAGGCCAAACTAGAGACCAGAGGAGTTTGGCCTCACTTAGCTCTGTTGGAGTTCATCATCCTCCAATAGGCACCGTTCGCCACCCTCCGGAACTCTCGCCCGATGTTGGCCCGGACAAGCCGAAGTTTCTAACCGCTATAACCAAGTCGCGAATGTCAATTATGCCATCCGGGTTAAAGCCAGGTCCGGTGTAATCCATCCTTTCATTCGTAGCGTTAACGGTCTCTCCTAAATGGTGAGCTATATCCTGAAGGTCTAAGATATTTATTTTATTATCACCGTTGGTATCACCGGCCAGCAAGATCACCGGTTCGGCCTCATCGGCGTTGTTCAGAGTGAACTGCACGTCAACGTAGCCGGGTCGTTCGATGGTAACCTCGGCCGGAAACGTGGCCACAACTTGATCGAAATAGATATCCGTCAGCGTGACACTGGTGCCATTTACCGTCACCTCAGTGCGATCAGTAAATGCCGCATAATCACTGGGTTTACCACCTTCCAAACCGACCAGGAACCGCACATGAGAGATATTTGCCCCAGCAATGTTTACAGTGGCGGTAATATTTTGGATAGAAGTGGTGGATGTCAACCCTCCATTATCTACGACCAAAGAGGCCGAACCATCCAGGCATAGGGTCGTAGTCGACGGAACTGTAACATTATCGACCGTGGTGAATGGAATGTTAAAAACGGTACCGGTGCCTTCAATGGGACTGGACAGGGTGCCATCCAAATAGGCCATATCGATTGTGACGTATGACTGGCTACCACAACTAACGTTAGGGGGGGCAGTTCCGAAGTACTTGCGGGGGTTCAGATAGTAATCAACATTTCTGGTTCCTTTTACTATTAGGCCTGGTTCAATCTCGGTATGGAGGATATCAATTGCCGCCCCATCATATCCAACAACCAAGGTCATACCGGCGATTTGCTGCGCTCCCTCAACACGAATTCCGAGCGAACCCAAGCCCTGGTTAGGCACGCCTCTCTTGGTAACCGTAATCACTTCTGGATCCCACTTGAATTCATTGAAATCAACCTGTTGTATCCCAACCTCACCCTCTTTCGGCTCTTGGGCCAGAGCAGGCGCAATCATAACGCTGGTCAACACGACAAACATCAATAGGACCAGCATAGCGATTAAAGTGTTTCTAAGTAAAACTTTATGTTTCATGGGTTAAACTCCTGATAAAACTAAACTGATTGGTTGAATTAAGCTTTTACCCCGGCTGTACCGGCCGGGCACGTTTGGGCTGTGACAGCAAGGACTCCAGGAAGAATCGCTCCTGCCTGCCCCTACCATTTAGCTCAAAATTGATCACACTTTTCACATTTTTTGACCTCCTCCATATTAAGATCGATGCAGTGAACCCACCAGCTCGATTATGGGCCCCATCTGTTCAAAGCAATGTACAAGTTTTCACAAACAACCTCCTCCCGGCTTTAGACAACTTTGGTTTCATCATAACAGGTTGCGCTGGCCGTCTCAACAGTAGCAATACGGAAAGATTTTGAGTAATAACCGGGGATTTTTTGTCCGTAGTAGCACGGAGAGGGGGAATAAGCGAAAGGCGAATGGCGAATAGGCGAATGCCTGCTGGCAAGCCATTAAGCAAGGGAAAGGGCCTATAGCAGGATAAGGAGACAGAATCATTGCATACATTAACCATCCTCTCTTAGAGGGAACCGAAGTTTTGGTAGCTTACCGCCCCAGGGAGAAGATCAATGAAGAAAGGGGGGAAGTTTACGAGGCCACAGAGTCATTACAGGCCGTAATCCTCTCCCGAGCCCATAATTTCCCCAGTGATCTGCCCCGAGGCGAGGTAGAATGGGAGAGCTTTACGCCAGCCGGTGGTTACACCGGCTGGTTTTACTTTGTCCAGTTCTCTGAACCTCAAAAAATTGGCGATTCGGTGCATGAAACCGACGTTTTTGCTCAATGGCAAGTCGCCGAAGTGCTAGAATCGCCAGATTTTGAGTTCTGATTGCCCAAATTCTTGAAAAAACAGGCACAAAAAGGTCTGACTATATGGGTGTATGGCGACATTAACCAGGTCGAACCCACGCAGTGCCTTTCTCTAGAAGGTGCTTCCGTACTAAATCGCATAACTCCCCCAAAAGAGTCGACCGACGAGTGGGAAGAATTGGGGGTGTGATGACGCCACGATATTTTTACACCGAACTGAACACAATCGCCGTTTCCTTGGGCGTAGAATCAGGGCTTGACCTGCTAGAGGAAATCGCTTATCAGGCCCTGGTACATCACAGGAAGCAGATCGAGGACATCCTCGATCTGGACCTGGCCGAGGTAAAGGGATTGTTAGAAGAGTTGCGAGAGGTCGGGGCTGTTACGTAGCCCCAAAAAAGTGAGGCCACGCCGCGCCCGGCCTTGCCGTGGGAGGAGTGGCCTCTCAAACAAACTATTAGTATGTCCCGGATTGTATCAAATATTTTCGGACCTATCAAGGAGATAAACCGATATGATTTTTCGTGTGAACGTTGAAGCTACAGTAATAGAACACAGAAAAAGTCGCCTGACTCTTGAGGTCGAAGCCGTCTCGTACAGTGAAGCTAAGAAGCTGGTGATCAATGTTTATGATTACGGCAAAGCCGTTATTCAGATCAGGGAGAAAACTAGATGAGCGACACGATTACAGTTCAAGCGCCTTCTACTCCGGTTGTCACTGTTACACGTCATGGTCGTGTTCGGCACAATCTAATTGTGATTACTCCATTTGGGGGAGATAATCATCTGGTCGAAATCCGGCTGACTATACCGAACGATGATCGCGAAATAATTCCCCCTGAAGATATAGTCGTTAGTATGAGAGCGAAGCTTTTGGACGAGTTGTCAACCAAGTGGCTCAGGCTTCGAGGCATGATGAAGGATGAAGGATGAGGGGTTGGGGGTTGTGGGGGTGAATTGTGGATTGTGAATTGTTAATTACTCATTGTTAATTCTGTTCGGAGGCGGCTTTTAGGTCGCGGAGGAGGCGGGTGAAGGCTTGTTGGTAGGCATCGTGATCCTCTTTCCAGGTGGAGAAGTCAGGGACGAAGTACTGACGTATTTCCTCGGCCAGGTCCTGGTCGGTTTCGTGGTCGTGACAGTACCAGTTTTCGAGGGTGGGCCAATCCACCAGGCGGATGGGGAACAGTTTGCGCTCGTTGTGCACCAGTTCTTGTTTACGGGCCTCACGGATTTCGTCGATCACCCATTTGCTGTGCAGGCTGTGCTCGGACAGGATCAGCAGCAGCTTGTCGTGCAGGCGGATGGCCTGGTCAAGCTGCGATTTCAGGGGCTTGCCCCCTTTAATATCCTCGGGGGCGTACCTTTCGTTAATTCTTCCTGCAACATACTAAATTCTTGTTGCATTTCCCTTGGAAGATCATCTGGTTTCAAACGAATTAATGCGCTAATGTAAGCACTAAAAAGTCTCTCTTTAATACTGCCCTGCCCTCCCGCCAATGAATGTACAGCAACAAAAAACTTTTCCCAAACATAATCTAGAGACATAATGCTTTCTCCCATCTAACTTTCAATACCTAACCTACGACGTACTTCAAGATATAAACTCTTCGTTTCCACTAAAAGTGGAGCAAATTTTTCTTCTGGTAATTCGTGAGAAGACCAAAGATCATCGTAGAGGACTGCCGAGAACTCTAACATAGCCTTTTGGATATTCCAATTTCCTTTAGCCGAATCAATTGATGTAGCTTGAGCCTCAGAAAGCACAATATCCAAATAGACTCGTATCGAAGTCAAAAGCGTATCTCTCACTCGTTTAGGGAAATTACCAGAAACTACACGGGGCACATAACCAACATAGTTATTGAGAAATTGCCGAACTCCTTCTTCAACACTATTGTTGTTTGCTAAAAAACGAGATTTTGGGTGAAAGGTATGAAAAACACCTGCCGCTTTCCACAAATCTATCCGTACTTTCTTAAGGGCTGAGTTTATTGGCTCAATGATGTGCTCGCTTCTTTCAAGGAGGGCCAGCGACCGAGTACATAGGACTAAGGCATGGTGTGGTACAAGTGTACCGAGTTGACTAGAGATGAGCATTGGAACGCTGGCGGCAACAGCATCATCTCTTTGATAATCATTAAGCTGTAGACGAGTCGCAAGCTTATGGCTGAGCCGTCCATTTGAATCCCACTTGAGATTAATTGATACCAAGTGAACGCGTTTCATTTCTCACCTCACCAAAAACCAAGAAAACCAATGAACTGGCTAACGCGTGCAAATAAGCTGCGTCACGTGAAACCCAACAACCAAAAGTGACGCTCGGCATGAGACACCACCTCAATCATACACAAACTTCACCAGCAAAGGCAACCTCAATTCAAAACCAACCTGCCAGGCGACATCCCCTACAAGCAAAAGCGTCGCTCTAGGCGTCAGCTTGATTTGCGTTGTTGGGCGGCCTGCTTAGAATACCAAAGCTATTGTCAAATAGTCCATGGGTTAAGACATAGAAAATCAGCGACACCTGTAGCATTTACAATTGCAATAGTACGAACATAATCATTGTATAAGATTTCTTCTAAACTTGCTGCTTCTTTTAATGTACGAACTGAATGTTTCAAACCTGGCGACTGATGATAATGATAAAAGAGCCACGATTTTCTTTCAATATTTGTACTGGATAAATCAATTTTACCCTGTTCTAAGTTACTTTGGCTAAGGTCTACATCGCTTGCCCAAAGGTTTGCTGTAGTAAATATTACTGGCAAAAAACCCACAACCCTTTTATCTTTACGCTCACCTTCAAATACCGTAGGATTAGCTTCAAAGAAATTTATCAACCCATTTGATCCTCGACATACTTGAGCTGCTGCTTCTTCAATAGCCCCTCGTCCCTTTCCACGTACATCCCCTTTATCGCCACTCTTGACTTCCAAAGCAGTATGATAAATATTAGATGAGTGAAATAGATGTTCAGTACCCATACGCACTGGACCATGTTCAAGAACCTGAGCAGTTTCGACAAATACCGATTGTACTGAAGAGCCGAGTAACCACTCAGGCACTTTCGTAAAACACCAGTTTGAAAGTGCTGGATTTGCTCTCTTGCATTCAGCTATCATGTAGAGAGAACGCCAGTGATTCTTTAGAACAAAGTCAATCCGTGTTCCAGCGCCTTGTACTTCAACCGGAAATTCGAAGACTGAATATCCCCAGCGAGACTTTCTCTCTCTAGCAAGTCTTTCTGCCTCTTTCAACACGCTATACTGAAAGCCATATCCATGACTGTTAAGCACTTTCTCAAAGGATTTAGCTGTTTGTGACATATGGTTATCATCATTCTGCATCGAATTAGCTCTTTTTTTATCCGCCCAACAAAGACTTTAAGGAAATTTCCGATAGTCGGGTAGCAGGAGGCCATTGCTGGCCTCCCGCCCCCTAAGAACCGGACTTGAGATTTTCACCTCATCCGGCTCAAGCCTCTCAAACGCCCCGTGGTAGGACGCGCCCACAAGGGTGTGACTGTGAGCTTCACGATACCCACTTGCTGTCACCCAACAATTTCTCGTCAGCGGGCGCACCAGCCAGACCGAAGTCCGCCGTCATTTGCCTTCCCATTTTAAGGCGGTTGGCCAAGCTTTCTCGTGATGAGACACCTACTGGAAGTCTGCCCGCTTTCGCGTGGGGTGATGTTGTTTCCGCAACCCCTATCCGGCCTATTACCAGCCGACTTTCGCTTTTTCCGCCATCCTCTACCCGCAGCCCTATCGGCGTTCCTTACGGCTCGCTTTCCCTGGGGGAAGGCTACAGGCTTACCAAGTTCCGTCACTGCACCTATACGGCGTGGCTTAGGTTCCGCCTATTCGCCGGGGATGCACCAACTGCGATAGGGGAGATGGGAACACCTATTCTTGACCCCTTACCTTTTGGTCCAAGCCTACGTTCTCTTTCGAGACCTTCAGCATCTTTGGCTTGTTCCAGATCACGACGCGCTTTGCGGTCAGCGGTTCAGATTTCTTAACCATACCACGCCATCCTCGCTCCCGACCACCTTGATGCTAGTAGTCGCCCCCGCCCCTCTCGGTTGAGTGACCAGCTTGATAGCTGAGGCTACTTTGTCCCGGAGGCATCGCACCCCAACGGCATCCCACAGGATGGTTTTCCCGTTGACGCACGCTCCAGGTAGCGATAGGTAGGGCTTTACAGCCTTTCCCCCGCTCCAAACCGTGCGTGCGACTTTCACCGCACACGGCTTTCCGGTTGGGTCTGTGTACTCTGCCAGGGCGGATTAGTAGTTGCCTACCGAGAGGCGCACCAGCTAAGTGTGACCACCGCCGTCATCTGCTTTCCTCTCTTAATCCGTTTACTGACATTTCCATAGACTTACCCTGGCGGTCCTTCACCCTGTCCCCTCCATTACAGACAGACATTTGGCTACTACGCCGCCTCCGCCCTCTCTTCCGTGTGCTGGCATTCTTGCACCCTACGATACTGTAGGTTAAACGGTGTGAGAGTTCCCCAGTTCCAACCTAAGCGACGTCTCTAGCGACCCTTAGCTGCCCGCTCTCCACCGGGAGGACTTCAGAGCAGTGTTCAGGTTAATCCTAAAAACCTGAACTCGCCTCCTCACCTTTTGGTCTAAGTGTCTCAGCCGTTTCACTTATTCACCGTCACAATGGTTACACGGGTTTCTCTACGTCAGCCTAGGTCACAGGGTTAGCCTGGTCATCTGCTTTCGGCTAGCAGAAGCCAGTACATTGTCAGTAGGCTTCATACCCCAGAGAGTGCCGCTCTCTGACGCATGCTACTTAACCCTTACCCCATTTGTTACAAGTTAAGATTTTTTGTTGATTGTCAAAAAACTCTTGGCATTATGGCAATAACGATTTTTCCAGTCAAATTCTGGTTTTGCTGGCTTGATATGATAAAATTGAGGTGCTCAAAACT
>DAOUMU010000404.1:0-17807 GCA_034409055.1 Anaerolineae bacterium
AGAGGTAAGACTTAATTCTTTCCTATTTCTTTAGAAATTTCGGTGCTTTCGGCCTAAAATCTTGTCTTTTTGCCTTGTTGCCCTATTTATTACCCTGTTCTTACCATCTTTTGCGATTTGTGCCCCAACCACGTCTAACGGCACCAGTTCCCGGTGCATCACTCGCAGGGCTCGCTGTGGGTCGATACGACCATACAGCCCCCCCAGAATAGAAACCAGGTACGAGGCATCGAGTAGGACCGGACCATTGGGGCGTAGTACACTCGACTCCCGCGGATTATAGCGGGCGCCCTGGGCAATGAGACTCAGCTCTTTCACCAACTCCCGGTCCCCACTCTTCATTTTGTGGTAAATCGTACCCCCGATGAGGAGAGTCGTAACCGGCTGGTTGAAGAAATTGACGCCGTACTGCATAAAGTAAGTATCAGTTTCCTCTACGTAACCCAAGTTGCGCTTGGTGGTAATGGCCATAATCTCGCGGGCCAGGAAAGAGCGGGCCGCGTTCTCCAGGCGGGTACGCGGCATATCCAATGGATGAGCCGAAACCCAGCTCAGATAACCTTTCAAATCTACCATCAGCCCCCAGCTCGTCCGGCTGACGAATTGACTGAACTGATCGTTCGGATCAAGTGTTACCTCAGGAAACCTTTCAGTCAGGAAGCGATTGAGATCGCGGGTCATTGCCCCCCGGCGGAAACGGGGAATTTCTTTGATATTTTCGGCATTATAGCTGAGGCCGTATTTACCCTCCACCCGGCGATAGGCCAGCGGTGTATTGGGCGTTTTAAGAATGGTCCGCTTCAATCGCTTGGACTGCTCGTCGCCAGGATAGACGTAGAGCGGATTATCAAGAACGTTGGAGTAGAAGTCGGTCGTGGCCCCGCCGATATCAAGGGCCATAATGTTGCCCAGGCCGGGTTGGTTGCCATAGCCCTTGGCCAGCAGATTGATGCCCCGAAAAGCGGCTCGCGGGGTGGGAATGAACTTTTCGCTCATATACGCTTCCACCACGTCGAACCCTTTGCCCCGGATAATGACCGTCTGGAATAACTCCCGAATGGCTTCGTTAACCACCTCGATCTGGAAGTGGTTGACTTCGGGCATCACATTTTCGGTCAGACGAATGTCAATGTCGTTGTCCTTGAAGATGCGCTCTACTTCGGCCCGGCAATCCTGGTTACCAGCATAGATGACGGGTACCCCATATTTGGTGTAGGTGACGTATTTAGCATGTTCGGCCAGCATACGGGCGTTGTGGATTTGAGTTTCGGTATCGCCACCGTAATCAACACCACCGGTCACGAGGATGATTTCTGGCCGGTCAACCTCGTAGATATAACGGGCCTGCTTGGGGGTGAGCTTACCATCGTAGCTGTTCAATAGTTTGGCCCCGGCCGTGAGCGCCGCCAGGTCTGCGGCAAAGCCACTTTCTTCTTTGACCAGGCTGGCGGTGACCATCTTCAGACCACCCTTGGCGCTGGAGCAGGGCAGTTTCACATCATACTGGCTCATGGCAGCTTCAAGCGGTTGCCAGTCACCCCGTTCCTCGCATTCGGCTAGCACACCCAGGCCATCGGCCAACCCTATGCGGATGTCGTCGGGCGTGGTGGGTACGTAGCTGAGATTGAATTTTTCGCTTTGGGCGTCGAAGGTACCGATCTTGGTAAAAGTACTGCCAAAGTCTACCACAAGGGCCTTGAGTTTATCCAAATCTCGTCTGCGGATACCGACCCGTTGCCGCGCCTCCAACACAACCGAGCGGTCAATTGGTTCAACTTCTTCGCTAATGAACGTCTCATCGTCGGCCCGTTCGATACTTTCGTCAAAATACCATGGGAAGCGTTGTCGAACCAGGTCCACTCGCTCGAATTCATTGTTCACTTTGATACCGTAGATCTCATCAATGCGACACATGCCGTCTACGACTTTAGTCCGGCAGGCCCCGCTCAGTTCATAGCGCCGATCAATAACCGTGATGTGTGGTCCCTGATACAATCCGGTTTGCAGCCCTAAATCCATAGCGTCGGTACTGATGACACCACAGGTGCCGGTGCGATAATTGCTCTCGTCGGCAAAGGAAAGCAACATCGTCTCAAAGTTGCGTTCGGGGTCTTCGTCCGGCTCTTTGGCCCAGTCCCAGAAGTTCTCCACCGTTACCGGACCACGATAGCCACCTAGCAGCGCCCCGTGGAGAACATTGTACATTGCTCCTTCTTTCAATTCACGTTTGCGGGCTTTCAGGACGGGATCAGACCAAATCTGCGGCACGTGCCCCTTCTTGAAATCCCAACAGACCTGTTTGACCAGCTCACACGACTCGATGATGTCTTCTGACTTGGCCTCGTGATGTGCCTCGGGGAAGGAGACCACGTGCAGGATGTCAGGCTCCATGTAGAGTTGAGTGTAGATGCCAAAGGCCAGGTGACCCTTAGCCTGGTACAGGTTAGGCGGAAAGCTGGGCAGGCCCGAGCGGGTTTCGCGGATGATGTTGAAATCATAATGGCGAGTCAGCGGTTCGGCCAGTTCGTAGGCGGCTTTCATTTTGGCCAAATCATCTAACGCGCTGATTTCCGGCGGTAACTCAAACATCATCTGCATCACGTAGTGCTTGATGCCCATCTTCAGGGCAATGAGTGCGCACAGTACGTGGTCGGTCACCTGCATATCATCGGAGGCGTAGCGCAGCCCCCACTGGTGCGGGTCGTTGATCTCCAGCGGTTTGCCTTGCTCGGCCCACCAACGAATGGTGTTGTAATGTTCGGTAAAACTGTCATGGATGGAGATGGGACCACGACCGTCCAGTTCGTTGTAGTAGAAGATGGGCACGGCCGGAAAACAGATATTAAGGTATTCTTCCCACAGGTGAGCCAGGGCCACCAATTCATCGGTGCCGGTGTAGATGCGGGTCATCGGGAAGTTGCCGCGCCGGGTAGCGGCCTTAAGGCGAGACAAATCTTCCAGGGTACGAATGGGCGCACCACCCTGGCCACGTAAATATTTGTCGGGGTCCTCTTCCCCCCGAATGAACTTGGCCAACATCTCTTGTGAGGGCTGGTCGGGGGCCAGTGAAACGATTTCAAAGGCATGGGCATCGGCCAGTTTCTCAATGGCTTTCACGGTCGGGTCGATCGTTTCGGCGGCGATGCCAATGTGGGCCCGGATGATAGGCCGGTCTTCCAATTCACGAACCTGACGGATACGTTCCACCAGGAAATCGGACCATTCAATCTGTTGGTTATGCTTGTTTTGTCTCTTTCGTTGAGCAAAATCTTCCAGTTCTTCCATCGTGATGTAGTCATCGGCAACGAGGGCAAAGAAGCCCTGGAAGTTTTCACGGGTCCTGTACTCCTCAGCCACCGCCTCCAGGTCGAAGTGGCGCTCCTCTTCCGGGGTGAAAGGATCCGGTTCCAGAGGCACGCCGGTCATAGCCCGCACGACGTTAGCCGCCGGGCGCAACCCACCGAAGGTGTAGCGGATGCCACTCTGGCGGGGATGTAGACCATGCTTGGTAGCTAACTCGATGAATTCACGGATAAGTTTGTCCACGTGTAGGTCGCCCAGCCGCATCGAGATGCCGACCACTTCCGGGCGAGCCTCACGAATCTTGTTAATCACTTCGGGAATGGGGACGGCCGGCCCTAACTTGACACTAACATAACCCAGGTCCTGATCGGCCATCCAGTCGGCAAAGCCTTCAACCCCCAGGTTATGTACGCACGCGCCAATAGCGCCAACCATCACCCGCCGTTTGGGTCCTTCGTCGGGAAAATCTCCTCCATTCTTTTTGTTTGCTTTAGGGGACATTTTTTATTTTACCTCCATGAAAATTGAATATCGTTACATAGAAAATTTTTTGTTTGAAAAGTATTACACATTTGAACATTGTTCAGTTATTTAGCAACATTCCATTTTGGCGATAAAGTGTATCGATCCGTTGCAGAGCCTTCATACTCTTCTTTGGTCTCTCAGTCACAATGACCGCGCTCATCAAATCGATCAGCGATAAAATTCCAGTCAAGGAACGACTATGAGCCGCACCTTCGATACCGGCCACAAAGACATAGTCAGCCAGGGCCGCTACGGGAGCAACCGGGCTATCCGTCAGGGCGATGCAAGTTACCCCAACGTCGTGAGCAGCTTCAGCCGCCTTAATCGTATGACGCAGATAACGCCACACGCTGATAATAATCACCAGATCACGATCTGTCAGGCGGGAGATTTCCATGACCTGGTCTAGCCCGCCGTTGATGCACGCCCGAGCCGAAAAGCCCAACATCGTCAGCGAATGCTCGGCAAAGATCGCTGCGGCCGCCGACAATCCACTACCAAAGATGCGAATTTGCCGGGCGCGAATGATTGCTGCCACGGCATCGGCCAGGTCTGCCTCGGAAACCTGGCTCATGGTTTGCTGGATATTGTCGGTATTGGCCTGGGCTACCTGGGCTGGAAGATTTTCGGTGAGGACTCCATTGGCCATACGTTCGGCCAGTTTTTGGACAGCAGTCAGATATTGGGGAAATTGGGCCCGGATGGCGGCCTGTAAGTCAAGATAACCTTCGTAGCCCAAGGCTCGACAAAAGCGGACAACCGTGGCCGCACTCGCCCCGGCCTGCTCACTGATGTAATTGGCCGAGGCAAAGGCAATCACGTCTTCGTTGTCGAGGAAGAATCGAGCTAACCGCCGTTGCTTGGGGGGAAGTTCGGCGAAAGTCGCCATGATGCGTTCACGAGGGCTTGACAATGAGGTTACCGCCATGTCCAATTAATCGTCGCGTTCACTAACGACGTTTATTGTAACACAACTTGGCAGAAAATGCAATAGTTATTTCATAATTTGTTAAAATGAAATAAGTGTTTACATTACACTATATAAGACTATCTTGTATTCATTATATCTAAGTCAAAGCAAATCAGCAACGGGGTTAGCTCATGAAGTATTATCCCACATACTTTCGTAACACCGAGTCCACTCCGCCACCATACCCCTCACCAAAAAGATTCAAATGATTGAGCAGATGGTAGAGGTTATACATGTCTTTGCGTTCTTCGTAGCCACTATCCAGAGGCCAGGTCTGGTTATAAGCCCCGTAAAAAGCCGTCGGAAAGCCGCCGAACAGTTCGGTGAAGGCCAGTTCCGCCTCGCGATGGCCGTAGTAGACGGCCGGGTCGATCAGGGCCGGTTCGCCTGAAGCGGTGACCAGCCAGTTGCCGCCCCATAAATCGCCGTGCAGGAGCGAAGCAGGCGGATGGGCCGGTAGCCAGTCGCCAAGGTGGGCCAGTAATTTCTCCAACCGGCGGGCCCGTTGGGAGGGAAGCCGTCCCTTGCGCCTGGCCAATTCCATCTGAAAGCGCAGCCGCTGCTCCCGGAAAAAGGTGACCCAATCCTCGGCCGGCTGGTTGGGCTGGGGATTGGCCCCGATGAAGTTATCGTGATCCAGGCCAAAGGTGGTCACCGTAACCCGGTGCATAGTCGCCAGGCCACGCCCCAGGATTTCAGCCACATCCCTGGTGCTGGAGCCACGACCTAACCACTCCAAGACAATAAAAGCCGGACAGCGCTTAGAGAGTGTGTCACGGTCAACCGCCTCACTCTGAGCCAGCACCGCCGGCACACGCAAGGCGTTAGCCGAACCCAACAATTCCAGGCCACGCCGTTCGGCCGTAAACAAGCCGGGTAAGGCATCGGCATGCCACTTGACCAGGGCCTGGCGACCGTCAGCCAAACGCACCCTGGCTGCATGACTAATATCACCACCACCCACGGGGATCGTTTCTCCGATCTCCACCCCGGTCGCACTGGTGATGGCCCTCTTGAGCATTGCCGGTAAAGTCATCCCAATCTCCCTAAATTCAAACTGCTAACCAACCAACCAACCCCCACCTAAATCCCATGCTCCTGGCGGATGTGGGCCAGCAAGCCCCGACAACCAGCTTCGACCAGGCGATACACTTCCTCAAAATTGCCGCTGTAGTAGGGGTCAGGCACGTCACGAAGCCGGGTGTTATCGGCAAAATCAAGCAGTAAGTGCAGACGGTCATCGATGGAAATCCCACGGGCCATACGTTGTAAGTCGGCGGCATTATAATGGTCCATGGCAATGATGTAATCGGCCTCGGTCAGGTCGGGTCGTGTCACCCGCCGGGAGATACTGTGGCACTGGATGCCGTGCTTGGCCAGCACCCGTTGAGTGCCAGGATGAGCCAGGTCCCCGACGTGGTAAGCGTCGGTACCGACCGAGTCGATGTAAAATTGGTCGCTCAAGCCTGCTTTGGCCACCATGTCACTGAAAATTGCCTCAGCCATCGGTGAGCGGCAAATGTTTCCCATGCAGACGAAAAGAACGTTGATCATAAGACTCTTTCCTGAAATGTTAATATCAGCCCGGGTCGCTCCCCGAATATCCCCCCATTCAGCCTCAAGCCCTTTTTGTACTAACCAGATGTAAAGCATAAGGATAATAAAAAGGGCAATAACCTTTCTATCAAGGACTGGGTCATTTGTGTTTAAAAATTGCCCGGCGGTGAAATGAAATGAATTTGTGTGACCATTAAGAAAATCTTGATGCTCTCCGTGGTCGCATCAACCACCGCCGCAGGCCAAACCTGACCGGATCGTGGCGTTTGACCATAATTACCGTTGTCAAAGCTTCCTCGGCCACGCGCTGTGGAATAGAACCAAACAGGGATTGCTCCAGCAACCCTTCTTCCGAAGCGCCGATAATAATCTGGTCAAAGTTAGTCGCCTCGCGGAGAATACCCTCTACCACCCCGTCAGCCGGGACAATGCGTAACTCAAGGGGCCACGTCTCAATGTCCAGGTCCTTGAGCAAGGTTTTACGCCGTTGTTCGCAGGTTTTATCGTCACTGCCGGCCGAGATCAGGTTAAGGGCGATGACCTCGGGCCGCTGTCCGGTGCGCTGCTCAATCGTGTCGGCTTCGGTGATGGCCAACTCCAGCGCCAGGCGGGCATTGGGTCCGCCGGCAATCGGCACCAGGATGCGGTTTGGCAATCCAATCCGGCGCAGACGCACCACGGCCAGGTCACAGGGTGGATTCTTGGTCATCAGGTCGATGATCGAGCCGAATGCCTGGCTTTTACTCTGGGTGTAGCCGGGCCAGCCTAATATCATGAGATTAGCCTCTCGCGCACGGGCAGCGCTAATGATTGAACTGACCACATCCCGGCCCAGGCGTAGCATAGTGCGGACCGGGATATCGAACTCCTGGCCAATGCTGATGACCTCTTCTAAAACAGGCCGGCCCTGGCGCAAAAAAGCACGCCCATCGGTGACCCCCATTTGAGGTGGCACCTTGATTACGTGCAGGGCAAATAGTTCTCCGTGATTGGCCTGGGCAAAAAGTGCCCCCAGCCGGGCCAACTGACGGGCGGCCGCTTCGTTGGCCACCGGCATCAAGACCGAGTAATCACGCGCGGCTATTGTCTCTTCAAGCAAGACGGTGTCTTCTTCTTTGGCCGCTTCTGCAATAGCCCCGTGTTGGCTATAAACCACCAGCCCTAAAAGTAACCAGATAATGGTCACCACCCAGGCAATGGGACTCAACCGGCTCAACTCAATGGCCAGGATAAGCTGAATAGCGATAGAGAAATATTGCAGCCAGGGTACAAATGGTACTCGAAAGGGACGTTTGATGTCGGGTCGCGTTTTACGCATGCGCACCAGAGCGATGTTGACCATCAGGAAGAGCAACAAAAAGGTAATTGAGGCTCCGGAAGCCACATCGGCCACGGGCAACCACACCGCCACCAGCATGACCAGTAACCCACTAATCCAGATAGCCCAGTGGGGTGTTTTATTGCGCGGGTGAATCCGGCCAAAAACAGCCGGTAAGTCACGGTCGCGTCCCATAGCGAAGGAAACCCGGCTGCTGGAGTAGACCGTGGCGTTTAGGGCCGACATGGTGGAGGCCAACCCACCCAGGATCATGATCAAGGCCCCGTAGGGCATAATCGCCCGCGCCGTTTCGACCATAGCCCGTTCTCCATTTTCACCCAGATACATCCAGTTTGGCAGGCCAGAGTCTTGTTGTAACGCCCCCACCGAGACAAAGGCCACCGCCAAATAAATAATGACCACAATACCAATGGCCAGGAAAATGGCCCGAGGAATATTCCGTCCCGGCTCCTTGACCTCTTCGCCGCTCTGGGCGATGATTTCGTATCCTTCAAAAGCGACAAAGGTCAAGCCCATGGCTAAAACCAATCCCCCGACGCCATGCGGCAGCGGACCGGGGTCGCGCATAAAGTTGTCAGTCCAGTCAGGAATATTGAGTATCGCCCGCAGGCCAAAGAAAACCAGCAGGCCCAGCACAACTACTTTGAAGATGGTGATAATGTTCCCCACCAAACCTGTTTCTGAAGACCCCCGCACGTTGATGACAATAAAGATCAGGGCGACCACGACAGCAAACACCTTGACCGCCACCTGTTCGCTGGTCAAACCCCACATGACGACATCATCACCCAGACCAACGCCAGCCAATTCCAGTAACTCGGTAAAAAAGGTGCCAAACAAAACGGCATACAGGCTACAGGCGACCGAATGTGAAAACCAGGAAATCCAGCCGGCGTAAAAGCCGTAGATACGGGCCAGGCCCTCCTTGACCCAGGCGTAGCCACCACCGGCCTGGGGATAGGCTGAACCCAATTCAGCATAGGTCAGACCGGTCAGGCTGGTCACCACACCATTTAGAAAAAAGGCCAGTAACAGACCCACCGGTCCCGCTTCACCAGCGGCGATACCGGTTAACCCAAAAATACCGGCCCCAATCATGGCTCCAACACCGATCATTGTCACGTCGAACAAGCCCAGATCACGACTGAGCGAAACTTGAAACCGCCGGGAAGTCGGTTGCGGGATGGTTTCCATTAAAGAAGCTCCTTTTTCTACCAAAAGTTAAATTGATGAATAAACATTTTACGACTTGTGTAATTAGTTCACCTTCCCGGAAGCTAAAGCGGACCACATTAGACAAAATATGGCTACGAGGGCAAATTTTGCTCCATATAAAGCTAATGTAGTCTCAGTACATCCAAATTTGCTCTAGCTGGACTAGTGCGAAGCCTCCCCGTGGGACAGTCCAGCGGCCAAAACGCGGACTGTGGTCCGCTCCGAGCTTGAAAATTGGATCTACTGAGTATAGCTTTTGGGAAGGTTGTTCTCCTCTAACCTACAGATTAACATTTTACTATCAATCACGCCAGTTGTCATTTCAGGGATGGGGTTAGGGTTGAAATGAGATTTAACAAAACTTCTACTTTATTGCTCCTCAAGCTTGGTGGTGCTATACTTAATGCCTTATGAGAAGCCGGATGCTAAAGAAACGTTTAGTGGCTATAATAGCCGGGCTGATGACTGTTTTGACGATCGTCATCGTTAGCCTGGTCTTTTACTATACCCAGGCCAATAAAAAAGCTCCTCAACCCATTCTGGCCTTTGCCTCCGACCGGAGCGGAACCGGTGACATTTTTGTTTTAGACCGGGAGGGCCAGATTTGCAACTTGACCGATCATCCCGGTGCCGACTGGGACCCGGTCTGGTCGCCGGATGGTACTATGCTGGCCTTCACCAGTCACCGTTCCGGCAATAGCGACATCTGGCTGCTGGCTATTGAGCAAACTAACGGCAAAGAAACCCGAGCTTACAATTTAACCAGCCATCCGAGTTGGGATTACAGCCCCACCTGGTCGCCCAGCGGCCAGAGCGTAGCCTTTGTGTCCGAGCGAGACGGCGATCCCGAAATCTTTATCCAAAATCTTGAAGGAGATACGGCCATCCAGCTCACGTTTAACGAAGAGATGGATCGCCTGCCGGTCTGGTCGCCGGATGGCAAATATATTGCCTTTGCCGGAGTGCGTAACGGGGTTGAAGATGTTTATCGCATCCGGCCCGATGGCACCGATGAACAAATTGTTACCCCGCATCCCCTAAAAGGTACGGCTCCGGCCTGGTCACCTGATAGCCAACGCCTGGCCTTTATTGGTTGGGATGAAGAGAATCAACCGGGCATTTATATTATCGGTCCAGGGGCAGACGATTTGGAACTGCTCTATCAAAGTACCACCTGGCTTGGCTCGCTCGGCTGGTCGACCAATGGTGACTGGCTGACCTTTACTTCCTGGGAAAGTGGTAATCATGAGCTTTATGCCTTACCGGCCACCGGCGGCGCCCCGCCGGCCCGCCTGACCATTAATGATGCCTGGGATGATTTTCTGGCCATCAATCCTACCACTTCCTTTTCCGCCGTCTTACCCCAGGGAGTGGCTCAGGCTGCACCGGCCCTTAAACTACCTCCCAGGCCTGATTTTGCCACCGGTGTGAACCTGGCCGACCTGGGCATGGCCTATCTGATTAATGATATGGGCTTTGACTGGGCCAAGGGCTACGTCAATTGGGCCACCGTGGAACCGGAACCGGGCGAATTTCGCTGGATTGATCCGGATAACATCGTCAAAGCCTTTGGCGATCAAGAGGTCAAAATTTTGATGCGTGTGCATGGTACGCCCCCCTGGGCCCGTCCCCAGGACACGCCCCTCAGCCACCCCCCCGACGATATGGCCGACTTTGCCAATTTTATGACCGCCCTGGTCACTCGCTACCAGGGCCAGGTGGCGGCCTATGAGATTTGGAACGAGCCGAATCTGTACTATGAGTGGGGTTATCTGACCCCTGACCCGGCGGCTTATACTGAAATGCTGAAAATAGCTTATACTGCCATCAAAAAAGTAGACTCCCAGGCCCTGGTCATCAGCGGGGGGTTGGCCACCACCGGCCACGGTTCTGCCTCCGCTTTCGGCGACCTGGACTTTTTGCAGGGGATGTATGAGGCCGGAGCCAAGGGCTACTTCGACGCCCTGGGCAGCCATCCTTATGCCTACGGACAGGCCCCTGATGAACGGCATCCTGATGGATTATCTCTGGCCCGGGTGGAAGAGCAGCACCAGGTTATGGTCGCCAACGGCGATGACGACACTCCCATTTGGATTACCGAAGTGGGCTGGGTGCTGCAGACCAATTGGGACCTGGGCGAACACCAGGCCATTGGCGTGACCGAAGAACAACAGGCCGAATACCTGGCCAGAACTTACGCCAAAGTTCAGCTAGAGTGGCCTTTTGTCCAGGCCTTCTTCCTGTTTAATCTTGATTTTAGTACCGTGCCCTGGTACCCTGCCGCCGAGCCAATGCGCTGGTACGCCATCCTCAATCCAGATCGAACGCCCCGCCCGGCCTATACCATTCTTCGCCAGACGATGCGCACCCAGTAACGCCTATGAGAATAGTAATTAAAGTTGGCACCAACGTTCTCCGGGCCGGCACCGAGCGTCTCCACCGCCCCCGGCTGATTGATATTGCCCGCCAGATCGCCGACCTGAGCAGCGAAAAGCACGAGGTCATCCTGGTTTCCTCCGGAGCAATCTTTGCCGGTCGGGAGTTGCTGGGGGTGGCTCCCCCCGGCCAGAGAAAAGATATTCCCCACAAGCAAATGCTGGCCGCCGTCGGTCAGGGCCGTCTGCTGGCTCTTTACCAACAAATATTTGAGATGTATAACCTGACCGTGGCCCAGGCCCTGCTGACCCGATCCGACCTGGCCAACCGGACCCGTTACCTCAACGCCCGCAACACCCTGCAACTGTTACTGCGACGGGGCGTGGTGCCCATCGTCAATGAAAATGACGTGGTGGCCGTGGATGAAATAAAATTTGGCGATAACGACAACCTCTCCGGCATGGTGGCCAATTTAATCGACGCCGATCTGCTGGTTATCCTGACCGACCAGCCGGGCTTCTTTACGGCCGACCCCCGGCACCATGCCGATGCGCAATTAATCAAAGAAATCACCACGATTGACGATACGATTCGGGCTATGGCCGCCGGCAGCAGCAACAGCGACATCGGCACGGGCGGCATGATCACCAAAGTCGAGGCGGCTGAACTGGCCACCCGTTCCGGGACAGAGGTGGTGATTGCTCCCGGCAACGAACCGGATTGTATCTTGCGGGTGGCCAGAGGCGAACCATTGGGCACCCGCTTTACCAGCCAAATCAGTCGTGTGGAAGAAAGCCGCAAACGCTGGATCTTGGCCGAAGCCTCGCAGGGATTGGTCAAAATCGACGACGGGGCGGCCGATGCCCTGATCCGGGGGGGCAAAAGCCTGCTGGTGGTAGGGGTGACCGAAGTCTTTGGTCAGTTCAGACGGGGGGCCACCATTCGTGTATTGAACAGCCAGGGCCAGGAAATCGGCCGGGGCCTGGCCAATTACAATGCCAACGATTTGCAAGCCATCTGCGGCCAGCAATCCCATCAGATAGCCGACATTCTGGGCTACGACTACGGCCCGACGGCTATTCATCGAGATAACTTGGTGATTGGGTAACTGTAGCAGGTAGCAGAAAGACCCTTAGAGGCTGGTCGGGCTAAAGTCGAAGGGGAGTTGTGAGCAAAGACCCTAGACTCTAAGCCTAAATTTCGCAGTTTCTAAACTGAGCAAGAGAAACTGGGATTATCCTCCTCAACATTTCGCTGAATGGAACAACTATGGAAATCACAATTCTAGCGACGGGTTCAAGGGGCGATGTGCAGCCCTTCATTGCCTTGGGTGTCGGTTTACTACGGGCCGGCTATCAGGTGCACTTAATTAGCAATGCCGACCTGGAAAGTTTTGTTCGGCCTTACGGTTTAAAATTCCACCCCCTCCAGGCTGACATGCACACCGTCATGCGGACCGACCTGGTACAAAACTATCTCGGTTCCAATAACCTCCTGGTAGGACTGAGACATTTTGCCGGCGCGGCGACCAGAATATATGCCCGCCTCGCCGGGCAAGCCTGGCAGGCCTGTCGGGAGACAACAGCATGCCTGATCTACAGTCTAATTGATCTTTATGGCTATGACATCGCCCAAAAGCTGAACATTCCGGCCGTTCAGGTGCATCCCCAACCAATGACCCCGACCCGTGCCTTTCCGCCGCCACCCCTCAGTTGGCCTAACCTGGGCGGCGCCCTTAATCGCTTAACCTATCTTTTAGCTGAACCGGTTGGCTGGCACCTCATCTTTCGACGAATGATCAACCAGTTCCGGCAGGAAATCTTGGGACTACCGCCCATCGGCTTCAGGGGGGCGTTTACCCTGCATCGCCAACAAAAAATCCCTGTCTTGCAGCCCTTTAGTCCAACGGTGCTGCCCAGACCCAGTGACTGGCCTGCATGGGTGCATCTGACCGGTTACTGGTTTTTGCCTCCGCCGCCGGACTGGCAGCCATCGCCCGACCTGGTTGAATTCATCAACGGTGGACCACCCCCGGTCTATGTAGGCTTTGGCAGTATGGCCAATCGAGAGCCAGAACCGATGACCCAACTGGTGCTGCAAGCCCTCGAGCTGTCTGGACAACGGGCTGTTCTGGCCAGCGGCTGGGGTGGTCTGGGTGGTGTCGATCTGCCGGAGGATGTCTTCTTGCTGGAGGCCGTACCCCACGACTGGCTTTTTCCCCGGATGGCGGCAATCGTGCATCATGGCGGGGCAGGCACAACCGCCACCGGTTTGCGGGCCGGGGTGCCGTCGGTGCTGGTGCCACACATTCAGGATCAGTTCTTTTGGGGCAAGCGGGTCTATGAATTGGGCGTCGGGCCAAAACCGATTCCACGCAAAAAGCTCACGGCAGAAAAGTTGACGCAACGTATCATTGAAGCAAGCAACGATGGGGCGATGCAAGAGCGAGCTCGGCAAATCGGGGCGCAAATTCAGGCTGAAAACGGCATCGGGCAGGCGATTGAGGTGATTCGGCGGTATATCGGCCAATTGACCCTGGAGCTAGCCTGATCCGGTCGGGAAGGGATACCCGCGCCTATAAGCCATCAACAGAGTGACAGGTTAACCTGGCCAGGGACAAATGTCACTTTCCCCCAAATTCCCACTTGACGGACTAGCTCATTTGTGCTAAGGTGAGGCTATGATGAAACAGCCCATCCTACTCACCCCCGCCGAGGTGCGGGTGTTAGTCCGCTGCCCGCTGCACTATCACTTTTTGCAGCAAAAATCATCCATACCGGCAGAATCAACCCAGGCCAGGCTGGATCATTTAATCCGTGAATCCATCCAGCAGTTGCACGCGGCTGGTGGCCCGAGTCGACTTTCATTAGAAGACTGTCTGGGAAAGGCTGGCAATCAGCCTGTCGCCCGAGCCATCGTCGAGCGTTACTACCAGCGCCTGGAGCAGGATTGGCCCCGGATGATCGCCGGTAATGAGACCATCCAATTAAAAATATCCCTGGCCGGGGTGTCGCTGGCCCTGCGGGGTACGGTGGACCGGCTGGACAAAACCAGTGATGGCGGCATTTTGGCCATTCTTTTCCGGACGGAAAACAGCCCTCCCCCTACGGTGGCCGACCTCCGGCAGGACCACGGCCTGACCATTTATCACGCCCTGGTGGCCTCCACTTATCCCCTCAAACGGCCCGTGCGCCTTCAGGAGTGGTGGCTGCAACCGGACCAACAGGTGACCATTGAACTGAGTGAGGAAGAGTACCGCCGTAACCTGAGCGAGCTACGGGAACCGGTGCGGGCCCTGGCCCGGGGCGAGGTGATGGCCCGGCCCGGCCTGCATTGCGAGACCTGCCCCTTCAAGTATCGTGGCTGTCCCGTGTATGCCCACGAGACAGACTCTCAAGATGCAACAGATGATTTTGACCCATCTTCACCCCGTGGTAAGATTCCGCCTCGTAAATGGATTTTTAGGATATGATACGTGTTGAGTGTTGCGTAGATTTAGCGGACTACGCAATACGCAGTACGAAAACGTAATAAGACTAAAAACATACTTCAAGAGATTATGAATAGACGAAATTTCATCAAAGGGGCCGGTTTTTTGGGTCTGCTGGCCTTTTTGCAAGCCTGCCGTTTAAGCAATTTATTTACCGATAAACCGGTCGTCCGGGTGTCCACCTCCATCCCGACCGATACGCCAACCCGGTTTCCGAGTTTCACCCCCACCAGCACGGACGTCCCCACTGTAACGGGCACGCCGACCCCGACCGTTGCCCCGGACACGCCCTCGTCCACCCCTACCGCCACCCCGGAGGCGACCCGGGCTGAGCCCAGCCCTGAAACAAGCTCCATTGATTCCCCTCTGGCCACGCCAACCGAGACGCCGACCCCCACCCCCACCCCTTACCCGCCCGGTCCGCCCAGTAAATTGGGCCTCTTTTTGACCCAATTTGAACCAAAAGCTTTGGAAATCGTGGCCAAGGGCAAACCGGCCCTGGTCAAGACCCTGGAGGTCGACGGGGGATTTGCCAGGGGGATCAAAGACATTTCGCCGACCACGCTGGTCGTAGGCCGGATTGTGCTGGGCCAACTCAACCTGGATGTTGACCCCATTCCGCTGGCCCACGACTACGTCAACAAGATTTTAACCCTGACCGGCAGCGACCCGCTGCGGATAGAGGCCATTGACGCCTGGGAAGCCTATAACGAACCGGTGGCCGACACGGTGGACAAGATGAAACGCCTGGCCGATTTTGAATCTGAACGCACCCGAATTCTGGCCGAAAATGGCATTCGTTCCGTAATAGGCAACTTTGCCGTCGGCCATCCCCCCCTGGAACTGTGGCCAGAGTTCAAGCCGGCCCTGCATGCCATTCGCCAATACAATGGTTACCTGGGCCTGCACGAATATTCTGCCCCGGTTATGCAATATCTGGCCGGGGCCTTGCAGCCCAACAATCAGCCTCACCAGGGGGATGAGGGCTGGCTCACCCTGCGCTATCGCAAAGCCTACCGCCAGCATCTTATTCCGATGGGTTACGGGGATGTACCGGCCCTGATTACAGAGTGCGGCATCGATGGCTCCATTCCCTCTCGACCCGGTCCGGAGGAGGCCAAAGGCTGGCAAGATTTTATCGATACTTGGCTGGCCAACGGGTTACGCAACGATCCGCCCGGTGTTTACATGGATCAACTGATCTGGTACGACCAAAATTTACAACAGGATGATTACATCAAAGGGGCGGCCATTTTCCTGGCCGGTTCCAACGATCCGCAATGGAACTCCTTCGACATTGTCGGCCCCAATGCCGGGCGGATGGCTGATCTTTTAATCCAGTACCTGCAAGTTCATCCACCGATTGCCTCAACCCAATGAACTTCTTCTCCTCCATCGCCACCTGGCCCAGCCTACCAGAACCAGCAGGGTTAGCCCACTGACACTCAACCCCACCTGCCAAATCAACGGAGCAAAAACAAATCGAACGGTATGCTGACCGGCCGGGACGTACACCGCCCGGAAGGCATAGTTGGCTCGCCGAATGGGTTCAGGTTGGCCGTCCACCGTGGCTTGCCAACCGGGATAATAAGCGTCGGGCAGGACCAGGTAGCCGGGCTGGTCAGTTTCGACGGTGATGGTAATGGCGTGCAGATCGTATTCCACGATGGCTAAAGTACTGGTCGGTCGAGTGTCCAGCGGCCGGCCGCCTTCCAGAATAACGGTCGTGGCCGGATCGAAATCGTCGGCCCGAATGGCCTGCCAGGCGGCCTCATGGGTCGGTACAACCATCGCCTGACCGGCAAATAGAACCCGGCCCAGAGCGTCCTGGTTGAGGTAGATGTTGATGCCCGGATCGCCGTCAAACACCGGGGCGATGTTACCGTCAGCCGGGGCGCCGGCCTTGCCGGCGATGATGTATTTGATACCCAGAAAGTTGTATCGACCACTGCTGCGGGGGGGCGCGCCGCTCCAATAAAGGGTGGTGTCGGCCAGGGTCAGGGGATTGTACAGGCCCCAGGCATCGTACAAGCCGTGCAGCAAGGCCGTGTTGGGCTGCCAAGTATGCCAGACGTCGGTGGTCACTTCGGTTCGGTACAGGCCGGTATCGGCTTGGAGAAAGGCCAGCGCTTCCGGGTGGTCGAAGCCGGTCACCGGGTTATGGTGGCCCACGTCAACGTTGGCTCCCAGGGTAAACAGGTCCAGCATGATCAACACGGTCACAGCGACACCCGCTTTCTTTTCGCGTAGCCATTGACTATTGACTAAATGCAGGATAACCAGGGCGGCAATCGTGAAAAAGGCAAAGGTGGCCACGCCTGAGGCGGCCCCACTGGCCCGTTGAAAGATGGCCGGGTTTCTATCCTGGGTAACCAGCATAGCATAGTAACTGAGGGGGGCAGCCACGACGATTAATCCCCCCAGCCCCCAGGTCAGGGGTCTGAGCAGCTTTGGCAAGATAGTCCTGGCCCTTTGATCAAGGGGTTGTATAAGTTGGTTCAGACCGAAGGCAGCCAGAACCGCCAGGCTAAAATCCAGCAATAAAATGAAACGGGCCGGGGCACGCAGTTGGTCAAAGCCGGGCATTGTGGCGTAGAGCCACCCGTGTAGCAAGGTATAGCCGCCCATAGCCAGCAGCAAAGCAATCAGGCCCAGGCCGATGAAAAAACCCCTGATCCGGCCTGGATAGAGAAATGCCCCAATGAGGCCCAGCATGAGGGTGATGATACCAATGTAACCGGTTTCGACTCGCTCCCAGGGGCCCCAATGCAAAGCCGGGTCTCGCCCAAAGTAGTTGGGGATAAGCAGACCAACCAACTGCACCGGATGGAGTGAGTAACGCGCTGCTTCCTCGTAGGGCAATTCCGCCCGGGGAGTATATTGGCTCATCTCGTAGGCCGGCAAAAGAAGCAGGGCAGATAGACCGACGGTGACCAGGAGAGTGATTAGCAGGGAGAGAAGGAGATGGAGATTGGAGAAGATTAAACGTGAAACGTGAAACGTAAAACGTAAAACGTGAAACGTAAAACGTG
>DAOUMU010000405.1:0-3165 GCA_034409055.1 Anaerolineae bacterium
TCCCGTCTGGTCCGTGACCAGACGGCTTTGCCCCGCCAAATACGTGGGTCAGTGCGAAGCCTCCCTGTGGGACGGACCCGCTACGAGCAGGGCAGAGTTACCAGCCTTTACCCTAAAAACTTTTGAAATGGCCCACTAGCACCATCTCTACCTCTTTGACTCCGGCCAGACGGTCAGCGACCTTTGCCAGGTGGGGATAGTCTGCCTTTGTCTGCTCGAATAACTCCCCTAATGTTGGTTCTACCTGGTACAGCAATCGCCCAATACGCTTTACCTCCTGCCCCCTATCAAAAAGCGCCGGGCTATCATTCACCAGGGCCAGCATCTGCTCCAGGTCGGCCAGGGCATCTTCGGGCTGGCCCAATCCCGCCAGCACCCGGCCCCGCTCATAAAACAGGGCCGGATTGCGCTTATTTCCTTTGATCAGGTCATCATAGTCTGTTTTTGCCGCCTCGTACTGCCCTGCTCTGGCCCGCTGCCGGGCCCTTAACCACTGCTCCAGCTCACTTTGCCAGGCTGTCGCCGCTTGGCTCGATTCAGACAGATTGCCCAACCCTGCTGCCATTGCTTCTAAGAAGGGGTCGCCATAGCCGCTCCGCCCCACCTCGGCCATCGTCATGACCAGCACTTGGCCCACCTCGATTAGCCCTTTATCCGGTACTTTCAGCAGGGCCAGTTGGTCGGCCTGAGTGGGCAGACTGTCAAACAACTCTATCACCATCTCGGCCCGGTCCAGTTCAATCAATTTGACCAGGAGAGCCAGCCGTTCTTCCAGGGCAGCCGTGCGAGAAAATTCCAGTCTGGCTGCGGTTGCCTCTAATTGTTGGGCCACTGCGGTCCCGGCTGTTTCGGCGGTGGCCTGCTGTTGTTCCGCTTCGACGGCCCGGTCCCAGCCCCACAGCGCCAGCAGGCTCATCAGCACGGCCACCACTAGGGCGGCCCCAATGATAATATTCCGCCGTTGGGCGGCCTGGCGGGCCTGTTGGCGGGCCTCTTCCGCCTGGCGCTGGCTGTCGGCCAGAAAAGCTTTTTCGTCGCCGGTCATCTCCAGGGGCTGGCTGGCGGCAAAGGTTTGGGCCTCTTGTAACTGCGCCCCGCTCAACAGCCTATCGGGACTGCGGCCGGCGTTTTGCCAGGCGGTGTAAGCCGCGGCCACCGGGTTGTAATATTCGGCCTGCCAGCGCAGGTTGGCTTCGAGCACCGGCCCCACCAGCCGGTCGTGGGTCAGTTCGTACCAGGTTTCCCCGCTCCGCAGTTCGGCCCGGATGATATATTCCCCGGCCAGGCTGTCCACGACGGCGTTGGGCAGGCCCCCGGTTTCGGTCTCCCCCCGGTAGACCAGGCCCCGGCTGCGGGCGGGGGTAATTAATTCTGTGCTGAACCATTCCCGCAGGCGGCGTTCGCTCTGCCCGGTTTGGGCTGCCACACGCTTGAGAGCCTGCTCATAAAAGCCGCTCAGGGCCTGGTCTACGTCCCCCAGTTCCTGCAGATCCTGGGGGGTGATCGAGAGCGTAGCGCCCTCCCTCTGCCGCCGCTGCAAATTTTCCCACAACTGGTAGCAGACTACCTGGAGCTGAACCGGTTCGATGAATTGGCCCAGGGCCGGCTGGGGTGGGGTGAGGAGACCGCAGCGTTTTTAGAAACCGCTGCGGTCTGAGAAATTCCTCCGCTCTGGCGGGTGCGAATCTGGCGCAGATTATCGGTCAGGATTTGGGCGGCGGCCGGGGTAAAGGGCCGACCGGCCAACTCGGCCGGTTTTTGAATGGCGGCCAGGGCGGCCTGGTAATCCATACGCTGCATATAGTACCTGGCCCGCATCTTGTCCCGCAGCAGGGGGGCGTACGGCTCCAGGGCGGCCATGTAATCTTCCCGCAGGGTCAAGACCACCCACAGCAGCGGGTCAGCGGCCATGGCCCGGTTCAGTTGGCGGAAAAAATCGGCCCGCTCCGGCCAATGGGCCAGGTGGCCGGTCACAATCTCTTCAAACTGGTCAATAATCAGCGCGTGGTGTGGCGCCTGGTAACCGTTCTCCAACTCCTCCTCAGATAGGGGGGTGTCGTCATAATAGTAATGCTCGCCGTCCTCGCTGGCCAGGTGGGCCAGAAAATGGCTCAGGTTCATCCGGCTGAAGCGGGCGGGCGGGCTGTTGCCCTGGTCCAGGCTGAGGAGGAGGTTGAAGATAAAGATGTTGTCCACGTCTTGGACGCCTGCCCGCAGTTCGCCGCCGACCCGGCCCACGGGCAGCACGGCAAAGCCGGCCTGTTGCAGGTGGGGGATGAGCCGGGTGTTAATCAGGGAACTCTTGCCGGCCCCGGATTGGGCGTAAAAAAGAACCAGCCGCTCGGTCACCACCAGCGCCCGCAGGTCATGCGCTTCCTGCTCCCGGCCAAAGAAGCGGCCGGCCTCGTCGCGGGTGAAGGTGCGCGGGCCAACGTAGGGGTTTTCGGTGATTTTGGTCATAGCTTAGCTCTCCAATCCTTGCCATAACTCCCGGATATATTGGTGAATGTTGCCCCGGTAAACGTCAAAATCGGCCTCTCTCAGATAGCTTTGTAGATATTTTTCATCCACCTCGTCCGGCTCCAGTTGCACGGAGACACTTTTGTAGCGCCGCTTGAAGTCAGATTTAATCAGCCCCCAGAAGAGAACTCGAAAATCCCAACTGCGCAGGTGATAGCCCATCAGCAACAGCGACGACTCCACCAGGGCCTCGCGGAGGTGTTTGGGGATGGGGTCGGTGTTGCGGCCCTTGTCGCGGGAGATGGCCACCAGGAACTCCAGGTAGTCATCTTCGGTCAAGACCAACGACTCCGGATACTCATCGAAGCCGTGTAAATGGTAGACCAACGGTTGGGCTTCGCTGGGCCGGTGGCTGTCGTCAAAAACAAGCTGGCCGGCCCGGTCAAAAGTAAAGGGTCTGGCCTTTATCCCCTGTCACTTTTACAAGACATAATCTAACCGCTTCTCCATCCCATTATTTGGTGGCAATGTAAACAGGCCGGGTGTGCCTTGTGTCCCAAGATGTGGCATAATCAGACGGGTGTGTATCTGGAATAGTGAGCACAAATGTTCCGAGGTTTTCACTGTCGAGTATGAAATCCATAATAAGATGTACTGGATTTACACGGAATTTGTAGGTATTGACCCCAGCTTTAAGCTTACGAA
>DAOUMU010000406.1:0-26515 GCA_034409055.1 Anaerolineae bacterium
CTTGATTATGGAAACCGCTTGTGGCTTACATAACCTCCGCCTCGATTTCCCGATGACTGCCTGATCTTTCCTTTTCAGTGGGAGCATCTTTCTTTTTTACTTTTCACCTTATTTCCGATAAAGTCTATTAAATAAACGGGTAAACAACTTCCTTATTACAATTGTCGCCGTATCCAATGACATATGACACTGTTGAATAGACCACTTTTATTGTATGGTGAATTTGCACTGCCTTGTCCAAACTTTAGCCTAAGGAGGAAAGCGTATTATGTCCAACTCGGAGACGATTACCCACGACGTACTCATTGTGGGGGCTGGCCTGGCCGGTACGTGGGCGGCCATGGTGGTGGGCCAGCAGGGTGTTAAGGACGTGGGGGTGATCTCCAAGATTCATCCCTTACGGTCTCACAGTGGAGCGGCCCAGGGCGGGATTGCGGCGGCCTTGAACAACGTCCGGCCGGTAGCAGGCACCGGGCCCCGCGGCCCCCTGGAGCCGGTGCCCGACGGGACCGAGCCGCCCGATAGTTGGGAACTCCACATGTTCGATACGGTCAAAGGCTCGGACTGGTTGGGTGACCAGGACGCCATCGAGATTATGGTCAAAGAGGCCATTGATGTCATCTACGAGTATGAGCACATGGGCTGCGTTTTCAGTCGCCTGCCCGATGGCCGGATTGCCCAACGCCGCTTCGGCGGTCACAGCGCCCCCCGGGCCAACTATGCGGCCGATTTTACCGGCCACGTACTGTTGCACACCATCCACGAACAGGCCCTGCGGCATGGGGTTAAGTTCTATAGTGAATGGTACTGCCTGGACTTAATCGTCGAGGATAATATTTGCCGGGGGGTGGTGGCCATGGATATCACCAGCGGTAAGCTCTACACCATCCGGGCCAAAGCGGTTTTGTTTGGTACGGGTGGCTATGGCCGGGCCTTCAAAATCACCTCGAACGCTTATGCCAACACCGGCGACGGGGTGGCCATTGCCTACAACGCCGGGGTGCCCTTGATGGACATGGAATTTGTCCAGTTTCACCCCACTGGTCTCTACAAGCACGGCATTTTGATGAGCGAGGCCTGCCGGGGTGAAGGGGGCTATCTGATCAACAGCCAGAATGAGCGTTTTATGGAAAACTATGCCCCGGACAAAATGGAGTTGGCTCCGCGAGACCTGGTCAGCCGGTCCGAGCAGACCGAAATCGACCAGGGCCGGGGGATTGGCCCCGATGGCCAGGGCATTTATCTGGACCTGCGACACCTGGGCCGGGAGAAGATTCTGGAACGACTGCCCCAGGTGCGAGAATTGGCCATCGACTTTGTTGGCGTTGACCCCATTGACGAGCCGGTGCCCATCCAACCGACGGCTCATTACAGTATGGGCGGCATTCCCACCGACGCGAATGGCCAGGTGGTGGTCGATGGCGACGGCACCCCCCTGGTTGGCTTTTATGCGGCCGGCGAATGTGCCTGTGTCAGTGTGCATGGGGCCAACCGCCTGGGCACCAACAGCCTGCTGGAGGCTTCGGTGTTTGGTCGCCGGGCCGGCTATGCCATTGCCAACTTTGTCAAGGAGGGGGTCAAGCTGCAGCCGGTGAGCGGTGAGCCGGCCGAGCGCAGTAGCCAGCGTTTAAAGCGGATGCTGGATAACCCCGGCGCCGAGTCGGTGGACAAGATCGCCCAGGAATTAAAAACGACGATGACTAACAACTGCGGCATTTTCCGCGATGATGAGCGGCTGCAAGTGGCCATGCGCGATGTCAAGCAGTTACAAGAGCGTTTCAAACAAGCCCGGATTATGGACAAAAGCAGTCGTTTCAACACCGAGCTGTTGGTCGCTCTGGAGACGGAGCACTTGTTGACCTTTAGTGAACTCATCGTGGCCGGGGCCCTGGCTCGCACAGAGAGTCGAGGCGCCCATGCCCGCACTGACTTCCCCAAGCGAGACGACGAAAATTGGCTCAAGCATACCCTGGCCCATCCGGCCGGCCCTGGCGAGCCTCCGGTCCTTAGTTATAAACCCGTCACGATTGACTGGGAAAAATACCCGCCTCAAGAGCGGAAGTATTAATTAAACGAAAGGGAGATTGAAGATGGCCAACAATAACGCTAGCCAAACAGTAACGGTGCGCGTTCAGCGTTTTAATCCCGATCATGATAAAAAACCATATCTGGCCGAATTTTCGGTACCGATGAGCCCGGATACCACCATTCTGGACGCTTTGCATTATATTAAAGCCGAACTGGATGGTAGTTTAACCTTTCGCCGCTCCTGCCGCCACGCGATTTGCGGCAGTTGTGCTATGAATGTCAATGGGCACAATATCTTGGTCTGCAAAACCCCGCTCAGGAAGGAGGTGGATGGAAAAAGGCAGGTTACAGTCCGCCCCCTGTCCTACTTGCCTATTATCAAAGACCTGGTCGTGGACCGGACCAGTTTTTGGGAACAGTACCAGCGGGTCAAACCCTGGCTGGTTCCAACCGAAGATGTACCCGAGAAGGAGTTTCGGGTCAGTCCAGAGGAAGTTGAGGCCCTGAATAACGCCGAAACCTGTATTATGTGCGGGGCCTGCTATTCCTCTTGCTCGGTGATTGGCTTGACTAAAAAATATATTGGTCCGCACGCCTTGCTGAAGAGTTTTCTCCGGGTGATCGATCCGCGAGATGCAATTGTTGGTGAACGTTTGGCCGACCTGGCCGGCCATGACGGCGTCTATCGCTGCCACACCATTTTCAACTGCATCGACGCTTGCCCCAAGAATCTGGATCCAACCAAAGCCATCGAGATTCTGCGAAAGCTGGCTACGAAACGCCTAGCCTTTGAGGAAGCTCGCCGGGAACGGCAGAAAACCCTCAATGAGCCCATTGTGACACACTAGTGAGGAGGAGTTAACTTATGTATAAAAGTACAGGTTTCATCAGCTTTGTTCTGCGCCGCTTCACCGGGCTGGCCTTGGTATTTTACCTGTTCATGCATATGTGGGTGATCGGCTCGGCCAACGGTGGACCGGAAGTCTTTGATGCCCGGCTGAACTTTTTCCAGTTACCCATCTTCAAAGTGTTGGAGATTGGTCTCCTGGCGGCCGTGGTCTACCATGCCTTTGATGGCATCCGCTTGTTGATTGTCCATTATCTCGAAGTGACGGAATATCGCAAGAGTCTTTTTTATGCTGCCTTTGCCGTTTCAGCGTTGTTAACCATCGCCGGCGGTATTCCCATCTTGTTGTTCATGTTCGAAGGTTAGGAGGGATATTATGCGAGTCTTTCAAATGCAACGTATCAGTGCCATTGCCCTGCTTGTTTTTCTAACCATTCACATGATTGTGGTCCATTACCCCCCCTTCCACATTGATTTCAGCCGCATTGTAGAGCGGCTGGCCGATCCGCTGTGGAAGGCCATCGATATTGCTTTCCTCTTTTTTGTGCTGATGCACGCCCTGACCGGAACCTATATGGTCCTGACCGACCTGGAACGCTTTAGCTCTTACCAGCGCATTCTGGCCGGTCTGGCCGTTGTGGTCGGGATTGGGGCCTTTATTTACGGCACTCAGACCATTATCGCCTTCCAGCCGCCAGGCTAGCAGACTGTCGGAGAAGACGGCATAGGGATGCCGTCCCTACTTTTCCGACAAGCAGAGGCATCCCCATGCCTCTGCGGGGACGGCATAGGGATGCCATCCCTACTTTTCTGACAAGCTGCCAGGAGTCCGGTTTCAAAAATTTTAGGAAAAGCCTGGCCAAACAGGTAAGGGAGCAGGGAGTAGGGAGTAAGGAAATATTGCCTACTTCCTGCTTCCTACTGCTTACTCCCCAGATAAAATTCGGTTTTCTTACCCAATGTGCAAAATTTTATAGTTTCGGTACTTGTTTTGACATAAACAAAAACTCTTAACATCGGTTTGCACTTTATGTCTATCTCAGGTAAAATTGACAAGAGAGAGACGGATAGTACCGTAATCGTATCCTTCTAAACGGCGGTCTGCCGTCGGCGGTCGGCGGTTGTCATTTACGCAGTAGGCTCGTAAGGAGGTAATCTTGACTCCTGATCTTAGAATAATATTCCTGTTTTTGGCCCTTGTAACACTCATTTTATTTACCCTACGCCGGGGTGGTGGCGCCCTGATCACGTTTGCTGATATTGGGCAGATTCTTGTGGATTTCTTGCTGGTTCCGGCGGTGGTGGGCACAGTCGGGGCCTTTGTCTTCTTACTGGCCCGGCAAGACCCGATGCCCTTGATCCGTGAGGCTGCTTATCAGTTGAGTTTTCAGCAGCTTGTCTCCTACGCTAAAGCCATTCCCGCTAACCTTGGCGATAATCTGGCCGTGGCCGGAGTGCTCCGGGAAGACACCGATGGGGATAACTTCCGCGAGTGGGTTGTCTTTTACGAGTTTGACCTGGGAGCAGCAAATAACCCTATTCAGGCTGTTATTTATGATAACGACCGGGGCAATCCGCCCGTTATCTTTCCTTATGCCTTGCGTCCCCCGGATCGAGATTATCTGAGTGAGGATGCGAGCATCATTTCTTTTGGCTTAAATGAGGTGACAATAGACCGAAACGGTCCGGGTGGTTCAGACCTGCCGGAAGTTCTGGTCGAGGGCAAAAACGAACTGTCCATTTTTCGCTTTAGAGAAAATTCCGAAATATGGGATTTTCCCCGGGATGCCCCCCCCCGCTATGAACCGATTGGCTTCTTCCGGGGTAGTGGCGGGGTCAGTTTTGATCCAGAGACCAAAAATGTAACCGTGATTGATCGAGACGGGTTTGAACGGAGCCAATTGGCGGCCCGTTCCATTTATGCTCTGAATGAAAGAACAAACAGCTATTTGGATATTGAGGAATTGGGGGCAGATGGCGGCGTAAAAAAATTGTCCGCCCCCATCTTCTCCACCATAGACTTTTTCGCCGGTCCCCCCGACGATATTCTTGACACCACCTTCCCCGAAAAAGTGGTGTTGGCCTTTTATGCTGCGACCTGCGGTGGTGAAGATAATCCCTTCTGCCCAACAGCCAAAGCTAACTGGCAGAGTCAAGATTTTCTGACCGGCGATGCCCTTAAGCAGTTCACCGACGGTAACCCGGACTTTTTTGGCCTGCCCGGCTTTGGCGGTATCCAAAATCTGGCCATCACCGAACTCCGCTACTATCCCAGTAAGGAAACAGATGCAGATTTATTAGTCAGCGGTGGAGGCCGGGACGTTGTCACCGGCGAAGAGGCCCAATTGAACGTGGTCGAAGTCAACTTTACGGCTGATAGTCCGGTTGAAACAGCCCGCCAGTTCAAGATGACCCTCGTCAATGGGCAATGGAAAATTGCCGGCCCTGCCGATGCCACCGTCTCAGGCACGCCAACCGAAATTTCCGCCCCGGAACAGTAAGCCGCCCAAAACCCTCTGTTAAGTAAGTGTAGGGCAAGTTGCTAACTTGCCCCTGCCTGCCGATTGATACCCGTAGCTTGAATTCTCCCAGCCTCAAGATGCCAAATTTTAGTCGCAATCTGCTTAATGAACCAGCGATCGTGTGAAACGGCTAAGATCGTGCCCTTGAACTCTTGTAAGGCCCTCTCAAACTCCTCCAAGCTGGTCAAATCCAGATAGTTTGTTGGCTCGTCCAGAATAAAAACGTTTGCTCTGGAAGAAACCAGTTTGGCCAGTTGTAATTTACGCCTTTGCCCCAGGCTTAAACTGCCCACTTTTTGAAAAACCTGATCGCCACTGAATAACCCATATCTATTGAGCTGGGCTCGAACCTCCGCCTCCTCTCCCCTGGCCACTTTTCTATATTCCTCTAAAACGGTCACATTTAAGTCCAAAGTTTCCTGATCCTGGTCTAAATAACCAAGTTTAGCCTTTTTGGCAATTCTTACCTCCCCCCCATCAGGCCGGACCATACCCATGATAATCTTCAATAAAGTGGTTTTCCCGGTGCCGTTAGGCGCGACCAAAACAATCCGGTCCCCATTACGTATGATCTCAGACACACCGGCCAGTAAATCTCTATCATCGTATTGCTTTGAAATGTCGATGAGCTCAATGATATCCTGGCTACCCAGTGCAACCGGGTCAAACTCTGGATTGATTTCCCAGCGGCGTCTAACAGGTTTTAATGGATTGGCCAATAATTCCTCCAGACGGTACTTGGCGGCTTGAATCTCCCGGCCAATGCTTTTTTCAGTTCGCTGACCATGATACTTGTAGGCCATCTTATTACGGTCCGTCGGACCTCGACCTTTGCCGGTTGAATAGGTTTTTGTTTTGATAAAACTCCGCAGTTGCTTGATTTCTTCCCGTTGGGCCCAAAAGGCCGCCATCTGTTTCTCATAGAACTTCTCTCGCTCGCCCAGATAAAAATCGTAGTTTCCGGGATATATCGTTATTTTATGATCCGTGTGGGACAACTCGACGATTTGATGAACCACCTTATTCAAAAATTGCCGGTCGTGTGAAATAGCAAACAGGCAGTTTTGGTATTGGGCCAGATACATTTCTAACCAATCCAGAGCCTCAAAGTCAAGATGGTTGGTTGGCTCGTCAAGGATCAATAAGTCCGGCGAGCGCAGCAGGAGCGCGGCCAGGGCCACCCGGGTTTTTTCTCCGCCACTCAGGCTGGACAATGACCTGTTTTGGTCGATATAGTCTATGTCCAGCCCTGACAGGACTCGTTTGAATCGATAATCTAAATCGTGGCCGCCTTTTCTTTCGAATTCCTCTTGCAGTTGTCCATATTGGGCCAATATGTGCTCAAGTTCCTCCGGCTCGAGGGTTGGGGCGGACATCCTTTTTTCTAAACTTTTCATTTGTGAGGTGATGAGGTCTAATCGACCGACCGACTTTTTCAGGTAATCCTGGACGGTTGTGCCCCCTTCTAACCCAAATGTAACCGCTTGGGGCAAGTAACCGACATCAACCTTAGCCGAGACGATGACCTGACCGATGTCTGGTTTTTCTTTACCGACCATCATTTTGGCCAGCGTTGTTTTGCCAACGCCATTTTCGCCGACTAAGGCCATTCGGTCTCGCCTATTCAAGGTCAGAGAAACTTCGTTTAGAATAAGTTTTGCCCCGTAATACTTTGTCAGGCGATCAAGCTTCAATACTTGCTGGCTCATCATGTTTGCCACTTTTCCTCAGCTATGGCTTGATACTTCCAATTCTACAGCAAAGCGTTTGTGTTATCAAACCTTTCGTAACTACCTCAGGCTAACCGAGTTAGCCTCTCTTCAGCAGTAAATAGGAACCCGTTTCTCCGGGGTTGCGTCTTTGATGTTTTCTGGTAAAATTGACTGCGTTGATCTATCAAGAAATAAAACTATTTAGTCTACATAGGATAGGAACCTGAAACAATGAATTGCCAAAATTGTGGCGCTCAAAATGAACCTGGAGCCCGTTTCTGCGCCGAGTGTGGCGCCCCGCTCGAAGGCCAGTTGGGTGTGACCCAACCGATGGAAGAAGGTTACGATCAAACCATTTTATCCACGGCCAGTCCAGTTGACGAACAGGCCAAAACCGTGTCTGTCACTCAAGAAGAGGTGGCTGCGGCTGAGGCCCAGACCGCCAGACCCCCTGAACCTCAGCCAGAGTTAACCCCTCCCCCCCCCGCGCCTCCCCCTGCAGAGAATGGGGGCAATGGCGGCGGCTTGATGAGTCAACGTAACATCATTATCGCCATTGTAGTATTGCTATTGTTATGTTGTTGTTGCTTTGCCTTGAGTATTGCCGGTCTGGCTGCTTCCGGCGTGGCTGAAGAGATTCTGAATGCACTAAGTATGCTATCCACCCCCCTCTGTTTTGTTTAAGGGGCATCAGCTAAAGCCAACAAGGGCCGTCTAACACAAGACGGCCTTTTCTGTTGGCCGAAAACAGTATGCAAACCGACGAAATAAAACAGTTCCTGGCCCAGGCTCAGGGAGAGACTCTGGCCTTTGCCCTGGAAACTATAAAAGTCAATAAGCTGGTTGAAACGCTGGCTGCTTTTGCCAATAGCACTGGCGGTATTCTCCTCATGGGGGTAAATCGCCTGGGACAACTGAAGGGACTGACCGACCCTGAAGCTGCCTTTGACAAAGCGGTCGAGGCTGCCCTTTCGTGCGACCCACCCCTGATTATCCCTTTACCCAGGCTGGTGCTTATGGATGATACCACTGTGCTGGTCGTAGAAGTCCCGGCCGGCTTGCCCCACGTCTACCAGGCCGGCCAGCATTATCTTATTCGCCAGGGTGACGAAAATGCGATCCTCTCCACCCGCCACTTGCGCCGTTTGATGTTGGCCCGGGGTCAAACCAACTTTGATCGCACCGTCGTGCCTGAGGCTCAAGTTGAGGACCTGGATTGGGCCAAGGCAGAGCAATATGTAACCAATACGGTCGGCCTGATGTCAGAGTCGGTCGAAGAGGCTTTAATCAAACGGGCCTGCCTGGTCAAGGCTGAACAGGGACATCTTTGCCCCACGCACGCCGGCCTGCTCCTTTTTGGTCACGACCCTGATCGTTTTCTTCCCTCCGCCGAAATCATTGTGGTCCGTTACAGTGGTTTGCAGATGAGTGATACCTTTGTTCGCGAGGATGTCCGTGGCCCACTCCCCGACCAGATTCGGCGGGCCGAAGCCTTTGTCGTCAGCAATCTCGAGCGCAGCTTTCAGTTGGATGGCCTGGCCCGGCAGGAGCGGCTGGCCTTTCCCCTGGATGCTGTGCGAGAAATTATTGTCAACGCCGTGGCCCATCGCGCGTACGACATAGGCGGGGATAGCATCCGCATCTTCATTTTTGCCGATCGCCTGGAATGTTACAGCCCCGGTCGTTTACCCGGTCACGTCACTGTGGACAATATTCTGACCGAGCGCTTTAGCCGTAACGAAGCCATCGTCCAGGTTCTATCTGATATGGGCTTTATCGAGCGGTTGGGCTACGGCATTGACCGGATCGTTCGTCGCCTGGCCGAAGAGGGCTTACCGGCCCCCCAATTTGAAGAAACCACGGCCGGCTTCAAAGTGACCCTCTTTAACCAGCCCCAGCAATGGCGACCCCATCAACCCGCCGCCGATACTATTCGCAGTTGGTTGGCCCAGGGTCTCAACGAGCGCCAAATCAAAGCCATGAACTTTGTCCTGGACAACGGCCGGATTACCAACAGTGACTACAGCCAGCTATGCCCCGACGTTTCCAGCGAAACCCTCCGCCGTGACCTGGCCAACCTGGTGGAGCGTGATTTGCTCCTGCGAGTAGGCGAGAAACGGGCCACCTATTATATCTTAAAGTAAGCGTACCAGGAGAAAAACATGGAACCAAAATGGGTTGAATGGGCCAAACGCCTGCAAGCGATTGCCCAAAATGGACTGACCTTTGCCACCAGTCCGTTTGATATTGAACGGTACCAGGCGGTGCGGCAGATCGCCGCAGAGATTATGACCACCAACTCGAAGATAGATCCAAGTCAGGTCGTAGAATTTTTCGCAAAAGAGACCGGCTATGCCACCCCAAAGGTTGATGTCCGGGCTGCTATCTTTCGTGATGAGGCCATCCTCTTGGTCAAAGAGCGCACTGACGGCCGGTGGACATTACCAGGGGGCTGGGCCGACGTTTGCGAGTCGCCCAGTGAAAGCGTCGTGCGGGAGGCATATGAAGAGTCTGGCTTCCAGACGCGGGCCGTCAAATTGATCGCTATCTATGATCGAAGTAAACATCCGCACATACCTCCCTTTCCCTACCACGTGTACAAGATGTTCTTCCTGTGTGAAATTATTGATGGCGTAGCCACTGCAAGCATCGAGACAGACGCGGTTGCTTTTTTTGGCCAGCACGAGATTCCAGAATTATCAATAACACGCATAACTTCCACCCAAATCGCCCAAATGTTTAGACACTATCGTCAACCCGAGTTACCCACAGAATTTGATTAGTGGGTAACTGCCTACCCCCATGTCATTCCGAGGAGCGGAGCGACGAGGAATCTCCGGTAACAAGGGCAAATCCAGCCTGAAACAGGAGATTCTTCGCTCCCTGTGGTCGCTCAGAATGACATGGCAAGTAGTTACATTAGTGGAGATAATTATTCTTGAAACAACCTCAACCCATCATCGTCACTGATCTCTTCCCTGCCCTCTTGGATAACCTGCTGGATCTGTGTGTGGGCGGACACTGAACCGGATGAAATTGAAATTGTGGATTACCATTGGGGCGATGAGATGAGGGCTATGGAGGAAGTGATTTGTACTTTGTCCAACAAGCTGAAAAGGAAGAATTAGCCACGATTACGCCTTATGCAACGGCAAATGCTACAGGGTAAAGCGGAACCGTTACGCATCTTAAGTACAATCAGCAGGCAAAATGTGGTATAATAAAGACAGTCAATGTCGTTCGTCGCCTGCCCTGCGGGTTCGTCGCCTGCCTTGTGGATTGGCCGCTATATTCATACCAGTCACCATGCCGTCTGAAGGGCGTCAGAGTTACGAATAAAAATGTCGTTCGTCGTTCGTCGTTGGTCGCTATTATAATCAGGAGAACACATCATGAAATCTAAACGCAAAGCCGCCGCCGATATTTTTAAGGAGCAGTATGCTGCCCGGCCCCAGGAGCAGCTTGCTGAGGAAATGGAGGATGAAAAGGTCGCCAGGCGTACGCCCACCCCTGGCGTTGAGCCCTCCCCAGCACCCGAACCACGCGGTCGAGGACTGCTGGACAGTGGGCTCAAAACCTCCGAAGAACTCCAACTGGAAAAAGAGCCGATTCGTGTCCGCGAGACGGGCTTTTGGGTCTGGAAACGGATCATTATTCCCCCCAATGCCTACGTGGTTCACACCCGCATGCGGCGCAAAGAACCGGTCACCCTGGGCCTGGGCATATCCTTTCGTTACAGTCCTTACACCGATGCCTATCTGGTGGTGCCCGCCGCCATGCAAACCATTGGCGTGGTGGCTAATTGCATCACCAAAGAGAAGCAGGGTATCAATGTCCTGGCCTACGTCCAATGGCAGATTGACGATTTTTCGGTCGCCTATCGCAAGCTCGATTTTTCCGACAGTCGTGACCCGCTCGGTATTGTCAATGCCCAACTACGTGAGCAGGCCGAGGCGGCCATCAAGGATAAAATCTCTACTATGAGCGTGGAAGAGGTGTTGACCGATAAAGCGCCCGTCATCGAAGAACTGACCGCCCGCCTGAAAACCGTCGCCGAGGGACGTCAAGGCTCGTCCGTCACCAGCGAGGGGCTGGGAATTAAAATTGTCACCGTCCAGATTAGAGAGGCCCTGGTCAGTTCGGAAAAACTTTGGCAGGATTTACAGGCCCCCTTTCGCCATCAACAGGAAAAGACGGCCCGCGTTAGCTATTTGATGATGCAAAACGAAATTCGGCAAAAGGAACTGGAAAGCCGCCAGGCGGCCGAAACCAGCGAAGCCGAAACCATGGTCGAGATCGAGCGCATCAAGCAAAGCAAGCAAACAGAAGCGCTCGATCTAAAGTTGACCGAGGAGTCAACCCGTTTTACCAAGGAACAGGAGACCATCCAGCGGAAGGTTGAACTGGAAGAGCAAACCACCCTGGCCAGAGGGGAATCGGAGCAACGACTGCAAACCCAGGCCGCCAGAATGGAGCAGGAACGCAAATTAGCTGCCTTGCAGCGGACCCACGAAGAAACATTGGCCCAGGCCCAGTTGGAGAATGAGACCAGCAATCGCCAAAAAACGCTACAAACTGAGCAGGCGTTGCACGCCATCAACGAACAAAACCGCCTGGCCGAGACGGAGCTACAGGCCGAACAACAGCGGCTGCAAAGAGAAGAGACCCTCAAGAAACAAGAAGCTGAACTGAAATTGCGTTTGCAAGAACAAGAAGACCTGCTTCAAGCCAAAGCCCAGGAAGCCCGCCTGGCCCGCCAACGCCAAGAGCACACCACGCAACTGGAGTTGGAAGAGGAAACCAACCGGGTCAAAATGGCTCTACGTGAAAAAGAAATCGAAATGGCTCGCCTGCGGCAGGAAGTACGCAACCTGATCAACCAGCCCGATTTACTCAGCCGGCTCATCGACAAACTTCCGGCCCTGGCCGCTGAAATGCCGGAGATTCACGAACTGAAAGTGTTGCAAACAGGTGACGGTGATACCGCCTTCGATACGCTCTCCGCTTTTATCGCCAAAATGCTCGTTCTGGCCGAGAGCCTGGGCATATCCTTAAAGCCCGATACTGTCGAAGCAGCCGGGTCACAAGATGACCTCACCTAAAGTCAAGATAGCCACAAAGTGGATATTGTAACGAGCACCTCGTTGATGCCAGTCGATAACGAGCGTATGTAATTGTTGGGGGAGCGTTCCAAATCGGTAAACGGATAGGTAACGGCGACCGCAGGAAGTGCGGGTACTGGCCGTAAATCGCAGGCCCATCTGATGTTACCGATGAATACACCATCCGCACTTCCTGCGGTCGCCGCTATTTATCCGCTCACAGATTGGCTTGTTTCAAGGTTCTTGCCCCACAATAACGAAGTCCCCCAACCTTTACATACGCCCGTCGATAACATCTTGCAGGGTGGGAAAGAGTTCCCGTAACAACTGGAAATAATCGATCCCACCGAACACTGGACGATACCTCCCATTTGCTTCATCCCGTAGGAAGATGCGGATTAAACGGTGAGAAAGATCGGTGGCCACCTCAGTCAGGTTCCTCCAGTTATTTGAGTAACGAGGCAACTCAACTTTCAGCGAGTCGCCGTAATAATGATGGTGCTTTTGCAGCGACTCGATCATCAGGTAATTAATCGGAAACCAGATAGGTCCACGCCAGTTGGAGTTGCCACCAAACAGACCGCTGCTTGACTCGGCCGGCTTATAGGCAACCGTCACGTCTTCGCCGTGATTGCCCTCGTTACCGGTCAGGCCGAAGAGCCTTTCTTTGATGATGGGATCGCGCTCGTTCTATAAGGCCACCGCCAGACAGAGGTTTTGGAAGCGGTTGCTCACCCCGGCCAGGCCATCCTCATTCCAACGATAGGCCCGGCTGTGAGCATGGTCGTATTGATTGATTGTAAAGTAGTTGCAAACGAACGAATCACAAAAGAATTACAAGCTCATTAGTTGCCTGGGGAGGAGGTACAATGGATTTCACAATAGAAAAAATGAAAGATAAAGACTGGGAAGCGGTTCAAACCATTTATCAAGAGGGTATTGCCACCGGTAACGCCACTTTCGAAACGAATGTGCCCGAATGGAAAGCATGGCACAAACGCCATTTGCCCGCTTGTAGACTTGTCGCCAGGGCCAAAAATCAGGTTGTTGGCTGGGCTGCCCTGAGTCCTGTTTCAAATCGAGATGTTTATTCCGGGGTGGCTGAGGTGAGTATATATGTGGCCGCCTCGGCCGGAGGATTAGGCATAGGCCAAGCCTTGCTCCGAGCGCTTATCGAAGCTTCGGAATATGCAGGTATCTGGACGTTACAAGCGGGTATTTTTCCTAAAAATGTGGCCAGTATTGCCCTTCACAAGACCTGTGGATTTCGAGAAGTTGGCCATAGAGAACGTATCGGTCAGATGAATGGTGTCTGGAGAGATGTGGTTCTAATGGAACGTCGTAGTCAGGTCGTGGGTGTTTAAAGCCAGGACGCACCCTGGAACAAAGTTCCCAATGACATATGGGAATAACCATGATATACTGAATAAGTATTAGGGAGTTCCAGAATTTAAATGCTCCCAAAACTGTATCGTCCGCGTGCTACGTATTGCGTGTTGCGTGAGGGTTTTCGGCCAAATACCCAAAAAGCGGGCACAGGTTTAACACGCAACACGCAACACGCAACACGATTTTGGGAGCATTACCCGCCTGTACCCACAGGGCACAGGCGGGCACAGGTATTTTTCTGGAACTGCCTTAGATGCGTATCCAACATTAACAACTTAATATAGGGATGCTGTGGCACTGGATAGTGCATATCCTTAAAACGGTGCGACCGAAACGGAGGGGTCAATGAGTAAAAAAATTCTAATTGCGGATGATGAACCTTACATCCGCACCTTGCTCAAGCGAACATTGGAGGAGTTGGAAGACGAGGGCGTCGAATTGCTGCTGGCGATTGATGGCAATGAGGCGCTGGAGCTAGCTATGAACGAGCAGCCTGACCTGGTTTTTCTGGACGTGATGATGCCCCGCCTCAGCGGCTACGAGGTCTGCCAACGCCTCAAGGCGCTGGATGAGCAGATATACATTATCCTCCTGACAGCCAAGGGCCAGGCAGTGGATAAAGATCGTGGCACAGAGGCCGGCGCCAATGAGTATGTCACCAAGCCTTTTAACCCCGATTACATTGTCGAACAGGCCGCGGCTGTGCTAGGCGTCGATTTGTAAGGACAGGATGGTGTGGTTGTATTCAGTGATTCACGCTTGATTCTCCAAAAGCTACTTGAAACCATCAGGAGAAAAGCCGGTATGTCGCAGACAAAGATCTGGCGTATCTTCTCCCTTGCTCTGGGCTTTGGCCTGAGTACAACAGTGATTGTGTTCTACGGGGCCCTTTATTTGAGTGGGGGACAACTCCTCATAGCCCCAGGCATCACTGTCCTAATGGCCGGGGTCGTAGGGCTGTTAATAGGTTTTAGCTATTACTTTTTCTTTAAATTGGCCCTACGCCTTGTTGCTTGGCCCTTTTTTGCCCAAGCCCAAAGGTTAATCACCCACTCCAGGGCACCATTGCCAACGTTGGGGCGTTCGAATGAGATTGACACGTTGGAAACGGTCCTGACTGAGGCTTTGGTCGCTCTGGAACGACAGGACCTATTCAGTACCATTGCCACAAACATCCTGCCCCCCCTGGACCTGCCGTGGACCCTGGAACGCATCGTCAGTCGGGCTGTGCAGACCTCATCAGCAGCCGACTCCGGCCTGATCCTTCTATTGGACGAAGCCAATCAACGGTATACGGTCCAGGCTTCCTACTTGCTTCCTATCTCAGATGAACAATTAAAACACATCTCTCTGGCGGCCAAGCCGGAGAAGCCAAACTGGGTATTAACCCAAAGACGCCCCTTCATCATCGCCGATGTTCAGGGGGATGAGCGAGTGCATCCTGCTCTGCGCCAGGCAGGAATACAGTCGTTGTTGAGTGCTCCGTTGGTCATTGGTAACCAGCTTGCCGGTCTGTTACAACTCTTCAACTGGAGTCAGCCGGATGCTTTTGATCAGAATGATCTTTGGTTGGCCAACATCTATGCTGATCTGACGGTGGCGGCCATTAACAACGAGCCGTTCTACAAAGAGGTTGAAGATGAACGCCTGATCGCAGCCGCTTTGGTCAGGCTATCCAAAATCGTCAACTCTACTCTTGAGTTGAACCAGGTACTCAACCTGACCCTGGAGCAACTGGCCCAGGTGATCACGTATGACTCGGCTTCTATTCTCCTGGCCGAGGAGATGGATTTGACGATTGCCGCCTGCCGTGGTCTGGCTAATCCAGATGCATTGGTGGGCCATACGTTTCGTGTGGCAGAGAATGATATCAATTATCAAGTTATGCGCGACCAACGCGCCTGGGTGATCGCCGATGTGCAGCAGATGGCCGGCTGGAGGCATTACTACGACGACCTGGCCGGCACTCCTACCATTCGAGCCTGGATTGGCGCTCCGCTGGTGGTACAGGATCAGAGCATTGGCCTTCTGGCTATAGAGAAGTATGAACCGGATTTCTATACCGAAAAGAATGGGGACATGGTGGCTGCCTTTGCCGCCCAGATCGTGACAGCCGTGCATAATGCCCGCCTTTTCGACAGCCTCCGCCACAAAGCTTTAGAAGTGGCCGTTATGGCCGATAATTTAAATGAGGAGAAAAGCAAGCTGGATGCCATCCTCAAAAATATTGCCGACGGCCTGGTCGTCACCGACGCGGAAGGCACAATTATGTTGGTTAACCCTGCTTTTAAGGATATGTTTAGTTGGTCAGGTATCCCTCTGGTGGATCACCCCCTGCCCCAGTTAGAAGAGCTTCAGCGCCTGATTACCAATGCCCTGGAGGACCCAGAAGCCACCTTTATGGCCGATATTCCCTTGGCTGATGGGCGTATCTTCAAAGCTTCTTCAGCGGCCATTCGGGAGGAGGCGCGTACGCTGGGGGTTGTTACCGTCCTACGTGATATTACCCACGAGAAGGAGGTGGACCGGATGAAATCCGAGTTCATCTCGACGGTTTCGCACGAACTGCGAACGCCCTTGACTTCAGTGTTAGGCTTTGCCAAGCACATTCGTAAGATTTTCAAGAAAAACCTGACGCCTAAGATTTCCTCTGATGACCGCAAAAGCCAGCAAACGGTACAATATATCAACGAGGAATTAGACATTGTCATCAGCGAGGGCGAACGACTGACCCGTCTGATCAACGACGTGTTGGACATTGCCAAAATGGAAGCGGGCAAGCTCGAATGGCATATGGCCGATGTGTCTATTGGGTCCGTCATCCATAGAGCCGTAGCCGTCACCACTTCTATAGCCAGAGCCAAGAACCTGACGGTGAAGATCAACATCGAAAGAAATTTACCCCTGGTCCGGGCTGATCAGGATCGTCTAATTCAAGTAGTGACCAATCTGCTGTCCAATGCCGTCAAGTTTACCGACGCAGGAGAAATAAAGGTTCAGACCTTAAAGTGGCAGCGCCTGGCTGACGGTACCATTGTCCCCTCAACCTTCACCCTCCCGGAAACGCAACACACAGCCTTCCGACAGCCTGGTCATTGGTTAGCAGTCCGGGTACAGGATCCGGGTGTCGGTATCGCCAAGGAGAACTTGCCCCACGTGTTCGAGAAATTCAAACAAATCGGCGATACCCTGACCGACCGCCCTAAAGGTACGGGGCTGGGCCTGGCCATTTGTAAAGAAATCACAGAACAACACGGCGGCCATATCTGGGTCGATAGCGAACTGGGAGTCGGCAGCACCTTTACCTTTGTTTTGCCCCTGGCGCCAGAAGCGACTTTCAGGCCGTCGATGTCGGGCGAGATTCGCCGTCGCGTGGTCGATACCCTGCTGGCCGGGAAGAAAGGGAAGCTTATCCTGGTGGTGGACGATGAAGAGAACATCAGAAACCTATTGCGGCAGGAGTTATCGGAAGCGGGCTACCGGATTATAGAGGCCCCCGATGGGATCGAGGCCCTGACCAAAGCCCGGCAAGAAAAGCCTGATCTGATTATTTTGGACGTGATGATGCCCGGTCTGAACGGTTTTGACGTTACCAGTGTGCTCAAAGGGGACCAGTCTACAGCCCACATCCCCGTGCTGATCCTGTCTATTGTGGAGGACAAGGAGAAAGGCTTCCGCCTGGGGGCAGAGGAGTACCTGACCAAGCCGCTAGACACCGACAAGTTATTACAGTCTATTGCCGCCCTGTTGGCTCGTGCCGAGCGCGGGGAGGGCCACAAGAAGGTGTTGGTTATTGATCAGGACGCTGCGGTCATTGAAACCATGACCCGCGTATTACAGGAACGGGGACACGAGGTGGTTGGGGCCTACGATGGACAGGACGGTTTGCAAAAGGCCAGACAGGAGCGACCGGACTTGATCGTTTTGAATACCCTGACTTCGCCTGTAATCGACTACGAGGTCTTAAAGAGCCTCATGCACGAGGCCAACACGCGTGATGCCCGCATTATCGTGCTGACGGCAACCATCTCGCCTGAAGAGGTGGTCGGAATATTGGAACAGGGCCCCCAGGAGAAGATTGAGGTAGTAGAATGACACGTCCAGATGTTATCCCCCTTCATCATTTGTTGGAACGGCGAGAGGCGGCGGCAATGCTGCAAGCGTTTGAAGCCCTAATGCCGGGAGTAGAACTGGCCCTAATTGGTGCAGATGGGCGTTCTTTTGCCGGCACGGGCGAATGGCCCCCGATAGAAATTACCGGACTGCCGTCTCAAACAGATGACTCTCAGATATCCCACCCGAACAGCTTTTTCCTTCGTCCACTGGTAATCGAGTCTCACCTGGTGGGAGGCCTGGTGGCTCGCGGGGCCTGGCAGGAAGATCTATTACATTGCTTGCACACCAGCCTGACTCTACTGCTCGGGCAAGGCTTCGAAAAACGGGACATTGCTCGTGAGACTCTGGAACGTTACCGCGAGATCAACCTGCTCTACAGCATTGGTGAAACCATCAGCACCTGCCTCGACCCGAACCAGATCCCCTTGCTGGTACTAATGGAAGCCAACCGCGTCATTCGGGCCAAGGTAGGGATTGTTTTACTGCCGTTGAGCGGGGACGAGGGCGAGTTAAGCGTTAAGGCCAGCTTTGGGCCGACCAACTATGCTGAGGCCCTGTATCGGGCCTCTCGCCACCTGATTAACCAATTGGACCACATTGACCAACCGGCCATTGTCACCACCCTGCCCGCCGACTCGAACCCTATTGGGGTTGTTCTTTGCGCGCCCTTAAAGACCCGGGAGCGCGTGCTGGGCAGTATCTTATTGGGACGCCTGCAAAGACAGTCGGTATTCACCGCCGGTGATGAAAAATTACTCATGACCCTGGCCAGTCAGGCGGCCATCGCCGTTGAGAATGCCCATCTCTTTGCCGACGTGATGCGCCAGCGAGATGCCATCACCGCTATGAAAAACTATATGGACAATATCTTTGCCAGTATTGCCAGCGGGGTCATTACCACCGACGGCCAGGATATGGTGGTCACCCTGAACCGGGCCGCCGAACGTATCTTGAAGGTGAGAGCAGAAGAGACGATGGGACAGTTTTACGTAAAGGTCCTACCGGGGCTGGGGCAAGAGATTGCTCCTCTGGTTAACACCGTCAGACAGGAGGAAGAGGAGATCATAGAATATGAGCTGGAGTCGGAGCTGCCCCAGCGAGGCCAGGTCGTGCTGCGGTTGCACATTAGCCCCTTAAAGAACAGTCATCAGACCAATGGCGTGGCCATCGTCCTGGAAGACCTGACAGAACACCGCCAATTGGAGCAGCAGGTGCAGCAGGTGCGCCGGACCTTTGAGCGTTACGTGGCCCCGCGTGTGGTCGAACAGTTACTGTCCAACCCGACCAGTGTGCAATTGGGCGGTGTAGGACAAGAGGTGACCATCCTTTTTGCCGACATTCGGCACTTCAGCACCTTCAGCGAAAAAATGGCCCCCGAGGCCCTGGTGGAAGTGCTCAACCAGCATCTAACCCTGGCCGCCGAGGCCGTACTCAAGGAAGAAGGAACCTTAGATAAATTCATGGGAGATGCGGTCATGGCCATATTTAATGCGCCGCTGCCCCAGTCTGATCACGTTTTACGGGCGGTGCGTGCTGCTCTGGCCATGCAGCAAGCCATTGCTGACATGCATGCCCATCTGCCTCCCCAGGAACGCCTCAGCTTTGGTATTGGCATTACCACCGGGCCGGCGGTCGTCGGCAACATTGGCTCCGCCGCCATCCAGAACTACACCGCCATCGGCGACAGTGTCAACATGGCCCAACGCCTTCAGACTCACGCCCAGGCCGGCCAGACCCTCCTCAGTGCCACGGCCTACGAGCGGGTACAAGATCATATCGCCGGCCAGGAATTGGGTCTGGTCCAATTCAAGGGCCACAGCGAGCCTGATTTGGTTTTCGAGGTGGTGGGATTGCTGGAGTGAGTAGGAAGCGAGACAGATAATGCGACGGGAGTTAGATGCTTTTCGGGTTATGCATGCTGACTTGCTGGCTAAGTATCCTAATGAATACGTTGCCATTCACCAAGGCCAGTTGATCGACCACGACACCGACCAACTGGCGCTATTTCTGCGCATCGATGAGCAGTACCCTGATGTCCCCGTCCTTATCAAGCAGGTCTCTCCTGAGCCAGAGGAAGTTTACACATTCCTCTCACCACGGTTCGAATATGAGTGATAAAGTTTACACCTAATACCGCTGCTCCCCGGCCGGAATAGCCACCGGCAACCAATTCTCTCGCGGGGCCAGGGGACAGTGCCAGCGCGGATTGTAAGCGCAGGAAGGATTGTAGGCGTAGTTAAAATCTATCACCAGGCGATTGTCTTCATGGCCCAGGTCGGCCTGTTTAATCGTATCCAGCAGATAGCGACCTCCGCCGTAGGTTGTATCCCCATTGGTCAGATCGCGGAAAGGGAGAAAAATACCCCCGCCATACCCCAAAATCCAAAAGAGCGATAGCGAAACCTTTTGTCCCCCCACGGCAAAGTGAATCTGGCCGAAACGCTGCATGCGGGTCAGGCCATCCTCCTGCAACTGCACTTCGATGACGGCTTGCTCCACATTTGTATCCACAGACAGCACGAAGCGCCAGGCCGGATCATAGGGATAATAACCAAGGCCCGTAAAGCGGGCCTTTTGTTCTGCCGACAGGGCCGACTGGGGGTGCGTGCCGAACAACTCGTCTCGCTTCCGGCGAAATTGGTGACATTTCTCCGCTTCACTCAAGTCAGACCGGCGCAGATTAGCGTAGATTTCAGCCACCGAACGCCGGTAATCCAACAATTCCTCAAATGGTGATCGACTCAAGGGGTAACTCTCCTTTGCCAGATTTGGTCACAATCAGTATTGACAATCCCGGCCACCAAATTCTTACGTTTCTCAGCCACGACGAGAAAAATTAAATAATTACCTGCCCAAAACCTGGGCTATCAGCCGTTTGCCCGTAAGAATCAAAACGGATAATCGTCAATATCATAAAGCATGATGATCTGCCATAAGTTAAATTTGTAAACTAACAGCAGGAGGATAAAAAATGACCAGCATAACCAGAGAAGTCTGGCTCGAAATTGAACCCAGCCCCCGCTGGGTGCGGGTGAAATTTGGGGATGAATATGTAGCGGATAGTAAGCGGGTGCTGCTGGTCTGGGAGAGGCATCACATCCCCCTCTACTATTTTCCCCGGCAGGATGTTCGCCAGGATTGGCTGGAACCGGCCGGCGACGGGGCGGATGAAGCCGGGAAACTTTACTGGAACGTAAAGGTTGGCGACCGCGTGGCAAAAAGGGCCGCCTGGAGCTATGCCGACCCACCGGCCGAATATGCCGCGCTCAAGGATTACATCGCTTTTGCCTGGCATAAGATGGACCACTGGTATGAAGAGGAGGAAGAGGTCTTTGTCCATCCCCGCGATCCCTACAAGCGGGTTGATGCCATTCCCAGCTCACGGCATGTGCGGGTCGTCATCAATGGGGAGACAGTGGCTGAAACCCACCGTCCGACCCTGCTGTTTGAAACCGGCCTGCCCACGCGCTATTACCTGCCGCCGGGAGATGTCCGCACAAAGCTGCTGGAGCCGGCCAAAGGCACCACTCGCTGCCCTTACAAAGGGATTGCCTCTTACTGGTCGGTCAAGGTGGGGGATAAAGTTTACCGCAACCTTATCTGGAGTTACCCCGACCCCATCCCGGAATGTCCCAAAATCGAAGGGTTGATGTGCTTTTTCAACGAGAAGGTGGACATCTACGTCGATGGGGAATTACAGCCAAGACCTCAGACACCCTGGTCTTGAGCCGTTTAGCCCGGTGCAAACCGGCGTTTTGATTTAGGCTGTAACTTGATATCATAGGAATCAATGAGCGCGTATATGAGTTCGTAGTGGCGGGGTTTTGAGCGAATGACGCAGCGAATTAACTCGATCGCATAGAGATGAAAATCGTTGCTCCCGAAAAAGACCACATTATCGCTGATGGCCGGAGAAGAGAACACATTGCCCTGAGTCTCGAACTTCCACAGTCCTTTGCCGCTTTGGCTATCGACCGCATAGAAGTCGGTGTCGTCGCTGCCAAAATAGACCACCCCGTCGACAACGGCCGGCGAGGACTCAACCCGAAATCTGGTTTTGAACCTCCATTTGGACTGGCCGGTCTGGCTGTCCAAGGCGTAAAGATAAGCGTCGTGGCTACCGAAATAGATCAGCCCCTCAGCTACGACCGGGAAGGACCCGATGGGACCATCTGTCTTGAACTTCCATTGCTCCTGGCCGGTCCGGCTATCGAGGGCGTACAGGAAACCATCGTAGCTACCAAAGTAAACCAGGCCGGCGGTGATGACGGGCGAAGCGGTGACCCTACCACCGGTTTTAAAGCGCCAGCGCTCCTGGCCGGTCTGGCTGTCCAGCGCATAAAGATGCCTGCCCGGACCTGGCCCCCAGCGGGAGCCACTGCCAAAATAGACCAGCCCACCGGCAACGGCCGGACGGGTTTGCACCCGGTCTTCGGTCTTAAACTTCCACAACGCCTGGCCGGTCTGGCTATCCAGGGCGTAAAGATAAGCGTCGTGGCTGCCGAAATAGACCGTGCCGCCGGCAACGGTTGGCGTAGAGTCCACTTTGCGTTCTGTTTTGAACCGCCACTTTTCCCGACCGGTCCGGCTGTACAGAGAATAGAGATAACCATCATCACTGCCAAAATAGACCAGCCTCCCGGCCACAGCCGGTGAAGAATTGACCGGACCGCCGGTTTTGAACTGCCACTTTTTTTGGCCGGTTTTGGCATCTACGGCATAGAAATGCCAGTCCGTGCTGCCGACATAGACGGTCCCACCAGTGATCACCGGCGAGGAGATGACCCCTCCGTCTGTCCTGAACTCCCACTTGAACCGGCCGGTTGGCTTCCGGTCAGCACTCTGCTGGTTGGCTCCCTTCTCTGGGATAGTGTCAGGCTGGCTGATAGTTTCGAAGAAGTTCAGCAAGCCGGTAACCAGGGCAATGAGGATAGCCATAGTTGCAGCACCGTAGAAAAATTGATGAGATGGTTTTAGCAGCATTGTTAGAACCAGGCAAAGAGAGATAGGCTGGGCAAATAACGCCGCCGACGTCGCTTATTGCGGCAGCGACTGACGGTGATGGTGTGCAGCCAGGTGGAAAATCTGGCCCGTTGCCCGTCATACCGGTCGATGTTCGTCAGAGCGTAGGACAGGGAGTCTTGGGTGACTTCTTCAGCATCGGCTGCATTGCCTAATAAGGCAAAGGCCAGCCCGAAGGTCGAGCTCCGAAATTAATTGTATATCGCCTCGGCGGCGCGTTGATCGCCAGCCTGCCAGCGTTGGATGAGTCGGTTGATGTCTGACATACCAGTAATTATATCTTATTATACACGAGCACTGGCAAAAAGTGACCAATTTATAAGCACAAATTTGTAAATCAGTTAGAAATGCGCCGCCCATTGTCTATAGGGTGGGGTCGTGGTATACTGATGCGAAACTTTAACTGATGACCGACCTCATCACGAGGCAATGAACCGTGGTTCCGATTAAACTAGACCTGCGCAATTTTATGGCCTATCACCAGGCTACGCTTGACTTTCAGGGCATTCATCTGGCCGTGCTGGCCGGCGAAAACGGAGCGGGCAAAAGCAGTTTGCTGGATGCCATCACCTGGGCCTTATGGGGCAAGGCCCGGGCTAAGCGAGACGATGAGTTGATTCACCTGGGCCAGGCTGAAATGGAAGTGGAATATACTTTTGGCCTGAGTGACAATGTTTATCGTATTATTCGTAAGCGCGATGCCAGTGGCCGCGGACGGAGCGATTTGAGCTTTCAAGTCGAGGAGGCTGGCGGCTGGCGTACCCTGACCGAAACCAGTCTGCGGGCCACCCAGCGTAAAATTAATCAACAACTACGTCTGGATTACGACACTTTCATCAATTCCTCTTTTTTGTTACAGGGCCGGGCCGACGAATTTACCACCAAACCCCCGGGTAAACGCAAAGAGATTTTGAGCGAGATTTTAGGCCTGGGGATTTACGAGGTTTACGAGGAGCGGACCAAAAAGCAGGCCAACCAAAAAGAAAAAGAGACAGCGGCCATTGTAGCCAAAATTGAGCAGATTGAACAGGAACTGGCTAACGAAGCCAAATACCGGACCGAGTTAGCCGAGGCTGAGCGGGAAGCGGCCACCTTAAACCAGCAACGCCAGGCGGCTGAACAAGAGATGGATCGCCTGCGCGAGCAACACCGGGCCATTAACGAGAAACAGCGCCAGTTGGATGATCTAGGTGATCGTCTGGCTGAAGCTGAGGCAAATCTGGCCGATATGGCCGAGACGATGGCTGAGACTCGAACCAGGATCGATCAGTATCGAGCCATCTTAGAACGTCGTGCTGAAATTGAACAGGGCCTGGCAAAGATGAGGCAGGCCCAAGCCACCGTCAAAGATTGGGACCAGCGGTTGCAAGAGTCGGCCAAGTTGTCCCAACGCCAGCACGAATTGGATCGGGCCTTTGATGCGGCCCGGGCTGAAATTGAGGCTAACTTGCGCGAGATTGCTGCCACCATCAGCCTGCTCAGTCCAAAGGTGACTACCAGCGAGGCGCAGCGCAGCCAACTGGCTGAGGCCCAGGCAGAGCTGGACACCTTGCAAACCTTGGCGGCAGAACGGGAGGGGGCTCAAACCACCTGGACCGATTTAAAGGAAGAGGCGGCTCGCCTGACAGAACAAAACAAACAACTCAAACACGAAATGAACGACATCAAGGCCAACTTGACCCGGTTGGAACAGGCCGGCTCCAATTGCCCGGTTTGCCAACGGCCGCTGGATGAAACCCATCGAGCCGAGGTAGCGGCCCGCTTTGAGCATGAAGGTAAGATAAAGGGGGATACCTACCGGACCAATCAGGTTCGCTGGCGCGAAATTGTTGCTGAACAAGAAACATTACAGCAGCGTCTATCCGAAGCTGACCGGCAACTGCGTAGTTTGGCCGCCGTGCAGGGTAAAGTAGCCAGACTGAGCCAATCGGTGGAGGAGGCCGAAAAAGCCGCCGCTGATTTGGCCCAGGCCCAGGCCAGGCAGACCCGATTACAAAAGCAGTTGGACAACCACGCCTTTGCGGCCGAGGTGGTCGCCGCGCTGGATGAAGTTAAGGCCGAACTGGCTACCCTGGGTTACGACGAAACGGCCCACCGACAAGCCCGGGCTGAAGTCGAAGCCCTGAGCCATTTTGAAGAAGAGGGGCGAATCCTGGCTGAAGCCGAAAAACGGCTCGCCGAGGAAGAGAAGCGACTGGAAAAAGAAAACGCCCGGCACGCCCGCCTTATGCAGCAGACCGCTGCCGATCGGCAGAGAATTGCCGAATTGGAAAAAGAGACGGTTGGCCTGCCCGAGTTAAGCGCCCGTCTGAATCAGGCCAGCGACGAGGTCAATCGGCTCCAGCGGGAAGAGCGCTTTGCCCGGGACAAAGTAGCCGCCACCAATCAACAACTAAACCACCTGGCTTACCGGGCTAAAGAGCGAAGCAAGCTGGAAGATCAGTTACAACAAATCCGTGAGGCTCTGAGCATTTACCGGGAGTTACAACTGGCTTTTGGCAAAAAAGGCGTGCAAGCCCTGCTCATCGAGAGTGCCATCCCCGAAATTGAAGATGAAGCCAACAAACTGTTAAGCCGAATGACCGACAACCGTATGCATGTACGCTTTGAAACTCAACGCGAAGCCAAAAGCAGCGACAGTACGATTGAAACGCTCGACATTCGTATTTCGGATGAGATCGGCACCAGAGACTACGAACTCTATTCTGGCGGTGAAGCCTTTCGGGTCAACTTTGCCATTCGGGTGGCCATGAGTAAAATCCTGGCCCGCCGGGCCGGGGCCCGGCTGCAAACTCTGGTCATAGACGAGGGTTTTGGCACGCAGGACGTGCAGGGTCGGGAACGGTTGGTTGAGGCCATCAATGCCATTCAGGATGATTTTGAGAAGATTATCGTTATTACCCATATTGACGAGTTAAAAGACGTTTTCCCGGTCCGAATTGACGTCTGGAAAACTGAGGAGGGCAGTCACGTCGCCATCCGGTGATCTCGATTAAAATTGGAATTGCTGTCTGTTTTTTGCAAAATTTTCAACCTGGTTGTAGAATGGTTCACTATTTTACGGATCTACGTGCCCCTTATGTTACATACCACAATACTTTGGGGGGCACCAGCATCACAAGCGAGAATGATCCTGCCCCCATCTGCCACAGTTCGGTGCCCTTGATATAGATCCTGATCCACGTTGAGCGGAGGAAGGCAGGATATTCTCATATATTACAGGAAAGGAGGTGATATCGCCCAAAGACACGCATTGTGGCCAAAAATACACGTTAACATATCTAACGATGGATTTGGGGTTTATCCTCCGGTTCGGGTAGCAACGTGTTACTTTGACCATCATGCGAACATCATTGACGCTGAGAACAGTGTTCAATCAACAAAATTTTACACTAAATTTTTAGAGGAGAAGATTAAAAATGAGTAAACGTTTGTTTCTGGTACTAACTTTGTTGGTTACCTTAGCCTTGGTAGCCGCTTGTGGCGGGGCAGCGCCGGAACCGGCCGCACCCGAGAAGGCTGAAGAAGCAGCTCCGGCTGAAGAAGCAGCCCCGGCCGAGGAAGAGGTGATGGAGGAAGAAGCAGCCCCAGCCGAAGAGGCGATGGAGGAAGAAGCAGCCCCAGCCGAAGAGGCGATGGTCGAAGCCTGTGACGATCCCCTGGGCTGCGTGACCGTGGCTCCCGACGACCCCATCAAGATCGCCACCGCCCTGGTCATCTCCGGTCCCAATGAAACCCTGGGCATCGACTCCCAGACCGGCGTCGAAGTGGCCATCC
>DAOUMU010000407.1:0-10878 GCA_034409055.1 Anaerolineae bacterium
TGAACGAGCGCAGCGAGTGAAGAATCCCCAAGGTTTTGGTAAAGTAGACCTCTTTTGGGCCAAAGTTTCGGAGATTCCTCGTCGTTTATGCCCTTTGGGTACTGCGCTCCTCGGAATGACATGAGGGCAGATAGTTACACCTTAACTTATATAGAGGAGTCTAACCATGAGCACAAACCAACCGACGATGTACGCTTTACTGGTTGGCATCGACGATTATGCCAGTAAAAGGGTGCCCGACCTGGGCGGCTGCGTCAACGACGTTGACGCCATGGAGCAACTACTCCGGGACAAATTCAAAGTGGCCCCGGCAAATATCAAAAAGTTGACCAACCAGGCGGCCACCCATCAGGCCATCAAGGATACCTTCAAAGTGCATTTAATTGGCCAGGCCCAAGCCTGGGTCAAGGCCGGGCGTAAAGAGCCCCCGCCGGCCTTTTTGTTTCATTACAGCGGCCACGGTTCCCAGGCTCGCGATGATACCGGGACCGAACCGGACGGCCTGGATGAAACGCTGGTGCCTCACGATAGCCGGACCAGGGGTGTGTATGACATCAAAGATTGGGAACTGGGCCAGTTGCTGGACGAACTGACCCAGCATTTCGTCGACGAAAAAAGCCGGGAATATTTCGGCAACGTGACCGTTATCCTCGACTGCTGCCACTCCGGAAGCGGCACCCGGGACATTGGCCGGGACATCCTGCCTACCCGGCGCTGCGAGTCGGATCTGCGCCCCCAACCAACCCAACGTCCTCTCACCGCCGGGGCAATGACCCGGGGCGCAACCACGGCCAGTGGTTGGCTGAAAAAGGATGAACGGTACGTTCTGCTGGCCGGCTGCCGTGATCGAGAGGAAGCCAACGAGCACATCGTTAGAGAAGGTGAGGGTCGCCGCCAGCACGGCGCCCTGACCTATTTTTTGATTAAAGAGTTGGCCGGGATGAACCCCTACAACCCCTTGACCTACCGCGAACTGCACGACCAGGTCCGCTACCAGGTCAACAGCCTCTACAAATCACAAATGCCCCAATGTGAAGGGGACCGGGACCGGGAGGTATTCGGCGGGGTGCGTCCGGCTCGGGATGTTTTCTTGACGGTGGTTGATAAAAGCAAAGGCTTTATCTGGGTCGATGGTGGGGTGGCCCACGGCCTGACCGACGGCAGTGAACTCCAGGTTTATCCCCCAGAAACTCGCCAATTGGGCGATGCCGGAGAGGCCATAGCCACGCTGACCGTGAAAAGCGTCGGGGCTATTCGTAGTGGCTGCCAGGTCACAGCCGGTGAGAAAAACATCCCCATCGGAGCCAAAGCCGTGATCTACCAGCTCGATCCGGTCAGTATGCAGCGTAGCATCATCCTGGATATTCCCGACGACGCCAATACGCTGAAGGCGGTGCAAAACCGGTTGGCTGAAGATGATGTCAAGAACTACGTTGAGGTTGTACCAGATGATGCGCCGGCCGATTTTCGAATAGCAAAAGTAAAAAACAAGCTCCACCTCCAAGATGGGGCCGGTGAGCTGCTGGTGGCCCCCTTTGATCTGGACGACCTGCACGGCCTGGGTCGGGATCTGGCCCACCTGGTGCGCTACTACAACGCCTTGGAGTTGAGTAACAAGGCCAGTAACTCGGCCCTGGCCGGAAAAGTGAACCTCGAGATCAAGAAGCTGGACTTTGATCCAAAGACGCAGCAACCAATTGCCAGGGATTTTGAGCGGACGGCCGGTGGTGAATTGATCATTGAGACCGGCCAGGAGTTTGTCATCCGGGTAACCAACCAGGCCAACATTCCCCTTTATTTTACCCTGCTTGAATTTGGCTACGCCTGGGATATCTACCAGTGGTATCCAGAGGTCAAGGGTGCACACGAACCGCTCGCGCCTGGTCAGTCTTATTTTTTGGGTCTATCAGCCGATCCCGAAGAGCAACTGGTCTTCGAGTTGGAAGATATGGCTGAGGCCCGTGAAACCTATAAGGTGATTGCCACCAAGGAGGAAGCCGATTTTGAAATCTTGACCCAGGATGAGTTAAAGACGGCCTTTAGCACCCGAAGTGTTGAGGTTCGGACTGCTGAAACCTCGCCCATCAACCAACTGCTCGATCTGGCCATGAGTATGGACGAGAGCACCCGGGCTGCGGCCAGAAAAAGAAAAACCTCAGTGAAAGATGAGTGGACCACAGCCCAGGTCAGCTTTCTGATCAGCAGGCCCGCTACGGATGAAGAAGCCACCCGCGCCCTAAGGGGGGGTACCACCACGACCCTCCCTGGCTACGATCTAGAGCTGGAACCCCCGACTGGCTTTACAGGTGGAGTACGTGTCCTGACCGAGCGGCAAAGCATCCGCGCCGTTGGCGATGACGCGACCGAGCTGAAACCGCCCCCCGGTCTGGCCGGTTTTGGGGACCTGTTCCAGCCCCTGCCGGTCAAATCGACCCGGGCCGTGGGTCCAACCGGCGCCGTGATTGAAATTGAGGTGGATGACGAGGCCCGCAGCATGGTCACTGAGGAAACCCCGCTCAAACTGCACCTGCCGCCTGAACTGGCCGATGAGCAAGCGCCGGTTATGGCCCTGGCCTACGACGGCAGCTTCTTTTACCCGGTCGGTCGACCCGGTGAAGCGGCTCATGTGCTGAATGTAGAATGGCTGCCCGACTCGGATCCAACGCCTATGGGGGAAACCACTCTGCCCGGACGGCGGAGCCTTGGTCGGACCATCAAGCTCTACCTTTACAAAACCCTGCAATGGGAGGAGCCCAGCCTGGGACTGCACAAAGCCTGGTTTGTGCCCACCGAGCAGCTCGAGGAGCAACCTTTAAATGAGGCTGAACGGGAATATGACGTACCAGGCGGCAAGGCCCGCTACCGAGACATCCAGCCCGGCGAAATCAAGGCCGGTCAGCGGGTGGCCTTGTTTGTCCACGGCTTCACCGCCGACACCCACGGGATGGTTAGTGGTCCGGCCCAGTTCCTGGCCGACCGGGGCGTCAAATACGACCACATCCTGGCCTTTGATTACGAGACGTTCAATACCCACATTGGCGATAATGGACACACCTTAGCCCGAGCTCTGCGCAAGGCAGGTTTTGGCCCTGATGACGGGGTGCACCTGGACGTTTTTTCGCACAGTATGGGCACCCAAGTGGTGCGCAGTATGGTCGAACAGCACGGTGGGGATAAATTTGTAGATTGTTGTTTCCTGGCCGGCCCCCCTAACCAGGGCACCCGCCTGGCCGAGGCCAAGCGACTGGTCCCCTGGTTAGGCACTCTCCTGCTCAATCAAGTGGCGCCTACTGTACCCGCTATGATCGCCGGCTGGGTCTTGAAAAGGGTGACGGATGACGCCGTGGGGCCCGATGATCTGCGACCTAACTCCGATTTTCTCAAGGCGCTGAACGGTTCGGACGAAGAAGCCAAGGTGCCCTACTACATCCTGGCCGGCAGCAACGAACTGACCAGCGCAGAAGAGGGCAGTTGGAAACGCCTGGCCCAAAAGCTGTCCAAAGGGGTTGACGTTGCCCTGGATACGCTCTTCACCGACCAGCACGACCTGGTGATCAACATCAAAAGTATGAAGGGCGTGCGGGACGGTCACTATCCTGACCAGTTGCTAGATGTCTGCATCGTGCCCTGCAATCACTTCGGTTACTTCAATACAAAAAAGGCCCAGCAGCAGTTATTGGCCTGGTTGACTTGACGCAAATTATGGACGCCTATGAAGCCATCGTCAAACTAGAAAAAGCGGCCCTGGCCGCCCAGGCGGAGCACCGCTATGAGAGCGCAATTAACTTTCATAACGAAGCCATCATGGGCACCCAGGGGCTGGATCAACCCCGGCTGAAGGGGGTGCTGTTCAACCGCCTGGGGCGGGCCTATGAGGCCGAGGGGCAGGTGCAGAAGGCAGTGGTGGCCTATGAGATCGGCTTTCAGTTTCTGGCAGCGGAGGGTGAGCCCAGTCTGCAGTCGGTGGTCGAGGCCTTGCGGACGGCGGGCAAGCAGTTTAGTGGCGAACGAGACCTGGCTCTATCCACCCTCTACAGCCCGGAAACGGCCCAGGACCTGGCCACGGCTGAAGCCGATCCTTTGCTGGCCGTGAAGCTGCTGATCAACATCGGCAACGCCTATCTGCGCCAGCCACAGGAGTATCCGGCCCTCAATGCCTACGAACAGGCCCTGGGCCGGCCGGAGATTGGCCAGGATCCGATGCTACAGGCCCAGGCCATGACCCACATCGGCATCATCCGCCGCCGGCTGGGCGAGCTAGAGACCGCCGCCACCCAGCTAAGCCAAGCCCTGGCCCGGCTAGAGCAGCATGCTACTCCCTTAGACCAGCGCGTCACTCTGGCGGCGCTGGCCAGCCTCTATCGGGATCAGGGCGATTTAGAGCGGGCTTTCGATACTTACCAACAGGCCCTCGATCTGTACACCCAAGTGGACGATCCGCGCGGCCAGGCCCGCACCCAAATTGGCCTGGCCAAACTGCTCCTAAAGCAAGCTCGTATCCACCAGGCCAAGCGGATTTTTCAGCAAGCGCTCACCCTGGCCAAGCAGGTGGATGATAAAGAAGCCCAGTGGCACGCCTACGCCGGCCTGGCCCGGACTCAGGAGCACGGCGGCGATCTGGACGGGTCCGTAGCTTCACTAAAGCAAAGTCTGACTTTAATCGAAGCACGGCAAGACGAACTGCGCACCGATCAGGGCAAAGCCTCTTTCCTGGATAACATTCTGGAGATTTTTGAGCACCTCATTGCCGTGCACTTGAAACGGGCCGAAGCTGCCCCGTCCGCCTATGTTGACGCCCTGACCGTGGCCGAAGATTCGCGGGGCCAGGCCCTGCTCGATTTGATGAACAGTCGCCAGCGGCGACGCCTGGCCGCCGCCAGAACCGTCCGCGCCAGCCGGTCTCGTTCCTATCCTGACCGGCTGGCTAACTTCCCCCTACCAATGGCCTCGCCCGAACTCGACTCTCCGGCGCAGATGGCCCCGGGGGTTTCCCTGCCCTCTCCGGCGCAAATGGCGCGGGGGGTTTCGTTTGACTCGCCGGCGCAGATGGCCCCAAATCTGCCCAGCGACCCGACCGATTTTGATCGCATCGCCCAGCGGGCCGTCCACAACCCGGCCGATGTCGTCCGGCGCGTGTCCAGGCTGGCCCCGAGCACCCGCTCAGGTGCACCGCCGGTCCCACCCGATGAGCCAGTTAGGGCCAAGGCAGAAACCGCCCCACCACCCCCTGACCTACCCCCCTTAGCTCGCTTAGTCTTCCACGCCCTACCCGACCAAACGGCCATCTTCGCCGTAACAGCCGAGGGGCACGTTCACGGGCACATAACTCCGTTAGGCGAAGCGACCCTGACCAAACAGGTGACCCAACTGCGCCGGGCCTTGGAGGTCGATGATACCCCTCGCGGCATTCGCGGCGCGACCCGGCGGGTGAGCGAGTTAACTACTGCGGTCCCACCCTACGAGAAGTTGCTCAAAAATTTGTACGCCCAACTGATCGCCCCGGTGGCCGAATTTCTGCCCACCGACGGCACCCCGGTGGTGATCGAACCCCACGGGGCGCTGTGGCTACTGCCCTTCGCCGCCCTGCTGGCCCCGGACGGCACCTGGCTGGCCGATCAATGGCCGCTGCTCTACGCGCCCTCGGCCCAGGTCCTCGACGAGATTCGCCAGGAGCCGGATTACGGCTCACCGGCTGATCTCAAGGTCCTGATCGTCGGCAACCCGACGATGCCCAAGGTGGCTCAAGAGAATGGGCTGACACTTAAGCTTGAGTCGTTGCCGGGGGCGGAACAGGAAGCCAAAGCCATCGCCAACCTCTTTCCCGAGGCGCGATGCAGGTTACTGCTGCAGGATGAAGCGGACCGGGCCACGGTCGAGGATCAAGCTCCGAAATATGGTATTCTACATCTGGCCACCCACGGGGTGGCCTACGCCGAAAATCCGCTGACTTCCTTTATTGCCCTGGCCGAGCCAGTCGATGGTAACGGGCTACTGACCGCCCAGCGCGTGACGGACCTGCCCCTGCCGGCCGATTTGGTTACCCTCAGCGCCTGCCAAACCGGGCTGGGCAAAGTCTCGGGAGACGGGATGATCGGCCTCAGTAGAGCTTTCTTGGTGGCCGGGGCGCGGGCGGTCCTGGTCAGCCAGTGGAGCGTCAGTGATGAGGCCACCGTGGCCCTGATGACGGCCTTTTACCGGGCCTATATTAAGCTGGATGATAAGGCCCTGGCCCTGCAATGGGCCATGCAAACGGTCCGGTCAAAACCGGCCCATGCCCACCCTCGCTACTGGGCTCCGTTTGTGGTGGTCGGGGCTGAGGCGTAACGACTTGCCCGAAGATTTGTAGGACAAGCTGCTAGCTTGTCCCAGGGGCAAGTTAGCAACTTGCCCTACAACCAAAATGAAACACACTCAAATGACATGCCTGAGTAGTAACGCTCTCATCAATATACTCAAGGAAAATAGACCATGTCAGACACGCATCAACAAAAAGTGACCCAACTGAACCAAGAGATTGACCAACTACGCGAACAAGGCCGGTTTGAGCAGGCCATTGCCAAAGCGGCTGAAGTGTATCAGCTTATTGGCCAATCGGTGGGCCAAGATCAGCCCGAGTTTGCCACGGCGGTCAATCAATTGGGCGAGCTATACCAGGCCGCCGGCAACTACGATCAGGCCAAATCACTGTACCCGTGGGCCTTACAGATTAAACGTAAAGCCCTGGGCCAGCACCACCCGGAGATGGCCCAAATTCTGAACAACCTGGGCGAACTGAACCGGCTCATGGGCGACCACACCCAGGCTGAAAAACACCTGAAAGAAGGGCTAGAGATCAGGCGCACGGCGCTCGGGGAAACCCACCCCACGGTTGGGCAAAGCCTGAACAGCCTAGCCCGGCTAGCCCAGGATCGAGGCCACTATGCTGAAGCCCAGTCCCTTTATGAGCAAGCCTTAGCGCTTAGACGCACCGCCCTGGGCGAGACCGACCCGGAGATGGCTCAAACTCTGAATGACCTGGCCGGGCTGTACCAGGCCCAGGGACAGTACGGGCAGGCCAGGCAGCTTTACGAACAAGCCCTACAGATCAGGCAGACGGCTTTGCCCGAGACCCACCCGGAGGTGGGGCATAGTCTGAACAATCTGGCCGGGCTGTATTACGAACTGGGCGACTACCGCCGGGCTGAGCCACTTTATCAACAAGCCCTGGCCATCAATGGCCAGGTTTTAGGGGAGGCACATCCGGCCTATGCCGGTAGCCTGGATCACCTGGCCAAACTGTACCAGGCCATGGGGGACTATGACCGGGCCGAGCTGTTTTATCAACAAGCCCTACAAATCAGGCGGAAAATCTTGGGGGAGAAACACCCCGATTTCGCCCAAAGCGTGGCTAATCTGGCCGGGCTGCACTATACCAAAGGGGATTACGACAAGGCCAAAGGGCTTCAACAGTGGGCCTGGCAAATCAAAGGCAAAGCCCTGGGCCAAAAGCACCCGGAGGTGGCCCAAAGCCAGGAAGATTTGGCCAGGATATGGGCGGCGATGGGGGATTATACCCGGGCCGAGGGGCTGCTTGAAGAGGCCCTGGCCATCAAACGCACGGCTTTGGGCGAGCAGCATGCCGATGTGGCCACCAGTCTCGACCATCTGGCAGAGTTATACCGGGCTATGGGCGACTACGCCAAGGCCGAACCCTGTTACCGGCAGGTTCTGCAAATCCGGCAGGCAATCTTGAACCCAACCCATCCCGACCTGGCCACCAGCCTGAACAATCTGGCCGAGTTGTACCAGGAGATCGGGGACTATACCCAGGCCGAGTCGCGCTACGAACAAGCCCTGGAGATCAGGCGCGCCGCCCTGGGCGAGACCCACCCGGCCTTTGCCGAAAGTCTCAACAATCTGGCCGGGTTGCACTACGCCAGGGGCAACTTGGACCAGGCAAAGCCGCTTTTTGAACAGGTGCTGACTATCAGGCGGGCGGCTTTGGGCGAAAAACATCCCGACGTGGCCCGGAGCCTCGATCACCTGGCCGAGCTATACCGGGCTAGTGGTCACTACACCGAGGCTAAGCCGCTCTATAAAGAAGCGGTGGAGATCTGGCAAGCCACGGTCGGCCAAGCGCACCCGGCTTTTGCCCACAGCCTGCATCATCTGGCCGAGCTACAGCAGGCCCAGGGCGATTACGACCAGGCCAAGGCCATGTATCAATGGGCCTTACAGATCAGGCAGAAGAGTGTGGGCCAGGTTCACCCAGACGTGGCCCAAAATCTGAATGACCTGGCCACGCTCTATACCGCCCTGGGGCTCATCCCCCTGGCCTTAACCACCATCCAGCAAGCCACGGATATCAACGACCAGATGATTGGCCAGGTGTTTTCCATCGGTTCTGAGCGCCAACGGATGGCCTATCTAAAAACCTTTGGCCAAAATTTTGATACGTTTCTGTCTCTCATTACCCAACACCTGGCCGATTCGCCCCCGGCGGTGCAGTCAGGTTTGGACATGATCCTGCGCCGCAAAGCCCTCGGGGCCGAGGCATTGGCGGCCCAGCGAGATGCCCTGATGAGCGATCAGTATCCCGCCTTAAAATCCAGGTTGCAAGAACTGAAGGAGCTACGCCAACGTCTGGCTCAAAAGACCCTGGCCGGGCCCGGTCCGGAGGGATTGGAACGTCACCAGCAGACGTTAACCGAATGGCGGCGGCAAAAAGAGGAGTTGGAAGCCGCACTGGCCCGGCAGATACCGGAAATGAACCTGACCCGCAAACTTCAGGCCGTCAATCAGCCAGTCGTGACCAAGGCCCTGCCCGAGGGGACGGTCCTGGTAGAGTTTGTCCGCTTTAATCCGTTCGATTTCAGGGCCGTACCGGCCGAGAACCAGTCTCAATGGCAGCCGGCCCGTTATTTGGCCTTTGTCTTGCCAGCCGGCCAGGCAAATAATGCCCAGATGATCGATCTGGGGGAAGCCAAGCCGATTGAACAGATGATTGCTGCCTACCGCACCGCCATTACCGGCGAGGTCGAGGGTGAAGATCGGGGGGCCACCAGGAGAAAGAAACCCAAAGATGTCCTCTCTCAGGAACTGACTGTCGGTGGAGAACTACGGGCCACCCTGTTCAATCCCCTCCTGCCTGCCCTGAACAATTGCCGCCGTATTTTCTTAGCCCCCGATGGCGACCTGACCCGCCTGCCCTTTGAAATCCTGCCCACCGATAACAAGCGGCGATTGATCGATGATTATCAGTTTAGCTATCTCAGCGTGGCCCGGGATGTGCTTCGCTTCGGGGTCGAGTCCTCCGGTCAGTCCACGGCTTCCCTGGTCGTCGCTGACCCGGACTTTAACCTGGTTAGCCACCAGCCGTCAGCGATCAGCGATCAGCGGTCAGCCGCCAGCGGCCGGCGGTCACACGACCTGAACCGGGCCGGATTATACTTTGGTCGTCTACCGGGTACACGGAAAGAAGGCCAACAAATCGCCGACATGCTGGGGGTTTCACCGCTCCTGGCAGAGGCGGCCCTGGAGGGCAAGCTCAAAGCGCACGGCTCGCCGCGTATTCTGCACATCGCCACGCACGGTTTTTTCCTGGAAGACCAGGAACTGGCCCCGAATGAAGAGCGGCTCGATGTCGAGCCTGGCGGTCCGGAAAGCGACAAAGGGCTGGGTCGCCTGACCTACGGTCTGGAAAACCCGCTGCTGCGCTCGGGGCTGGCCCTGGCCGGGGTCAACACCTGGCTCGAAGGGGGCGCGCTCCCTCCCGACGCCGAAGATGCCATCCTGACCGCCGAGGATGTCTCGGCCCTGGATCTCCTGGCCACCGAGTTGGTCGTCCTCTCGGCCTGCGAAACCGGCCTGGGCGAAGTGCAGGTCGGCGAAGGGGTCTTTGGCTTGCGCCGGGCCTTTGTTCTGGCCGGGGCCAAAACCCTGGTCATGAGCCTGTGGAAAGTACCGGATCAACAAACCCAGGAACTCATGACCGATTTCTACCGTCGTATCCTGGCCGGCGAACCCCGCGCCGCCGCTCTACGCGAAGCCCAGTTGGCCTTGAAAGCGCAGTATCCCGATCCGTTGTATTGGGGAGCGTTTATTTGCCAGGGGGAGCCGGGACCGCTAGACCTCCATTTCAAAAGTTTTTAGGGTGATTGTTCACTGCATGGGTCTAAGTATCCGAGATTAAATGGCTCATTAACAAATGATGAGGTACAGTAGAGATGATCTTATCCCTGACAGAAAGGAGGTTCATCTCAACGTACTATGGCCTGTCCTGTTTACAAACATAAAATCAAACTGAGTGGCAAGGAGAAGCAAGAACTCCGCCAAGCCAAAAAGAAAGGCCGCAAAAAGGCCCGCTTGGTGATCCGAATTCTGATCATTCTCTTAGCTGATGCTGGCAAAACGCTGGTCCAAACGGCCGACCTGTTGGGTTGTTGCCCACAAACTGTCTTAAACCAACGTAAACGGTTTCTGGAACGCCGGGCCGAAGGTCCGGTCACCGCCTTAACCGATTTGCCCCGCAGGGGTCGGCCGGTCACTTATGGACCCAAAGAACGGGCCCAGGTGATTGTCACCGTGTGCGAAACCTTGCACGAGCATCAATTGCCACTCAGCCGCTTTGCCATCAGCGATTTGCAGCGCATTGTGGTCAAGCAAGCCGACTTCACTACCGGACACTTTTTTGATAATCAAAAGAGACGGGACAAACAGCCCAAAAATGTCAGATGAGGTATAGTAGAGGGCAATCACATCTCAGGAGAGAGACAATAGACATTATAGAGATTTAATTTGACAGCATCGTACCTGAAAAGTAATCTTGTTGTTCTGTGTAATCCAGAACACAAGGAGGGCAGAAGCCATGATCAGGTATCAGAAATTATCGCAACACCG
>DAOUMU010000408.1:0-16443 GCA_034409055.1 Anaerolineae bacterium
GGTCTGGCACATCTACCATGCCCCTGATAAAGCCACTTTCAAAACCAGAGTGCAAACCTTACGCCAGTGGGCACAAGCCACCTTACCCGCCGGCCCCGCTTTGGAAGCTGTCCTAAAATTGTGCCACCGTCAGGATGACTTTCTCCGGGCCTACGATTACCCCTCGGCCTATCGCACCAGTACGATGCTTGACCGGCAGATGGACCTGATGAACCGTTACCTCTTCAGTACCAAGTATTTCCACGGTCATCTCGCCTCGGCTGAAGATGGCCTGCGGGCTTGGACCTTGCTCCACAACTTTCAACCTTACTGTCCTCGGGCCAAGGTGGCGGCCAACTTTATCTCGCCAGCTCATCGGCTCAACGGCTTTGTTTATCACCCCTGTTGGTTGCAAAACTTGCTCATTTCTGCCTCTATGGCTGGCTATAGAACTTAACCAATGAATCCGTTAGAGCTAGGAAATTCCAAATACGCCACACACAATACCACAAAACAGGAGACATCATGCAGCAAATCGTACGCACAGCCGTCATTGGCTGTGGCCTGATGGCCCGGTACCATCTTCGTCAAATGAGGCAACAGTTGGATACCAGCCACATCACTGTTCTCTGCGACCCGAATCCGGCAGCATTGGAGAAGGCCCGGCAAGAATTTCGAGAATCAGGCTTGGAACCTCCCCCCACTCGTTCATCGCTAGAAGCCATGTTGGTTGACTTTGGCAATGCCTTGGACGCGGTCTTCATCATTACCCCCCACGCCTTTCATCACGACCAGACCGTGGCCTGTCTGGAGGCCGGACTGGACGTTTTGTTGGAAAAACCAATGGTCATGAACGCGGCCGAGGCACGTAGCCTGATCAAAACCCGCGACCGCACCGGCCGTTTGCTGGTGGTGGCATTCCCCGGCAGCCTTTCGCCGGAGATTCGGACCGCTGTCAAAATGCTACAAGCTGGTGAACTGGGGCAGATTCTCAACATTAACGCCGTCGCCTGGCAGAATTGGAAAGAGGTCTGTACAGGCACCTGGCGACAAGACCCCGCTCTCTCCGGCGGCGGTTTTATGTTTGATACTGGCGCCCACCTCCTCAACACCGTGGCCGACCTGGCCGGCGAAGAATTTGCTGAAGTAGCCGCCTGGTTCGACCGACGCTGCACGCCGGTGGACATTTTGGCCCTGGCCATATGCCGGTTGAAATCAGGCGCTCTGGTCACGCTGAATGGCTGCGGGGACACGATTCCCTCCTGCGCTTCGGATGTGCGGGTCTTTTGCCGTGACGGTATCCTGCAAACCGGTTTTTGGGGCGGTTATCTGCGGGTACAGCGGCGGGGTCGCAAGCAGTTACGCCGCGTCAAATGTCCCCCGTCGCTGGGGGTGTGGCAGCAGTTTCTGGCCGTCCGGGCCGGAGAAATAGAAAACCCCTGTCCGCCAGAGGTCGGGCTGCGGATGGCCCACCTGTGGGACGCCCTGCGGGAGTCAGCAGCGCAGGGGGGGCAGCCGGTTCGCTGTGAGTGGGATGATGCCTACTGGCAGGACAATCAGACTGCCAAAAAGACTTGACAGACACCCCCAACTATGCTAAGATAAACTCAACTTTCAATGGCATAAACGAAAGGCTAGTTGCTCAAGTGTTGAACCTGTTTGTAGTTGTAGTAGTACTCGGCCTCCTCCTTATTAGTAGTAAGGAGGCGTTTGTCGTTGGAAGTGCTACGACCTAGACTACAAGCACATTGTCAATGTGACCAAACGCCTCCCAATCGGGAGGCGTTTTTAGTTTATATCTCTATTTACCTTACAAGGAGAAAAAGATTATGGGAGAAATCAAGACCGGTGCTGAAATTATTTGGGAATGTTTGTTGCGAGAGGGGGTCGAAGTCGTCTTTGGCTATCCCGGTGGTGCTATTATGCCCACCTATGACGTACTCGACAAACTTCGGGACAAAATCCATCACGTCCTTACTCGCCACGAACAGGGGGCCACGCATATGGCCGACGGTTATGCCCGCGTCAGCGGCAAAGTGGGTGTAGCTATGGCCACCTCCGGCCCCGGAGCCACCAATATGGTCACTGGACTGGCCACGGCTATGATGGACTCTTCGCCGATTGTCTGCATTACCGGCCAGGTGGCTACCTCCGCCATCGGTGGTGACGCCTTTCAAGAAACAGACGTGACCGGGGTCACTTTACCTGTTACCAAGCACAACTATTTGGTAACCGACATTGAAGACCTGGCCCAAACCATCCGTGAAGCATTTTACATTGCCCGCACCGGACGGCCTGGCCCCGTGCTCATTGACCTGCCCAAAGATGTCCAAAATGCTAAAATAGAGTTTGAGTATCCCACCGACCCCATCGACCTGCCCGGCTACCATCCCCCGGCCAAGGCTACTGATGAACAAGTTGAAGTCACTTTGGAGTTAATTAACAACGCCGAAAGACCCGTTATTCTGGCCGGCCATGGCGTGCTGATGTCAGGCGCAATGAAAGAAGTGCTCGACTTGGCTGAAAAAGGCTCAATCCCCATTACCGCCACTTTGTTGGGAATCGGTGGCGTACCGGCCAGTCACCCGCTAAATATGGGCATGATGGGTATGCACGGCCAGGCCTGCGCCAATAACGCCATCCAGGAAGCGGATTTACTGATCGCCTGTGGCATGCGCTTTGACGACCGGGTCACCGGCAATCTAAAAACTTACTCGCCACATTCCAAAAAAATCCACATTGAGATTGACGCCTCCGAAATCAACAAAAACGTGCGGGTGGATGTCGGCATTAATGCCGACCTGGCCACGGTACTCAGGCAAATCAATCCCGGTGTCAAAAAGCAGGACCACTCCGCCTGGCTGGGTAAAATTTCGGATTGGCAAGAAGATTCCAGTCAACGAGACATTTTGCAATATAAAAACGCCACCCTGCTGGCAGCGCAGGCTATCCGGGCTATTTGGGAAGGTACAGACGGCAAGGCCATAGTTGTTTCTGACGTGGGCCAACACCAGATGCTTGAAGCCCAATATTATCCACACGAAGAACCTCATACCCTGCTGACCTCCGGTGGGTTGGGGACCATGGGCTTTAGTCTACCGGCTGCCATTGGCGCCAGCTTCCACGTTAAAGACAAAGAAGTCTGGGCGATTGCTGGCGATGGTAGTATTCAAATGAACATTCAGGAACTGGGTACGGCTGTCCAGGAAAATGCCAACATTAAGATAGCCATTATGAACAACGGCTACCTGGGCATGGTGCGCCAGTGGCAACAACTCTTCTTCGAAGCCCGCTATGTTGAAACCCCCATCAGTAGTCCCGATTACGTCAAACTGGCTGAAGCCTACGGTATGCTTGGCTACCGAGTCGACAAGCAGGAAGATGTTATCCCCACCATGCGTCAGGCTCAGGCCCATAAAGGACCGGTGTTGATTGAATTTGTGGTCGAGCAGCATGATATGGTTTACCCCATGGTACCCACCGGCGCTGATCTGAACGCGATGATCCGTCGTCCCCATCCCAGATTTAAAAATATGGAAATGTAAAAAAGAGGTAAAAATCATGAAACAAACCTTAGTTGCTTTAGTGGAAGATAAACCCGGCGTGCTCAACCGAGTCGCCAGCCTATTTCGTCGTCGCAATTTTAATATCGAAAGTTTAGCCGTTGGTCACAGCGAAACACCTGGCGTCAGCCGGATGACCATCGTCACCGACGAGGAAGAATTTCTACGCCAGAACGTCATTCGTACCAACCTGCTCAAACTCATCAACGTGATTGACGTGCAAGATGTCACCGATAGCCCCTGTGTTATCCGCGAAACTGCCCTGGTCAAAGTTAAGGCTGATTCTTCTCAGCGCGGCCAGGTGATGGACGTGGCAGAAATGTTCCGGGCCCGCATCGTGGATGTTGCCACGGAGACATTGATCGTGGAAGTAACGGGCGAATCTGAAAAGATAGAATCGCTTATAGACGTACTAAGCCCCTTCGGCATCCTGGAAATTATGCGTACCGGCAAAATTGCCATGACCCGGGGCGTGGTTCGGCTACGTACCAACGGTGCTTCTGCCATTACCGGCAACGGTAAAAGCTAATTTTAGATTTCAGTCGATTTGCCAACAAAGTCATCTTCAGGCAAAATGCTGTCTTCAGTTGTTCACTTGACTCTAAAAATTCAATAAAAGGAGGATTTGTATTGTGGCAATTATCGATTTTGGTGGTGTGAAGGAAGAAGTAATCACGCGGGAAGAGTTCCCACTCGAAAAGGCGCTCGATATTCTCAAGGGCGAAACAATCGCTGTTATTGGCTACGGTGTGCAAGGGCCGGCGCAGGCGTTGAACATGAAAGACAACGGTTGCAACGTAATTGTTGGCCAAGCTAAAAGGTTTAAAAACGATTATAAGCGTGCTGTGGCCGATGGTTGGGAGCCAGGGAAAACCTTGTTCGAGATTGAAGAAGCGGCTCAACGCGGTACGATAATACAGATGTTGGTCTCTGATGCAGCTCAAAAGGAAATCTGGCCGGTTATAGAGAAGAGCCTTAACCCAGGGGACGCATTGTACTTTTCGCACGGTTTTTCGATCGTGTATAAGGATCAGACCGGAATTATCCCTCCCGACAATGTTGATGTGATCATGGTTGCCCCTAAAGGATCAGGCACTTCCCTGCGTCGTAATTTCCTTTCCGGAGCCGGTATCAACTCCAGCTTCGCCGTAGAACAGGACGCCACCGGCCGGGCCAAGGATCGCTGCCTCGCCATAGGTATTGCCATTGGTTCAGGCTATATGTTCCCAACAACCTTCAAACATGAAGTCTATAGCGATTTGACCGGCGAGCGGGGGGTGCTGATGGGTGCTCTTGCCGCCATTATGGAGGCTCAGTATGATGTCCTTCGAGAAAATGGACATACCCCAAGCGAGGCCTTCAACGAGACGGTTGAGGAGTTAACGGAAAGCCTGATCAAGCTCGTCAGTGAAAACGGTATGGATTGGATGTATGTAAACTGTTCAGCCACAGCTCAACGCGGCGCACTTGACTGGAAACCAAAATTCAAAGAGGCGGTAATGCCTGTTTTCAAAGAGCTTTATCAGCGCGTTGCGTCCGGTGTGGAAACTGCACGTGTGCTGACCACATGTGGCGCACCCGACTATCAGGAACAGTTGGCTAAGGAACTGGCGGTTATGGGCAATTCTGAAATGTGGCTGGCCGGCAAAGCCACACGTGATCTCCGTCCCAAAGAGGAAGCAAAAGAAATTTCGAAGTCCACAAAAGGCACTGCCGGCAGAAAATATTAACAAGGAACATAGCATCGAGTTATGTAGGGCAAGTTGCTAACTTGCCCGTAGTACCACTGACAAGTTAGCAACTTGCGTAGTGCATTAGTAAGCCAAGTTTTGCGAGGTTAAAACCGGACGGTAGGGGGATGCCGTCCTACCAATCAAAATTTGCCTTACAGTGCAGTAGTGCAAAGAAAATTCCTATACATAAATCTAATAAAATTCTAAGAGGCCGGATATATAATATAAACAAGAAGAGGGGAAAAATTTGAGAGGGCGATTAAATGGCAGATAAAGATAAAGCGCATCAAATTGAAGAAAAAATTCGGCAAGCCTTAGAAAAACTGGGCGAAGTATTGGACGACTGGCTGGGCAAACAACGCCTACGCCCCCAACCCATCCCCATCCCGGTTGACCGCCCTTATCGAAAAAAATAGTCCTCAACCCCTATCATTGTTAGCCAGCTTCTTGTCCGCAACTCACCGGCGGCATACCTTCAAAAGAAAGGAGGTGATAGCCCATGTCGGGCGACTCTCTTGTTGACCTTAGTGACCTTGATGACCTTATCCAACGCGAGAGACTGACAATTGCTTTAACCAAAATAAAACTATCAACTGAGGGGTGGCTGGTAACTGATCAGTGGTCAGTAATCAGTAGCCAGTGATCAGTCAATGGAAACTTAAGAAAATAATCGGGGAATAGATGGCCGGGCATGGGGATGCCCTGCCTACCCCAATTCATTTTTTACTTCATATACTGATCACTGATTACTGCCTACTGATCACTGATTACCAGCTACCAACCACCCCCCGTAACATACGGAGGGTAAAAATGAGCACCGAAACCGATGTACCCGTAAAAGACAAACTGGTTATTTTTGATACCACCCTGCGTGATGGTGAGCAATCACCAGGCGCCACCCTGAACATAAAAGAAAAATTGGAAATCGCCCGCCAACTCTCCCGGCTGGGCGTTGACGTTTGTGAGGCCGGCTTCCCCATTGCCTCCCCCGGTGATTTCGAAGCCGTCCGCCGCATCGCCGAAGAAGTGGGTCCCCTGACCGAAGGACGCAAGAGCGGCCAACCGATGGTCATTGCTGGCCTGGCCCGGGCCAATGAGGAAGATATTGACCGGGCTTACGAAGCGATCAAGGCCGCCCCTCGCCATCGCATCCATACCTTCTTGGCTACCAGTGATATTCATCTGAAGCACAAATTAAAGATTGACCGAGAAGAGTGTATTGAACAGGTCATCAAAGCCGTCCGTTACGCTAAAAGTAAGTGTGACGATGTCGAATTTTCGCCAGAGGACGCCGGCCGCAGCGATCCCCAGTTCTTAACTGTGGTTCTGGCTGAAGCGATCAAAGCCGGAGCAACCACGCTCAATATTCCCGATACGGTCGGCTACACCACCCCAGAAGAATTTGGTGGGCTCATCAAATATCTTATTGAAAATACTCCCGGTGCGGATAAAGTCATCTGGTCAACCCACTGCCACAACGACCTGGGCCTGGCTACGTCCAATACCCTGGCCGGTGTCCAGAATGGGGCCCGCCAGGTAGAAGTTACGCTCAACGGTATTGGCGAACGGGCCGGCAACACCAGTCTAGAAGAAGTGGTCATGGCCGTCCATACCCGCCCCCAGAACTTTCCGGTGGAAACCGACATTGATACCACCCAGATTATCCGTACCAGCCGCATGGTCAGCGCCTATACCGGCATGCCTGTTCAGCCTAACAAAGCCATCGTTGGGGCCAATGCCTTCGCGCACGAAGCCGGTATTCACCAGGACGGGATGTTAAAACACCATACCACCTACGAGATTATGCGCCCCGAAACGGTCGGTCTGAGTGCCAGTTCATTGGTACTGGGCAAGCACTCCGGTCGACACGCTTTTCGTAAGCGATTGGAAGAGATGGGGTATGGTGACTTGACTAAAGAGGCACTCAACAAAGCCTTTGATCGCTTCAAACGCGTCGCCGATAAAAAGAAAGTCGTTACTGATGCTGACCTTGAGGCCATCATCACCGACGAATTTTATCAGCCCAAAGAAATTTGGAAACTAAACAACGTTCACGTTTCTTGTGGTGATCAGGTCAAGGCCACAGCCACCGTCAGCCTGACCGACCCCAATGGGGCCGAGTTGATTGACGCCGCCATTGGCGCCGGACCGGTGGATGCCGTCTACAAAGCCATCAACCGGATTGTAGCCGCGCCCAATACGCTGACCGAATTTATCGTTCAGGCTGTTACCGAAGGCATCGACGCCATTGGCGAAGTGACCATTCGTATCCAGCCGGAAAACGGTCAAAACTACACCACCAACCCACAAACTGGCGCTCAAGTGATCCGCACCTTCAGTGGTCACGGGGCCAGCACCGACATCATTGTGGCCAGCGCCCGCGCCTATATGAGCGCCCTGAATAAAATGCTATCTGCCCGCGAGGAAGAGGCTTCAACCATTCGTCAAAAGGCCACCCCTGAGAAGACCTAAAACAGATGGGGGATTTCATTATCGATCAAAAATTCACAAAGCCTCATTTAGCATACGCTATTAAGTATGGTATAATCACCCTGTCATTGACTGGCCATGGGGCCAGCAGTGAACCAAACTCATAACCAAATAAAATCTCTCCGTCACGGTGTGAAGTCGCTTGGACCCCAGGTGGGCCGAGACGGCGCTCAAAGCATCAAGGAGCAATAACCATTCCTATGTCTATGAGCTTCGCGGCTTCCGCTGCGAGGCTTTTTTTGTCTCGCTAACTGGAGAGAAACAGTTACAGAAAGGTACAACTACCATGGAACAGAAAGTTACAATTTTAGACCTGCAGCAAAAAAAACAAAATAAACAACCCATTACGATGCTCACTGCCTACGACTATCCCGGTGCAGCCTTGGTTGATGAAGCCGGCATTGATATCATCCTGGTCGGCGACTCGGTGGCCATGACCGTGTTGGGCTATCCCAGCACAGTACCCGTCACAATGGCTGAAATGCTGCACCACTGCCAGGCTGTCGCCCGTGGCGCCAAACGAGCTTTTCTGGTCGGCGATATGCCCTTTATGTCCTATCAAACTGAGCGCAGTGAAGCGATCCGCAATGCTGGCCGTTTTATGAAAGAGGCCGGCATGGATGCGGTTAAGTTGGAAGGCGGGCTGGAGGTCGTCAAAACAGTGCAAGCCATTGTCGAAGCCGGCGTCCCGGTTATGGGACATCTCGGCTTAACCCCGCAGACAATCTCCAAACTGGGGGGCTACAAAGTTCAGGCCAAAACCGCTGACACCGCTCAACGTCTGTTGGCAGAGGCTTTGGCCCTGGAAGAAGCCGGCTGTTTCTCGATTGTCCTGGAAGCTGTACCAGCACCGGTGGCAGAAATCGTGAGCAGAAAACTGACCATACCCACCATCGGCATCGGAGCCGGTCCGGGTTGTGATGGGCAGGTCCTTGTTTTCCACGATGTATTGGGGCTCTTTGACCGCTTCACCCCCAGATTTGTCAAACGTTACGCCGAACTTCGCCAACCAATCCTGGCTGCTTTCCAGACTTTCCGTACAGAGGTAGAAAGCGGTCACTTCCCCACCGAGGCCCACAGCTTCAAAATTGATGAAAAAGAATTAGAACTATTCAATGAGCAAATCAGCGAATAAGCGAATCTGCGAATCTGCGAATGGCGAATCTGCGAATGACCATTCTTGACCTTCATTCATCATTCGTCATTCATCATTCGCCATTCGCCATTCGCTATTCGCCATTCGCTGATTCCCATGGAGGTTAAACATGACAGAAAAATCATCCCTAAACATTGCCATATTTGGCGTGGGGGCCATGGGCACCCTGTTTGGCAGTCGTCTGAGCCCGTTAGCCAACGTGACCCTATTTGGCCATTGGGCCGAACAAATTGAAACCCTCCGCCACCAGGGCCTGACAGTCACCCATCCCGACGGCAGCCAATCCCATCACTTCCTGCAAGTAACCAATGATCTAAATGAGATGCCAGCGGCTGACATTGTCCTGATCCTGGTGAAGAGTCACCAAACTGTCCAGGCTGCCCGGCAAGCAGCCCATATTTTGCGCCCCGATGGCCTGGCCATCACCCTACAAAATGGGTTAGGCAACCTGGAAAAGCTGGCCGAAGCTGTCGGCCAGGCCCGGGCCGGGCTGGGTATTACCGCTCAAGGGGCCACCGTGCTGGCTCCGGGTCAACTACGCCATGCGGGTGAAGGGCCAACCCACCTGGCCTTAACTCCCGGTCAGGAACAGCAATTAAAGCAAGTAGCCGACCTATTCAATGCTGCCAGACTGGAAACAACCCTGATCGATAATGCTGACAGCCTGGTGTGGGGCAAGTTGGCCATCAATGCCGGCATCAATCCTCTGACTGCCTTACTCGAAGTTCCCAACGGCGCACTGACCGAGGATGAAACGCTGCGCCAGGTCATGTCGGCCGCCGCTAACGAAGTGGCTCACATTGCTGCGGCCCAGGGCATCCGTTTGCCCTTTGCCGATGTAGCTCGCCGCGTGGCCGAAGTTTGCCGGGCAACAGCCAGCAACCACTCCTCGATGCTACAAGACATCAGCCGGGCCGCCCCCACTGAGATTGACGCTATTTCAGGCGCGGTGGTTCGCTTCGGCCAACGTTTGGGCATACCAACCCCGGTCAATGAATTTTTGCTGCGCCTGGTCAAAGATAAAGAGGCGGAGCGGTTTACGTTCAACGTTGAACGCTTTAACGTTGAACGTTCTAACGTTTTCACGTTCTAACGTTCAACCTGCCAACACAACGAGGTAAACTAATGAAAGTCTCTGCGAACATTACCGATATAAGAAACGAACGCTGGGCCAGCCTCCAGGCGAGCTGGGGACTGGTTCCTACCATGGGCTTTTTGCACGAAGGCCACCTCAGCCTGGTACGCCGGGCGTGTCAGGAGAATGACCGGGTCGGCGTCAGTATCTTCGTCAATCCCACCCAGTTCAACGATCCCCGCGACCTGGATACTTATCCCCAGGACCTTGACCGTGACCTGGCCCTGCTCGAACAAGAAAGGGTAGACCTGGTCTGGGCCCCGTCTCCAGACATCGTTTACCCTGCCGACTACCAAACTTATATCCAGGTTGAAAAAGTGACTCAAGGTCTGGAGGGGGCCGCTCGGCCAGGCCATTTTCGGGGCGTGGCCACGGTGGTGGCCAAGCTGTTCAACGTATTTCAACCCCACCGGGCCTACTTCGGCCAGAAGGATGCCCAACAAGCCGTTGTCATCAAGCAAATGGTCAAAGACCTGAACTTTAACCTGGAGGTTGTCGTCTGCCCCATTGTGCGCGAGGCAGATGGGCTGGCCATGAGTTCACGCAATGCCAACCTGTCTCCGGCGGCTCGCCAGCAGGCCACCTGTCTCTATCAGGCCCTGTCAGCGGCCAAAAATGCTTTCACACAAGGCCAGCGTGATGCTGAGAAGTTACGGGCCACGATGCTATCAGTCATCGAGGCGACCGATATGACCCGCGTCGATTACGTGAGCGTGGCCCACCCGGCTACACTGGAGGAACTAGAGACGGTACAAGATCGAGCCTTGTTCTCGCTGGCCGTTTTTGTTGATGGGGTACGTCTGATTGATAACATACCGGTAGAGTAACCCAAGGTTCTGCCAAAACACTGTGGTAAAGCAAAAAACACCCAACGATCAACTCTAAAGGGAGAGTACCTATGCTACTAACCATCGACATTGGCAATACGAATATCACTTTCGGCGTTTACGATGATAGCCAAACCTTACAACACCACTGGCGCATCAAAACAGACCACGACCGCCTGCCGGACGAGTATGGCATTATTATGCTCAGTTTGATGCACTACGAGGGGCTAAATTTTCAACAAATCAAAGGGGTCGTCATCGCCAGCGTCGTGCCCTCGATCACCCGGGTTTTTGTGGAGATGGTCGAGCGGTTTATCAAACGATCGCCGCTACTGGTAGAAGCCGGGGTCAAAACCGGCGTCCAGATTCGATACGACAGCCCCCGCGACGTGGGCGCTGACCGTATTGCGGATGCGGTAGCCGTCTATAAATTGTACGGCGGTCCGGCCTGCGTGGTCGACTTTGGCACGGCCACCACCTTTGACGCCATTTCAGCCACAGGTGAGTATCTGGGCGGGGCCATTGCCCCCGGCATTGGTATTGCCTCCGAGGCCCTGTTCAGCCGCACCGCCAAACTGCCCCGCGTTGACCTGGCCCGCCCACCTCGCGCCGTCGGTACCAACACGGTCTATGCTATGCAAAGTGGGCTAATCTTCGGCTACGTTGGTCTGGTTGAAGGCATGGTTGCCCGTTTTAGAGCCGAATTGGGTCCAGATATGCGCGTCATCGGTACCGGCGGGCTGGCTGAAACCATGGCCAAAGAAACTGATGTCATCGAAGTGGTCAATCCGTGGCTTACGCTGGAGGGACTGCGGCTGATTTGGGAGATGAATCAATAGCATAGATACAATTCCATAACCACTATGAAAGTTCTCCAAAACAAACGTATTATCTTAGGCATCACCGGGGGCATCGCCGCTTATAAAGCAGCCACGATTTGTAGCCGTTTAGTACAGGCCGGCGTGATTGTGGATGTCGTTATGACCGAGGCGGCCCAGAAATTTATCACCCCCCTCACCTTCCAGGCTCTCACCCACCGTCCGGTTTACACCGACATGTTTGACATTCCGGCCGGCCAAAATATCCCTCACATTGACCTGGCCGATGCAGCCGATTTGCTCCTCATCGCCCCGGCCACGGCCAATACAATGGGTAAGCTGGCCAATGGGCTGGCCGATAATCTACTCACGGCCATTGCCCTGGCCACACCAGCCCCCCTTCTACTGGCGCCGGCCATGGAGACAGATATGTGGTGTCATCCGGCTACGCAAGCAAACCTGGCCAAGCTGCGTACCTGGAACACCACCATCGTTGGCCCGGCAGAGGGACGGCTGGCTTCGGGAGCAACGGGGCCAGGACGGATGGCCGAGCCGGATGAAATTATCAGTATGGCTCGTACGGTCCTGGCCCGAAACGGCGACCTGGCCGGACAGCGTGTTGTGGTCACGGCCGGTGGTACACGGGAAGCCATCGACCCGGTCCGCTTTGTCAGCAACTATTCCAGTGGTAAAATGGGATACGCCGTGGCTGAGGTCGCCCATGACCGGGGCGCAGCGGTCACTCTCATCACCACTGTCAACCGCCCCGCCTCCGTGAGCATTGAAGTTATTCCCGTTGAGTCGGCGGAGCACATGCTAGAGGCGGTGCTGGCTTCGACCCGGCAGGTCGACCTGTTGGTTATGGCTGCCGCCGTGGCCGACTTTCGTCCCCAAGCGGCAGCCGAACAAAAAATAAAAAAGCTGCCCGATACAGAAGCGTTAACGCTAACGCTGATTCGTAACCCCGACATTCTGGCTGAGGTAGCCAAACAAAAATCGGCGGGTTACGGCCCACGGCTGAGCGTGGGTTTTGCCGCCGAAACGGAAAATTTATTGGCCAACGCCAGAGATAAACTCGAACGTAAGCAGTTGGATTTGATTGTGGCGAACGATGTGACCGCCACGGATGCCGGTTTTGCCGTGGATACTAACCGGGTCACCTTGCTCGCCGCCGACGGTTCAATCGAGGAATTACCCTTGATGAGCAAGATTGAGGTAGCCGAGACGATTTTTGATCGTCTGCTCAAACGTTAACCGTTGAACGTTTGAGCGTTAAACGTTCAATTGACCGCACTGGTATAGCCTAACTCGTCCATAGCGGCCAGCATATCTCGCATGCCGCCCACATGCTCTTGTAAGTTTTCATCCAGCCGCCGAAAACGATTTTCGTTAAAGTCGCCCCTGGCAATGATGAGCAGCATCTCCGCGTGAGTAGCCCCCAAATCACTGGCAATCTTACGGATTTTCAATTCGGCCTGGGTCTGGAAAAGTTGCAACTCTTTCAAGGCAGCCAGGTGTTGTTCCTTGCTTTTCATCAACTCACGCAAAAATACAGCCTCTTTATCGGTGGCCACAAGCAACTGCCGGCGCAGGTCATCAATTTCAAACTTGGTCTGGCGTACCTCACGAGACAGATTGCGCTGGCTGTAAAGTTTTTCCAATCCCCGCTCCAATCTGGCCAGGTTAGTCAGCCACTCATCGACCGGTTTGATAGTGAGATTAAGCCGGTCCCGCATCGGGCCGGGTGGATATTGTTGGGCCGTCTGGATAATGAGACGGCCATACTGCCAGGATTCTCTCAAAGAAGTAGTGATTGAACGCGGCAGGGAAGCTCTTCTATACTCTTTGAACAGTTTCCTGCCTGCTCTCCTGGCAAAAAACATTATTGACAGAAATATGAGGAAAGCTAAAACAAAAACGATCAAGACGGCGAATAGAATGAGGGGCATAACTTTTCCCTTTCCCTTTAACATACAGCCAGCAGATATGAAGATTATAGCACAAAATAGTTACCAAACCAATTTATTACGACCAGCCCACCTGAAAACCACCCCTGACGCCAAGTCCTACTTTCTGAAAACATACACTTCTACTATAATAACCAGGTAGTATACAAAACCGGACCCTGACCATCTTTCGGCCACTTGCGCAATTTGCTAAATCGCGCCCTGGCAAGTTGGCAACTTGCCCTACATTTTATAATGCCCTGGCCCAAACGGTGACCATATACGTTCTATGTAGTAAGGTGAGTTAACATGTATCAAAAAAACAAGGCTGAAGTCCAAATTCTTTTGGTTTTGTTACTGACCACACTGGCTTTAATTCTGCTATCCACGGTAATTGGCCCCAATACCCGGCCGCTAACAGTTGCTGCCCAGGGGCCAATAGGCCATACTCCCACTCCCCTCTCCATCAGCGAAGAAAGTCTGGCTGCTTTTGGCCTGATTTCCACTACCATTCAATCTTCCACGGGGCCTTTTGATCTGAAAGTTGATCTATCCGCAGATAAAACTGCGGTAGGCAATGATGATACGATCAAATTTATGGTTACCATTACCAATCTGGGTCCCAATTCGGCCGATTACATCCTCTTCAAGAACTCTTTCTCCACAACCATGAATAATGTAACTTACCAGTTCAGCGTACCGGAAGCGATCAGTAACGGTGAAACTATTCCCACCTGGTTGTTGCCCGGATCAATTCCTAAAAATGGCACTGTTGCCATCACTATTACCGGAAAAATCGTTTCATCTAAATGTGATATTAAATCCACCGATACAGCCCAGGCGTTTCCGTGGTATTCTAACGCGGACGTAGTGACCGGCAACAACGTAGCCAGTCTTACGATAGACGTCATCGGTCAATTCAAATGTGTTTTTTTGCCCATAGTCCGTTCAGAGCCAACCCCAACGCCATCGGCCTTATTTTTCGATAATTTTTCTGATGACGACAGCGGTTGGCTTAAAAAGAATGATGGAAATTGTGACTCCAGCTATGATGGTGGTCGGTATCGTCTGGATGTTGATAAAAACGAAATATGTTGGCGACCTGCGCCAGACGAGGCTGAATATACCTACGGCATATTTGAGACAGAAGGGTACCACAGTGACCACAAGAGTGATGCCGGCTACGGCATCTATATCAACGGCGAGGGTGGCGATAACTACTATTTATTTAGGATTTGGCCGAACAATAGCTGCGGCAGTGGCGGCGATTGGCAACTGATACGCAGAAAGTCGGGCGACTCAGATACAATCCTTGAAGGAGATTGTCACTCCGCTATCAGGCGAGGCATCAGTAGTAGCGCGACCAACGTCTTAAAAATTAAACATACCAGTGATCGTAAACTCTCAGTCTACGTTAATGGTACGTTGCTGGGCACTGTCACCGACAGTTCAAGTAAACACCGCACTGGAGAAGGTACGGGGGTATATGTATACAGTTCTGATGAAGATATCGTTATTAAATACACATACTTTAAGGTCAGTCCACCTTGAGCCTGGCATATACCCTACTCAGGCGACACCGCACACCGGAAGCCAACATTGTTGTAGAACTGAAAATCACCATCCAGTCGTGATAGACCGTGAGCTACGTTGGCATCATTAACCCACGAGGCCCCACGTAGAACGCGGAATCCGGCTGCCTGGCGACTTTCACGGCCATCATCGGCCCTGTAAGGATAAGGCCGAAAGAGACTGTTGGTCCACTCCCATACATTGCCGATCATATCAACCAGGCCCTCGGGTGTATCCCCATGGGGCGAGAAAGCACCAACGGGGCTGGTTTTCCCCAGGCCGGCCTCTTTGCAATTGCAGCACTCCGGCATAAATTCATTTCCCCATGGATATAACCGGCCGTTCAAGCCTCGGGCCGCCCGTTCCCATTCAGCTTCGGTGGGTAGCCGCTTACCCACCCAGGCCGCATAGGCCATGGCATCTTCCCAGGTCACCAAAACGACCGGATGATCGGCTTTACCTTCGGGATAGATCCGAGTCTGAGGATCCCAATTATAGCCCCGGGTATCACACCAACTGACATCGTAATTAGGTACAGGATGGCCAGTGGCCTCTACAAAGCGCTTATATTCGGCATTCGTCACCGGCCAGCGATCGATATAAAAATCAGCCACATACAGCTTATGTTCTGGTTGGTAAATGCCATTCCCCTGATTGCTGCCCATTATAAAAACATCGCCTGCAATAAAAACCATCTCCTTGCCATCATTGGGCCAAACAATGATAGAGGCTGCCGTTTCTTCAGCCGAAGCTGTAGACTCCGTTATCACTATCACACACCTCCTTGGCCAGCTTGAAAGTTTGAATTTGAGTTCGAAGTTTATCTAAAAGAGTCATCCTCAGATTTTACATCTCAACATCGTAAGCCAATACACATCCCCCCAACCAGATGTGATCACCAGGCTTGAGAGGCACAGGCTGCCCAATGAGCATCATGTTGCCGTTGACCCGAGTGCCAAAGCCACTCCCCAAATCTTCCAGATAGGGCCTGTCATTCCGCCAGTAAATAATGGCGTGACGACGGGAAACACGGGCAGCCACCTCACCCTCCTGGCTCAGGTCAAGATCAGGCACAAAGTCAACATAGCGGTCAGAACGCCCGATAATGATATCATCGGGGGGGGCTATCGCCAGCCTGCGTCCGGTCGGGGTGATAATCAGTAGATGGCGAACGTGGATATCTCCTGAAATCTCTCGTAAGTAGGCTGGCACCTCATCATAGGT
>DAOUMU010000409.1:0-2972 GCA_034409055.1 Anaerolineae bacterium
TACAACAACTAATGACCTTGCCATTTCCCCCCTTACTATTACAACAACTACTGATAGTTCACCAGAGTATTTTGCTCTACCCTTGGCTGTCTGATGTCACTTCCAAGTCAAATGAAACACACCCAAATGACTTTTGTTATGTGCTGACCCCGCGTCAGATGGGCAAGTCAAGTCTGATGGTTCGCACAGCGCGACGCCTGGAGAAAGAAGGGGTTCATACTGCCATTATCGATCTTACGGAAATCGGCAAGGTTTCGGTTGAGGTCTGGTATTTGGATTTGATTTCCGAACTGACGCGGGCTTTTCGGCTCTCCCTAGACCCTGCCGCCTGGTGGCAAGCGCAGGCACCACTAGGTCCTGTTCGGCGTTTCGGAAATTTCCTACGTGATGTCGTGCTAACAGAACTTGAAGGTCAGGTTGTCGTTTTTATTGACGAGATTGACACGACCCTTGGCCTTGATTTCTCAGATGACTTCTTTGCTGCTATTCGGGCAATGTATAATGCTCGGGCCAAGGATCAAGCGTTCGCCCGTCTCACATTTGTTCTTTTTGGGGTGGCTTCGCCAGCCGACCTAATTAAGGATCGCGAGCGGACACCGTTCAATATTGGACAGGGAATTGCCCTAGAGGATTTTAGTCGCACCGATGCCAGAATCTTGCAACGTGGCTTGGAGGCTGTCTATCCTGATCAGACAGAAGAGATTTTTGATCGGATTTATTATTGGACTGGCGGCCATCCCTATCTGACCCAGAAAGTATGCCAGGCGGTAGTTCGAGCCAGGGAAGTAGTTTGGTCAAATGAGAAAATTGATAGCCTGGTGGAAAAACTGTTTATCTCTGAAGAGGCCCGGAAAGAAAAGAACCTGCAATTTGTTCGCGATAAAATCCTAAACCATCCCGACTACGAGCAGTTACTGAAACTATACAAAAAAATATACAAAGGGAAAAGAGTAAGCCACAACGAGCAATCTCCCGAACAAAATCAACTCAAGTTGTCGGGTTTGGTCAAAGTTAAAAATGGATACTTAAAGGTCCGTAATGAGATTTATCGTCACGTTTTTGATCTGACTTGGACTAACAAACATATCGCCAAGAATTGGACGATGATTTTGGCGGTTGGTGCTATTATTGTAGCGGTGCTTGCCGTCAGTTCTGCAATTGACTTGGTAAGCTACAACACGTGGGTAGGTATAGAAATTCAAAATGCTGTTGCTGAATTCTACCAGACAAAAAATATTGAAAACAGAGCTACTCATTTGGCAAGGATCCTCGAATTAAAAGGGGTTTTTGGGCCCACAGACTATGACTATAAGGCAAGAGAACTCTTCTATAGCTTATCGAGGGAGGAACAGGAATCCCTATTTGATGGATACGAAGTTGATGAACGAAAGAGAGTGATATTAGTTCGGGGATTATACATCACCTTGGCCGATACAGATGGCAGTAATAGTAGTGGCCCACTGTTGGAAAAGATGATTAATGCATTGGACTATCCGGGTGCGAGTGATGAAACCGAGAAATTGGGAGAAGAGTTGAAAAATTGGGTAAAGGGACGGTATCTCACTTATCAGAACCAATATTCCGAGGCGTTGACTGCTTATAACCAATCTATAAGTTTAAATAGTGAGAATCCAGCCACTTTATACGAAAGAGCAAAAATCCATATTTCATTACGTGACTATGAAGCGGCGTTGAAAGATCTGGACCAAGTTATGGCGTTTGCCAGCCAATTTTCTAGCCCTACTCCAACGCCAGGCAAGCCAACACCATCATCTTTGAGTGGTTTTAGCTACTTAGTACGTGTGCAAGACAAAGACACTGGTAAGGACATATCGGGAGCAGAGGTTACGATAGAGGTAAGTGGCCATGCCCCCTTGGATGCCATAACCGACTCAATAGGTGTGGCCAGAATTTTTGTCGACTCCTCTTATGCAGGAAAACCTGGATTTTTAGTTGTCGAAGCAGCAGTATACAAGAAATACATGCAAAACATAGATGTAGTCAAGGGAGCTTTGCCTGATGTGGTTGGCCTCGAGCCAGAAACTTTCACTCAACCATCCGCTACGCCAATTAACATCGTCCAGACTGTAACCCTAACTCCAAACACCACATCAAATGGCAGTGCCCCTTTAGATACTTCCACACCGCCACCCATCTCATCCTCCACAAGTGTTTCAACGTCAACACCCATACCTGAGCTAGGCTCATATACTTCACAATTCGCTACAACTCCGCAGATCATTAATGCAGTCAGGCAATTAATCAATAATAATCGCGTTCTCAAAACCTTTTTGGTTAATTCGCCGAGCACATATGCTAACCTGGAAGAGTTCGGGCTAATACCGCCCACACCAACACCAACACCCCAATTCTATACCAGCTTTTCTTATTTCGTACAAATACAAGACAAAGACACTGGTAAGGACATATCGGGAGCAGAGGTTACGATAGAGGTAAGTGGCCATGCCCCCTTGAATGACATAACCGACTCAATAGGTGTGGCCAGAATTTTTGTCGACTCCTCTTATGCAGGAAAACCTGGACTTTTAGTTGTCAAAGCAGCAGGATATGAGGAATACAGGCAAAATATAGATGTAGCCGAGGGAGCTTTGCCTGATTTCGTCCGAATAGTACCTTTCAATACACCCACCCCTACGTCAACACCGTCATCCACGCCCACACGCACACCAACACAATTCTGGCCGACAGGTACACCTATCGGTACTCCTGTACCTACCTCAGTGTCGGAAGCTTGCACCATATCTCCACAAGGAGAGTTTGCTGCTTTATGGGCGGCAAATCAAGATCTTTTAGGATGCCCTCAGCAACCAACACCTTTAGGTGCTGATATAGCTTTAAAGAAAAAGATTTTGACTTTGGCAGAGTAAAATAATTTGAGTTATACCACATCTTGTATCTGTCACAATTATGAAGCCCAATATGTAGTATGTAGCGCAACTATTCTGTTATGT
>DAOUMU010000410.1:0-2480 GCA_034409055.1 Anaerolineae bacterium
TACAACAACTAATGACCTTGCCATTTCCCCCCTTACTATTACAACAACTACTGATAGTTCACCAGAGTATTTTGCTCTACCCTTGGCTGTCTGATGTCACTTCCAAGTCAAATGAAACACACCCAAAACAATTGATGTCCCTTGAACATTGCCAAAGCCTCCTGATTGGTTGAGATAGTTAAGTGAGGATGATCTCCTATTTTGCTTTGCATCGTCAATTTCAACCAATTTGCTTTGAATGTTCAATACCCATAGGGGCAGAATCAAAAACCAACGAATCCGTTAGAACTAGGAATATATTTACTTTCTTTAAGCAGGCCCAGTAGTTTCCTGGTTTCCAGTACGGAGAGGAACATGATAGCGGCGCCTAAGACGATGAGGATTGAAGTGGCGATTTCGTTAAAGAACATTGGTCTGCTCGATGATTGTTAAAGTACGGGCCCCCCCGGCCCCCCAGAGGGGGGTGGATCGTGCCCCCCCGGCCCCCCAGCCCATAGGGCAGGCCCACAGGGCAGGTGAGGGGGGGCTTTAATCAACTGTATCAGGGGGGCGCAGACGGGTGGCGAGATCACGTAGTTGGCTAAAGCTGATGGGTTTAATGAGTACCAGGTCGGCTTCCTCGCGCAGTTCTTCGGCGGTAACGGGATCGGCGGTGGCCAGCATAATGCGAGTCTGGGCCAGGCGGGTATCGGTACGGATTTGGTGAAGAATGTCTTTGCCGGAAACGTGGGGCAGGTGCAGGTCTAAGACCACGATGGCGGGGGTGGTTTCGGACAGGCGGGTCAAAGCGAGCTGACCGTCCTCGACGATTTCCGTTTCAAACTCGGCGGCCTGGAGGGCCTGTGAAAAAATGGTGCTCAAATCCTGGTCGTCTTCGACAATCAAGGCAAGGTGGTTGTTCATAAAAGAGTCTCCTATATTACTATACTACGGGTTGAGCAATATGACAACCTGGCCGGGTATGGGGATGAGGGATGAAGGATGAGGATGCTCGCCGGGCATGGGGATGCCCGGCCTACCTCTGGAATTAAAATTTTAGTTGTTTGATTTTGTTTTCTCCGAGGCGTAAGCATCTGTTGTGGGATGATGGGGATTTATGTATTTTTTTGTCTTCGACTAGCTGGGAGATATAATGGCGCACTACTGTTAGGGGTATGTTGAGGGCGTCGGCGATTTCTCTGTAGAGTGGGGATTTTCGGTAGTGTTGGATATAATCTTCGATGTATTCTATTAAACAAATATCTCGCAGTGGTGAAACAAGACCCGCAACACTATTATGATCATAGATCGGATGGGCGCGGCTCTCAGCTACGCCCATCCCCATCTATCATACCTTGAGGAGGTGTCCGAAAATAACTTCGTGTTTTTCTCCGTGTTTTTCCCGTAAAAATGCCGAAGTTATTTCTGGACAAGCCCTGAGATAATTAAGCCACGCTGCGGCGACGTAAGAAGAGACCTACCCCCACAATCAACATCCCAGAACCGATTAGCACCCAGGCCACCGGAAAGGCTATTCCCCCACTAACCGGCAATGTTTCAGGCGCGGCGGTCGCTCCTTGCAAAAAGCTGCGGTCATTGAGCGGTAGCACCGGACGGTAATTACCCATGTAGATTTGCTCAAAGGCATTCACCTGGGCATCCGATAACTCAACCGGGGTAGCCAACACAAACCATTTCACCCCTTCGGTGCAGGGCGGCGTGGTAAATGACCCGTTGTAGCGGTAGTAGGACTGCTCCGCCGGCAGTAAATCGACCGCATTGACGCTGACGCCGCTGATGGTTTCCGGTTCTCCTTCTGTGGGGGGCATGTAATCCCACACCGAAGCATAGGCCGGGTTCTCCGCTCCGCGCTTCATCATCACCCCCACCACGGCATACTCGTCATCGGCGCTTTTATGCACCAAGTGCATTTCCATATCAGTATACTGGCCATTGAGGGTATGTTCGCTCAGAGCGTGGAAGTGGAATTGCAGCAGATTGTAGGTTTTGCCTTCAATTTGGATGGAACTGCCCTCATCATAGTTGACCTGGATGGAATGGCCGTTGTTGACGATGTTGAGGGCCGTCGGTTGGTAGTTAAAAACAATGGCCGCTGAATTGACCGGGGCCGAGGCGGGAATGTCGACCGGGGATTGCTCCTTGCCTTCAGAACAGGCCGCAAAATCCGGGCTTAGTTCTCCCCAATGCTCCGGACCTTCTTCGCCTTCATATCCCCAATGTACCGGCCCAGATGCGGCTGCCGTACCAACAAAGGCCATCACTCCAATTATGAGACCAAATACCAGAACAATGTTCAATAATCCATACTTTCTCATCTTAGACTTTTTCCTTTCTTTAATGGAGGTTTTGTAATAATAACAGTTTGAACAATGCCAACCGAAAGCCCGAGGCTAAAGCCATCGGGCTGAAAGAGCAAAGGATGCTAAAAGCACCCTAAAAAGTCAAATTTTAGCCCGATAGGGCTTTGCTCTTTTAGTGCG
>DAOUMU010000411.1:0-71570 GCA_034409055.1 Anaerolineae bacterium
GGTCGCAGGTCGCAGGTCGCAGGTCGCAGAGTCGCAGGTGACAAGGTAGCAGGTGACAAGGCAATACGCAGTACGCAACACGCAACACGCAGCACGCAGCACGTTTCACGTTTCACGTTTTACGTTCTACTCACCCTCTTGCTGACCGGCGCTATCGCCCAACTCATTTTTATGGGGCGGACCTATCCTCCCTTGTTGCCGGTTCGGACTACGCCGTATGGGGGACAAGATAGCATCTTGTCCTACCCCTCTGTCACCCTGGCCGGTGGGGCCAGGATGATTGATTATCAGTTAGAACGGACTGGATCGGTTCTGAAAGTGACCGTTATCTGGCAGGGGGGGGAGGAACCATCGCCGGAGGATTACCAGATGGAGTTGGCTTTAGTCGATGGGGATGGCCAGGCTCGGTCGGGTTGGCTGGCCTACCAGACCCAGGCTCGCTATCCCAACCGGACCTGGGAAGCGGGTGACGTTATTCGAGATGAAGGCTGGTTACCTCTGCCTGGCCTGGCGAGTGGTGATTACGAAGTTCGTATGCGCATCTTGGGGCAAAAAAGTCCGGTGGTTCCCTGGCAGACCCTCACCGCCTACACTTTGCTGGGGGCTGAAGATGGTGATCACCAGGTGCAGTGGCTTCTCTGGCACCAGGGTGAGGTCGTGTCCCGTCCGCCTCTGTTTCGTGAGCGGGAAACGGCCCAATTCGGCCAGTCAGCCAGGCAGCCAGGCAGTGAGGCAGCGAATGGTGAAGTGGTACTTACGTCGTCTATTCATCTAATTGGTCCTGATGGGATAGCGCGGCCGCCTGCGGCGGCCGGTCCTACCTGGGCTAACTTTATCGTTGAGCCGGCCTGGTCGCCGGGTGAGTGCCGGTTGCAGGCTGAGGGTGAACCGGTCTTGCGCGTTGCGCCAACCGAGCGGAACTTCCAGTTACCGGCCGGCATGGCCCATCCTATGGAAGCCAACTTTGAGGGGCAAATAAAACTGTTGGGGTACGATTTGCCCAGCCGGCGGGTTCAGCCAGGCGAGGGTCTACCCCTTACCCTCTATTGGCAGGGGGTACAGTGGATGGGCGAAGATTTTGTCATTTTTAACCGTTTGTTAGATAATCCGCAGGATTATAGCCAGCAGATGGCCTGGGGAGGGTATGACCGCTTGGCCAAAGAGAATTACAGTACCCTTTACTGGGCCCCCGGCGAAATTGTGACCGATGGTTTTGCGGTGCCGGTGGCTCCCGATGCCCCGGCCGGGGTTTATACGCTGGCGTTGGGTTGGTATCGGCGGGTCAATGGGCAGGCCCAATCGCTCTTTATTCTCAATCCTGAAACCGGCGAACCGACGGAAGCGACTTCGGTGACCATTGGTCCCATCAAAGTGGGCGGCCCACCCCCTGGCATAACAGTGGCAAAAGTTGTGCCCCAGACTGAGGTCAATGTTGTTTTGGGAGCGCAGCTCAAATTACTGGGTTTTGATATAACTGCTGAGTGCGCAGGGCCCGGTGTTGAGTGTGGTAAGTTGGATACTGAACTGAATTTCAGAACTGAGAACTTAAAATTCAAAACTCAAAACTTAAAACTTACCGTTTACTGGGAAGCCTTGACCCAGCCCGAAACGGATTACACGGTTTTTGTCCACGTTTGCAACGCTGCCGGCGAAATCGTGACCCAAAAAGATAGCCCACCGGTGGGGGGGGCTTATCCCACCAGTCTGTGGGATGCCGGGGAAATAATCAAGGATGAAATGGGGCTATCACTCGATCAGCTTGAGCCGGGGCAGTATGAGTTGGTGGTCGGGATGTATGATTTTACTACCAGCGTGCGTTTGCCGGTTGAGGGCTCGCCAGATGGGACTATTCTGTTGCAGTCGTTTGAGGTGGGCGAGTGAAGGAGTCAGCCAGTCAGCGAAGCCCTGGGAGTGTGACCGCTCAATCCACGTCACATTTCACGTTATTGGCCCTGTGGGTTCACGCTTCACGTTTCACCTCGTTTGTCCGGCGGGTTCACGTTTCATTCGGCCTGTTGGCCGTTACCACGCTTTATTTGATTTTGGCTATTGCCTTCAGCCAGGTCACGCCCTTTAACAAAGGCCCGGATGAAGGCTATCACCTGGAATACATTACCTTTATCAAGCAGCATGGCCGCCTGCCCATCAACTATGAGGAGCGAGCCCAAATCACCCGGGCCGACTTCCCGCCTATGTACCAACTGTTGGTGGCTTTGTTGTCGGCCAAGGTGAGGGTTGATGGTCCACCCTACTTCAAAATTTTTTGGGACTCTTTTCGCTATCAGGCCATGGACCATCAGCTTGACCAGGTTTGGACAATCAGCACCGAAGATTACCAGCCGCCTTATCTGGGGCGATTTTTGGTGTGGCAAATTGGACGCTGGGTTTCGATTGGGTTAAGTTTGCTGACGATTGGGGTTGTGTTTTTAACCCTGCAAGAGACCCCCTTACGGCAAATCCCCCTGGCTTCACTGACCGGGGCGGCCCTTCTGGCCTTTATTCCCCAGTATATTTTTCTGGGGGCTTCGCTCAATGATGATAATTTGTTGGGTTTGCTGGCCGCGCTCTACTTTTGGGCGCTGGTTAAGGCCGTCAAGAGGCCGGAACGGTGGTGGCCTTTTGTCGCTATGGGCATCCTCTTGGGGTTGTCAATGACGGTCAAGTATACCCTGGTTGTGGTTCCGCTGGAGATTGTGGTCGTTTGTGGCCTGATTGCCAGGCAAAGCGGATTGGGCCGGGCTTGGGCCTGGCGGCGAATTGGTCTGGTGGGGGGGCTGGCCTTGCTTTGCTCAAGCTGGTGGTTTGGCTGGAGTCTGTGGTTTTTGAATACCGTCCAGCGGGATGGCTGGATTGTGGGCCTCATCAGTCCCTTGCTGGCTGGTGGCAGCGACCCGACCATGAACCGCCTCGGTGGCTTTTTGAGCGAGGGACAGGTTGGCTCGATCGGTTTACCGGAGAATATTATTGTTGGTACGTATTCCCGCTGGGTAAAGGATATCGTTCTGTCGTTTTGGGGCTTAAAAATTGGCCGGTCAATCCCGCTATTCCCCTATGTCTACTGGGTTATTACCTTGATATTAGGTGTGGCTGTTTTTGGACTATGGCGACTCTGGCAGACTAAGGCTACCTCCCGCAAATGGCTGGCCCTGTTCATTTTTCACATCGGTCTTTTTTTTATTTTACCCCTGGTTCGGTTTGAATTAACCCGGCGATTAAGTGTAGCCGCCCAGGGTAGACACATTCTTATCCCTGCCGCCACCGCAGTTGTGGCCTTATTAGTCTGGGGTCTGGCCACAGCTATTCCGCAGCGGTGGCAGCGTCCGGTGTTCGCTGTGATTATTATCGGTTTTATAGCCTGGACAGGGACTCATCTATATCGACTGGCTACCTTTGCTCCCCCACCGCTGCCCTTGCGGACCATCCCCCAGGCGGCTGAGCAATTGCCCTATGCCGTCGACGCCAGCTTTGGCCAGACAATGGCCCTGGTCAGTTATGACCTTGATCCTCGACCCGAGCAGGGGTTGCTCGATTTGACCCTGGCCTGGCGCGCTCTGGCTTATACGAACGAGAGTTATCTGCTGCGAGTAAACTTGGTGAATACCCAGGATGAGGTTGTCTCTCACTGGCTGGGATATAATGGACAGGGACGAGTCCCCACCCTGACCTGGGACCCTGACGATGTAGTTTTTGACCGCTTAACGCTGCCTCTGCCCAATCTACCGGCCGGTGATTACCATGTACAACTGCAAGTCGTAGGCAGCACCGGCCCCCTACCGGTAAGTTACCAGTCAATGGATCAACAACTCAGCCAGTCGGCTAATCCTCATCAATCAGACCAGCCTGAGCTTTTACCGCTGACCCGTATTGCCTTAGCCAAACCCGCCACGCTGACCCTTGCCAGAAACACCGGCTTCATCGGCCAGGGACTGACCAGCCCGATCCAGGTTGACTTTGATTTGTGGCGGACCGATGGACCGGTCAGCCCGACCCAATTCCCGACCTATCGCTATCCGACCACGATCTCTATTATCACCTCGCATAGCGGCCTCAACTTGGCATTAATTGATCCGGACGGGCGAGCCTGGCCAGCTACCCACAGCCAGGCCAACATCCATGCCTTTATCATCGGTCCGCGCTGGCCCAGTGGTGATTATCGCCTACAGATGACGCTTCAGGAGACTGATGATGTGGTTGGTCAAACGGTCAGCGAACCGCTGTTGCGGGTGGAGAATTGGTGGGAGCGCCACTTTGAAAGGCCGGACATTGCCGTGCCGGTGGAAGCTAACTTCGCCGATCAAATTAAGCTGCTGGGATACAAGCTGCCCCAAAATCAGGTTAAAGCGGGTCAGGCCTTCCCCTTGACTTTGTATTGGCAAGCGCCGCCAAACAGGTCACCCCAGGCCGATTTTACCCAGTTTAACCATCTGCTGGATAGCACCGGCACCTTGCGTGGTGGTTACGACCGCCGGCCCCTTGAGTATTACAGTACCCTGCTCTGGGCGCCTGGCGAAATCGTTGTCGATGGTTACGCCGTACCTGTTGAGGCCGACGCGCCGCCAGGCGAATATTATTTGGACGTGGGCTATTACCTGATCGTGGGTGAGAGTGCGGTCAACCTGCCCTTGGTGGAGGAGGGCCAAATGACCGAGGTCAGTAGTGTCACCATTGGCCCCATAGAAGTGGTCAGACCGTGAAGACTCATCATTCATTCATCCTTCACCGTTCATCCTTCATCCTTCATCATTCATCCTTCACCCGATTTGCCCCGCTCGGTCTCGTGTTGTTGGCAGCCTGGCTCCGGCTATGGCGTTTGGACTCTGTCCCCCCCGGCCTGTGGTTTGATGAAGCCTACAATGGCATGGATGCCGTGTGGATATCAGAGACAAAAAGCTGGCCGGTTTTCTTATTGGGGAACAATGGTCGTGAGGCCATGTTTCATTACTTGTTGGGCCTGTCAATTACCGTGTTTGGTCAAACTGCCTATGCCATTCGTCTGGTGTCAGCCTTGCTCGGGATTCTCTCTATCCCGGTGATGTATCGCTGGGTGTTGACGATTTTTGACGATGAACCGAAAGCCCAGTGGCTGGCGCTCATCAGTACAACCGGTTTGGTGACATCTTTTTGGGTGCTGGTGATGAACCGGGCCGGTTATCGGGCCAATTTGCTGCCTCTGTTCATCCTGGTGATGAGTTATTTTTTTTGGTACGGCTGGCAAACAGGCAAGATTCGCTACTACCTGCTGGCCGGGACAGGACTGGGGCTAGCCCAATATACCTATCTTTCGGCCAGGCTCCTACCGTTGGTTTTTCTGCTGTTTATCTCCGTTCAGACCTTGTTATCTTGGAGAAAGGACCAGGCCCGACTCAAAACTGCCTGGTTTGGCTTGTTAATCATGGGCGGGGTGAGCGTTCTGATTTTTATCCCCTTGCTTGTATTTTTCGTGAAAACGCCACAGGCTTTTTGGGGCAGAGTGGGTGATGTGGCGGTCAAGGTAGGGTGGTCTGCTGCTGATTTAAAAGGGCTGGCGTTCCACCTTTGGGAAGCGATCCGGGTTTTCATCGACGGGCAAGACCTAAATTGGCGCCACCATTTATTAGGCCGACCGGGCTTTGATTGGTTTAATACCCTGGGCTTTTGGCTGGGACTACTCTTTACCATCAGGTACTATCGTCGTCCGGCCAATATCTTCCTGCTGGCTTTGCTGGTTATCATGTGGCTGCCAGCCCCCCTGTCCGAACCCGCTTTTCACACCTTGCGTTTGTCCGGGATTTTGCCGGCTTATTATGTATTAATGGCCGTGGGACTGATTAGTCTGGCCGATTGGTTAAACACAAAAAGTCGAGGCTTTCTACGGCGTAAGGCAGTATCTTCTACAGAAAGCAGAAGCGATTTTGCCTCTTCAACCTCTCCCCCTCTCAGGTTTAGTGAAACCGGTTTGGCCGCTCTAATTGCCTTGCTCTTATTCAGCGGGGGACTGACCTTTTACGATTACTTTTATCGTTGGGCCAACAATTCGGATGTTTATCAGTCTTTCGACGGGCCGGTAGTCGACTTAGCTGCTTACCTGACCACGCTAGAGTCCGCCGGGCAAATGCCAGCAATCAACCTGATCATCCCTTTCTACCTTTATACCCACGCTTCTATGAGATATATGTTGCACGATAATTTTCAGGAGGAGGTCTTGCTGCCTGAAGCTGTTGCCGCTCATCTGCGCCGGCAGGAAAAGGTAGCGGTGGTCGTACCCGAATATCCCGGAGATGATGGTCAGCCACCGGCTTTTGTCTGGCTAAGCCAAGATGGGGGTGAGTTGGGGACTGCCTACGTTTCCGCCGTCAGGCGAGACATGTCTTTAGATCGGCTTGCAGCGAAGCCTGTGGGGCTGATTGAGGGCAGCCGCGCTAATGTGATCGCCCGACAGTACAATGTTGGCCCTCAAGACCTCTTGCCCTTGTTTCCAGGCCAAATGCCCCGGAAAAAGATGGCCGTTGAATGGGCCGATAACCTTCTGTTGAGTGGTTATGAGTTTGTGCCGACAACGGTTGAGGTCGGACATGAGAGTAACCTCTACCTGGCCTGGAAAATTCTGGGTTATACCGGCCTTAAGGAGAGGATGTTTTTACAGGTGTTGGATAGCCAGGGTAATCCGGTTGGCCAGCAAGAAATTGCCCCAATCTCCAGAAAAATGTATCGCTGGCGCGACGATGGGCTGATTTTGGAACAACATCCGCTCAAGCTCGACCCGGATTTAAGCACCGGGCTTTATTTCGTACGATTAGGTTTTTTTAAGCCCGAAACCGGCCAGCGGTTACCAGTACGGAGCTTTGATCAGCAGCCGCTTGGCGACGAAGTGATTATTGGTCCCCTCTATGTCAGGAGTGACACTGTGGACCCGATAACGCCTCAATATCCAAAGCAAGCCATGTTAGGCGACACTATTGAGCTATTGGGGTATTCCCTATATCCTGCAGAGGATGGGACCTCGGTTGATGTTACCCTTTATTGGCAAACACGAGCGGCGGTTAATAGAGACTATACGGCATTTATCCAACTGCTCAATCCCCAAAACGAGATGATGGCCCAACGTGATCGCCAGCCCTTAAATGGTCTCTATCCTACCTCCCGCTGGCAGCCGGGGGATATTATATCAGACCGATTTGTTTTAGCGGTATCCGGTAATGAATTGTCGGGTGGTAATAAATTAGTCACCGGCCTGTATGATCTGACCAGCGGGGTTAGATTACCCGCTTATAACCACCAAGGCCAGTTATTGCCGGACGGTATGATTTCGTTAATCGATTGACGATGATAAGTAAATGGCTACGACGGCATGGATTATTACTGTTAATAACTATTTCTTATGTGATCCTGGCCGGTCTCAACAGCATAACGATCCCTCTGAGTAAGGCGCCGGACGAGTATGTCCATTTTCTCTACAGCCGGTTCATTGTCGAAAACGGCCGCTTGCCGGTCACCGTTGCAGAGCGACAGGTGGCCGGCTACAAGGCAGACCAACCGCCGCTTTATTACGGACTGGTGGCGCTGGCTACAGGCTGGATTGAAACCGAAGGTCCGCCCACCTTAAAGATGACATGGGACTCGTCTCGCCGGAAATTGGTTGATATCGTCTTGCCCCGGGCAATGATTGTCCGCACGGAAGACGAAACTTGGCCCTATCGAGGCGAGATTCTGGCCTGGATGGTGGGGCGTTGGTTTTCAATTTTTCTTGGTGTGGTGACCATCGTTTTGGTGTATATGATTGCCCTGGAAAATTTCTCCGTTCCAAGCGCCAAACCTCAAATGCCAAATCCAAACTTCCTGGCGTTGACCGCAGCGGCTACACTGGCCTTCATTCCCCGCTTTACGTTTATCAGCGCTGTTCTGAATGATGAAAATCTGCTGGGAGTCATCATCGGCCTCTATTTTTTGGGGATCGTGCGCCTGGTAAAAGATCAGGGTGGTTTTTGGAATTTAGCTCTCGTAGGCGTGACCATGGGCCTGGCGGTGGTAACCAAGTACAGCGCCGTAGTGTTGCCGTCAGAATTTCTTATTGTGCTGGTTATCCTGGCCTGGCGGCAGAGGCAGTATTGGCGAAAATGGTATCGTCCTTTGCTAGTGGTCGCTGCCGCCTCTTTCATTGCCTCTGGCTGGTGGTTTGTTTTTCAAACCTGGCACTTTAACCAAATCGAAGAATTAGGTTGGTTAGCCGGTACTGTGCGGCCTCTCATTGCCGGCGATGAGGTAGAACCCGGCTCCACCACTTTTTTTGTGGCCGGCGTGTTGACAGGCACGGCCACCGAGGCCGATAACCCTAAAAAGGAGGCGGAAGGCCCTGTCTGGGAGTGGATCAATCTTTTATTTACCGAATTTTGGGAGGTGGAGGTTTTTGGCCAGCCTCCCTTATATCCCCCTATCTACACAGTTTTGTTAATGGGGGCTATCTGTTTGATCGCTGCCATTGGCTGGGGGCTGCTCTGGCGGCGCAATAGGCCCGAGCATCGCCTGTGGCTGGTTTTGCTATTGCTCCATATGCTCATTTTTGCCCTCCTGCCCTTTGCTCGTTATTTGATCAACGGTCGAATCTATGATACGGCCCAGGCCCGTTACATCGTTTTCTCCGGGGCTCCGGCAGTCGGTATTTTGCTGGCCTGGGGAGTGGCTACGTTTGCCGGGCAAAAATATCAGCGTTTAGGGCTGCTAGGGTTAGTGGGGGTGATGTTCGCTTTGAGTGTGGCCAGATTGTATCATTACCATACGGCCTTTCCGCCGCCTTTACCCGTTCGCACTGACCCGGCCCTGGCTGCCCACCCTGCTCAACCGCTGTCGGTTGTGTTTGACGATGGCCTGGAACTGACCGGCTACGACTCACAGGTGACAAAAGACGGCCACTCATTGAGGGTGGCGCTCTACTGGCAGTCTCTGGCTTATGCCTATGAAGATTATCTGATGGAATTGAGTTTGCTGGATGACCAGCATCAGGTTGTGGCCCAAACAATGGCTCATCCGGCCCAGGGACGCTATCCGGTACGGGCCTGGGATCCCGGCGATACCGTGCGGGTTGAGATAACGCTGCCTCTGATAGGTTTGACTCCGCAAATATATAGTTTACAATTGCGGTTGATTGGCTGGCAAGGACCGCTACTGGCCGGCTCCTTGGAAAGGATAGATTTAGGCTCAGTTGATGTACCCGGCAGTGAGCCTTATGCACCTGGCCGCAGGTTTGTTTCAGGGCGTTCACTGCTAACCGGGTTTGACCTGTGGCAGGGGGATACGATTGTTCCGAGGTGGCCAACCTACCGCTATCTGGCCGATATTCCGGTGAGCATCGCCTATGATGCCTCAACCTCGAACATTGAAGCGCGGCTGTGGTTGGTTGGGCCGGATGGACAGCGCCGCCGGCCTCTGGCCGGGACCGGCCAGTCATATACTTTCATTGTCGATTATGATTGGCCATCAGGCGCTTATCAGCTTAAAACGGAGCTGTGGCAATCTGACCAACTACTTGACCAAGCGCTCAGTGACTTTGTCTTGACCGTTGAAAATCGCCCTATTCCATTCGAGCCTCCGCCGATGGATTATCGAGTTGAGGCTAATTTTGGGGATAAAATTCGCTTGCTTGGTTATGACCTGTCCCTGCGCCGGGTTCAGCCAGGCCAGGGATTGCCCCTGGTGTTGCACTGGCAGGCCTTGCAGCGCATGAAAGAGAGCTATGTCATCTTTGATCGTTTGTTGGATCAAAATCAAGCGGTGTGGGGAGGCTATGATCGCTTGCCTAAAGAAATTTACGATACCTTTCTCTGGGTGCCAGGTGAAGTCGTCTCAGATGGGTTTGCCGTGCCGGTTGATCTAGAGGCCCCCCATGGCGTTTATCACTTGCATATTGGTCTCTATCAGCAAAGCCTGGGCCAGGCTGAGTCATTACCTCTGGTGCAGGCTGGACAGACGATTGACGCGACCAGTGTTACCATTGGCCCCATCAAGGTAGGCGGACCACCGCCAGGGGCAACCGTAACCGATATTGCCCCCCAGGTGCCCCGTCAAGATATGCTGGGTGAGCCGCCTGTTTTTAGTCTGCAAGGGTATGATTTGGAGCAGGCCACCGGGGAACTGCATCTGATTTTGTATTGGCGTGGTGAAACTCGGGTCGATGTTGATTATACCACCTTCGTTCACTTGAGCGATGCCCAGGGCCAGGTGGTAGCTCAAAGAGATGCTCCGCCTGGTGGTGGTTTGTATCCTACTTCTCTGTGGGATGCCGGAGAAATCATTGCTGATCCCATTGTGCTGCTTATCCCGCCAGAGGTAGAGCCAGGGCAATATACCTTGACTGTGGGACTATATCGCTTTGACACTGGGCAGCGGCTGGCAGTGCCCACTGCCGCAGATAACAGTTTGCCATTGACCAGTGTCAGTTTGGAACAATAAATTCGTTGACTGGATTTACGATTGCTCTTAAAATCACCCGATCCGTAAAAATATGGTGGTAAACCTATCCCAATGAACCGTTTTAGAGATCTTGTTTTTCTGAAAAACAATTTGCTTGATTATCTGATCGTATTGGCCATTGGCTTGGGCATATTGTTGTTCTTCTTTTATTTTCAAAGTTTCTCAAAATTAAGCTGGTCTGATGAGATCGTATACGCGGTGATGGGGCGCAACATTGTCAATGGTCAAGGTGTTATCTCTAACTTTTATCATCCCAAATCTATTTTGGCAAAAGGATTCCCATTAGGGGATGCTCATATACCGGGGCATACATTTTTCTTGGCTTTATCGTTTTTGTTGCTAGGCCAAACTGAGTATGCCGCTTTCTTTCCTAACCATGTAGCCTATGTGCTTTCAGGGATATTACTGTTTTGGCTCAGTAGCAATTTGGGTAATAGATGGGCTGGTTTTGGCACGTCATTACTTTTCTACTTATTTCCTCCGATAATCAGTTATGCAAACTCGGCCATGGCTGAACTGACTTTGATCTTTGTGAGCATTGTCTATTTTGCTATTTGGTATAAGGCGTTAACAAATCCTAAAAGGGTTTATTCTATTTTGTTAGTTATTATTTTAGGATTGGGGATGACGATCAGGGAAACATTTATACTTTTTTTACCATCAGCGTTGTATGTGTTATGGCTATGGCCAAAACAAGAGCGAGTAAAAACGGGGATTTATTTTGGTATGATATTTATCCCTTATATACTTTTTATTTTTTGGCCTTTTTATCAAGCAAAAGCATCTTATCCTCATATTCTGTCCAGTATCATGGACCTGGAAACTCAAAGCGTCATTTTAGAAGAATTGTTAGTTATCACAGTGTCAAACATTAAAGCAACACTATCGCTTGGTGGTGCGAGTGTGTGGCGTTTGGCTTACATCGCTCAGTATCTGACCGTAGTATTTATAGCCGTACTCTATTTTAAGTTCTCGAAGATTGAAAAACAGATAGTCATCTACGTGCTATTCAGTTATTTGGCGAACTTTTTTGGATTGGTGGCCATATACCCTTGGTGGGGTTGGACGGGCATCCGCCTTTTTATGTTCATTATGCCCCCGGCTCTGATATTAATTGGCTGTGCAATTTCTCGCTTAAAATTTCCTTGGCTAAAATATGGGACGATTTCCCTGGCAGCTTGTTTTTTGTTATACGCTTCAGTTCAAGCCAACTTTGGCTTAACTAAACATCGTTTAGAGGCATATGAACGTGAGCAAAGAACTGCTGAGCTTATAAAAACGCATATTGGTCAATTCCAGCCTCGAGCAGTCATGGCGGATAAAGCTTTTTTGTACGGCTGGCAAGCCTATCCTGTTATCGTTGTTTGGCGGGTCACCCAAGATCCGAAACAGGCTAGAGTCCTTGAGGAGTATATATCTTTTGATGTGGTTGTTGTAAAGGAAGAAGATAAATATCGGTTAATAGATGGTGTTAGGCAAGGTGTGCTTAAGGGTAATTATCAGTTAGTGAATGAAACACCGTTCGAAGGGTACCATGTATTTATAAATGCGGACAGATTGCAAGTGCATAAATAGATTGGGTGTGTTTCAATTTGAATAAAACGACGCTTGTACTGGACTAAAACGATAAGCGGTTGACATTTTGAACTATTGGCAGGTTATGCGGTGTATTGGTTTGGCTATTTTCTCATCCTATTTTTAGGGTGTGGTGGGCTGATGGCGCTCTTGTTTTTGTGGCGTCGTCGGGCTAAAACGTCTTGTCTTCTAGAAAATTTCATTCTGGTAACCCTGTCCATATTCATCACTCTGATGGCTTTGGAGTTTTACTTTAAAGTTTTCTTTGCTGAAACCGATAATTTTGATACACTGGCCCGGAGAAATTGGCGTGAACAATACTATAGGGACACGTTTAACTCTTTCGGCTACCGGGATAAGGAGTGGACGGATGAAATGGTTGCCGGCAAGATTAAAGTGATGGTCGTCGGGGACTCCTTTGTAGAGGGGGTTGGTATCGAAAATCCAGGAGACCGCTTCTCCGACCAGCTTGCTCAGATGCTTGGCCCGGGATACGTCGTCTTTAATCTAGGTCGAAGAGGGGCCAACACGAGCCAGGAAATTGAAACCATCATTGAATATCCGTATTCACCTGATGTTCTTATTCTTTCCTACGTCATTAATGATGTTGAAGGTGTCGCCAGGGGACGCAGATTTGATGAACCCGACAAGCCTCAGGTTTCCCCGATATTATCGCCGTTGGTGCAAAATTCCTACGCCTTTAATTTTCTCTACTGGCGAATATTTCGCCTGTTTCAAAGTAAGCAGCCTGATCTTAAATGGCAGTGGTTACTGAGTTCTTATGATGATCCTGAGATATGGTGGTTGCATCAGCAAGAGTTGCTTTCTATTTATGAGGGGACACAAGCTGAGCAGATTCCATTATTGGTAGTCGTTTTTCCCAGCATGGTCTACGTCGAAGACAGCCAGATTATCACTGAGCGTATCCTTGATCTGTATGAGAAACAAGGGGTACCGACAGTTGATGTATCCGATTTGATACAAGATGTACCTCCAGATGATCGTTTAGCCAGTTCAGTAGACGCCCATCCCAGTGAACTTGTGCATAGACTTGTCGCTGAGACATTATACGATATGTTTGTTGAGATGGGACTGGTTAAATGAGTACTATCTTGCCCAATAAAAGATTAGGGGACGCGCTAAAGTTACCTCGCCAAGAAATTATAGCAGCCTGTCTGGTATTGGCCTGGGTCGTCGTTGCCTGGACTCTTGATAGTTTCCTCAATCCTACCATCCGATCTACAGACTTAAATATTATGGCCACCATCGTGGCGAAAGATATGGATGCCACGCTCTTTGCCCGTGACAACCTGTTCGCCAATGATGAGTTATATGGATTATACACCCCGCTCTATCGTTGGGTGATTGCTCAGATGTGGCAGATTGGGGGAACGTTTGAAACCGGATTAGCTTTGTTGGTACCGCCTGTTCTGGGCATATATCTGGCCGGTATGTTCATTCTACTGCGGTGGGTTACTGGTAATGGATGGATTGCTCTGGGTTTAACTGTAGCCTCTGCTCATTATCAGACAACTATGGGGGATGGGGTGTGGGGAGTAGGCGGCTCGTCGGCTATGTTGTCTCGAACTTTATTTATGCCGGCCATTCCTGTCATCATGCTAATTTTTCTCCACTTACTGCCGTCACCGACTTGGCGCAAAGGGTTGGTATTTGGCTTAATCCTTGGTCTGGTTACAAATTTGCATCCGGTTTCAGGTTTTCATCTGTTAGCTTTACTATCTGCTTTGTTAATTTTAGTTCACGGCAGCCGTTATCAGGGGTGGCAGACCCTGGGAGCTATTGGACTGACCGCAGTAATTGGGGCCTGGCCTGTTACCTGGAATTTTATCCAAAATTCAGGTAAACCGATCGGCGATCATGTGACCTTCGCAGTTTTTAGCCAAATCGTGGCTAAACGGTATCGTATGCCTTTTTATCCCGATACCTTTGAATGGCCTATGTTCGATCTCCGGCTGACTCGACCCACGCTTGATGGACTGGTCTGGTTTTATTTTGTTCTGGCTCTTTTAGCGTTGTTATTTTATGTGTGGGGCTTCCGTCGCTGGCTTGGTTTAGTAAAATGGGGTTGGTTGATCGGTGGTTTAATTACGGTTGCCTATGCTTATATGATTGCTATGTTCCATATGACCTTTCTTTTTGCGGTCGTCGCCTTTTATATTGTATACCGGTTTTGGCAAGGGAAATATGCCAGGTTAGATGGCTGGTTGATTGTACTAACAGGGCTGGTTGTACTCTACTCATTTGTTGGATATTACCTGCTGGTGTTTATCTGGCGGACGTTTGAAGTATGGTCGCTGACCTCCCTGCTCGTAGAATATGCCAGAGCAGCTCGCTTTGTTTATCTACCGATCTATCTGTTGGCTGGATTGGGTGGCGTGGCTTTGATAAAGGTACTTGAGAACAACTTTAGCCTTGTTGCCAAATATGGTGATACTGCTTTACCCCTGACCGTGGCCATTATTTTTGGCCTGGCCCCAACTGTTCTATTTGGCGCTCATCGCCAGTTATCCACTACCTTGATGGCAATCGCCATCTTGATTTTGTTGTCTGTTACCATTTTTTTGATGCTGGCAAACATTCATTGGACCCCAGGAAAAACTTATCTGTCTCTAGGCGTTGTCGGGCTGATCTTATTTGGACCGCTTGGCCCATTTTTGACAGATTATATGCCTGTACCAACCAGAAATTTTTTAAGCCCAACTGGCTGGCAAGTTCAGTCGATTTCGCAGAATGATGCTGATTTGTACGACTGGGTCTTGCAAAATACAGCTCCTGAGGCTTTATTCTATAGTTGTTTTGAGCATAAAACCCTGACCTATTTCCGGCGCGTAACCCAACGTAGCTTGACCCATAACTGGAAAGATCTCTCTTTTGCCGTCCATAATAGAGCAGCCCTTATCTCGGCTTACGATAAATATCAGGATTTTCAAGGGGCTTGTAGTGACTTTGATCATTTGATAGCCGCCGTACATCGCTCTGGGGCTGATTACCTCCTGATCTCCAGTGATGGGGCAGCCGACTTTCTGGATGAAGCCTGTTTTGTGAATGAAAAATATGCGGTGTTTGCCATAGATCAAGAGGGGTGCCTTTCAAAATAATGACCATGCTTACCTGCTAAGAAACAACTTGTTTCTGACCACTTAAAGACCTGACAGGTTTTTAAAACCTGTCAGATCTGGGACGCTGATCAGTTGATTTGCTAGACCCAATGTGAATAGTATATAATCGAGGCTTGTTGTAAATTCAGGCTGCCCGGTTTACAAGGTGACGTACAGTACTTGAAGGCTGAATAAATGGTGCTATGCGTTGCTTCTTTGTAGATAGGCGTTTCATCTATTGAGTGGTCTAAGCGGTTAGGCTAGTTTCCAGGGCAAAACGTAGGGGAGGTATCCCTATGCCTTGCCGCTGGTGCATAGCGCGAAGTGTGCACCAGCTACAGTTTTACACTAAGTACCAGGCTGGGTGTTTCAACGTGACTTCTGTTAAACAGCAGAACATGGAAGGGCTTAACACTTCTTTTCTGCCAAATCTCAAAAATTTAATCTTTAAAGTTGGTCTGGCTATCATCTTGACTCTGCTTTTGTTGGAGGTGATAACCCGGGTTGTATGGTGGAATCGCCACGTTGTAACCCTGTTTGGCCGACCACTGACCTTACTGCCACTACCTTTGGTAACTGAGCAGCAAGCCGAAATTTTGGCGGAGTGGACCAAAACCCCGGATTCCTACGTGCAATTCGATCCGGTTTTGGGCTGGAGTATCAGACCAAATACCAGGGCTGAACTGGAAGGCGTGATTTATACCAGTAATAGCGCCGGGATGCGCAGCCTGCGCGAATATCCTCTGGAGAAGGTAGAAGGTATTACCCGCATTGGTACTTTTGGCCCTTCTTTTACTCACAGCGATGAGGTTCCCGACGATGCCACCTGGCAGGCACAAATGGAACAGGCGCGGCCCGATTTGGAGGTGATGAATTGGGGCGTGGGCGGTTATGGTACCGACCAGGCATTTCTGCGTTATAAAACCCAGGGGGCGGCTTACCAGCCGGATATTGTCATTATTGGTTTTGAAGAAGACAACCTGCGGCGAAATGTCAACCGCTTTCGCCCGTTCTTCCGCCGCCAAACTGGCTTACCCCTGACTAAACCGGTTTTTATCACCGAGGGGAACGGGTTGAAGCTGCTTGAAACCCCTTTTGCTGATTTTGAGAGCTTGCGAGATAGCCTGCTAGACGATCCTGATGGTTTCTTAGACACGGTTTGCCCCCATGATTATTACTGTCACCGCCCTCTTTACCAGCCGATGGCTCTTGACATCTTCAAGAGTTTTCGCTTCTTTCGCACTCTGGCTCATGAGATCAATCGAGCCAGCCAGCCCAAATCTTCTTCGGTTCACGATCCGTACATACAGCGAGTCAACTTACTGCTGATTCAGGTGTTTGTAGAAGAGGTCATCCGTAATGGATCTATCCCGGTCGTGTTGGTTTTTCCGGAGCGTCAATCAATAGAGGCTCACGAAAGAGGGGAAGAAACGGCTTACAAAGCCGGTGTAACCCTGCTGAAGGAGCAGGGACTCCTGGTCATAGATCTAGCGCCTGCTTTTGCGCACGCTAAAATAACAGAAAATGCGGATTACCTGGATTACTATGCCAGTGATGGCGGACATTTTAACCAGTTAGGCAATTACATTGTTAGTCAGACAGTATTGGCCCACCTCTGCCAGGAGGGGATTTTGAGGAATTGCTCATGAGAATGAGCGAATGGACGGGTCAGCAAATAGGTCTATTGGAGGGTGATCACTCCTCAAGACAAGGATCTGTCTTTAGCAGCCACTCATCCGGTTATTTGTTGACCCGTTCACTTTCTCTTTCGCTTAATGAGAAAATAGTGGTTTTTATTGTGTTGGCCTTGGTGGTGATTGCCTGGACGGTCGATAGCGTTTTGCATCCCCGTATTGAGAATACTGATCTCAATAACGTGGCGGTGATGATCACCAAAGACATGAATCCAACGCTTTTCCCCACAGATTTTACCTTTTCTGAGCAGTCCTTTTATCAGGCCTATACCCCGCTATATCGTTGGGTAGTAGGCCATCTGTGGCAATGGAGCGGTAATTTTGAGTCAAGCCTGATTTGGCTTGTGCCCGCTGTTTTAAGCGTATACTTACTGGGCATGTTTATTTTGCTGTATCAAATTAGCGGCAATGCCTGGATAGCTTTAGGGCTAACGGTGATTGCGGCCCATTATCATGACATGATGGGGGCTGAGGTTTGGGGAGTCGGTGGGGCGACCCAAATGATGGCTCGAGCTCTATTTATGGCCGTCTTACCCTATTTAGCGCTCTGGTTTTTCTTTACCGTGCAAAAAATTTCGTTTTTTAAAGTAGGCGTGTTAGGTTTGGCTGTGGGTTTAGCCGCTAATTTACACCCTGGGTCGGGGATGCATTTGGCTGTTTTGTTGGCCAGCACCTTAATTCTGACCTATGGTTTTCGTCGGGAAAGCTGGTCTATTTGGGGTATGATCCCCTTAATGGTTATCACGGTCTTGTTGGGGGCCTGGCCAATTGTGAAGACGGTTACCAGTAACTTTGGGGCAGAAGTTACTTCGACAGTTTCCTTTGATACATTCAGACGAGCGGTTAGTGAGCGTTATCCCCTCTATTTTTATCCCAATCGTTACGAGTGGCACGGCCTTGAAATCACGCGACCTAACCTGGATGTCTTAGTCTGGCTGTACATTAGTTTGGCTTTGATTGGGTTGGTCCTATATCTATGGGTTTGCTGGCGGTCAAAACAGGCAGCCGAATGGTGGCGTTGGGCGTGGTTGATAGGCGGCCTGGTAACTGTTGGCTATGCTTACATGGTGGCCCTATTTGAAATGAGTGTCCTGTTTGGTTTGGTGGCCCTCTATATCATCTACCGCTTTGTCCATCCTAAATTTAGGTTTTTGGATTGGTTGATGCTGGGGATGATGGCTATCGTGATCCTACAATCCTTTGTGGGATACTATCTTATGACCTTGGCCTGGGATACGTTTGAATTACAAGGTCTTACTCCGGTGCTGATTGAACAATTTCGTTCGGCGCGTTTTGTTTATCTACCTGTTTATATTTTAGCTGGTTTGGCTTTGGCGACCTTGGTGATAGAATTGGGGAATCTGGTTAGCCGATTTCTTAGAAAAAATAACGTAGGCGAGGCATCCCTATGCCTTGCCAAACTCCCTACGCCCTACTCCCTACTTCTTGCTTTACCGGGAATGTTAGTGATTGTAGGAGTGTTGTTCGGTCCCCTCGCTCCTGTATTTGCTCCTATTTTGCCTCTTCCGACGGTCAATCTCCTCAACCCGGCCAATCGAGTCCCAGATCCACCTTGGCCTGAGAATGATGCCCAACTTTACCATTGGGTTCGTGAAAATACCCCTACTGATGCGCTCTTTTTCTGGTGTGATTTTGGCCCATCAACTACGCTTCGGTTCCGCCGTGAAGCGCAGCGGGGTATCACCCATAATTGGAAAGACTTGGGCTGGGCGGCCTACAATGGTACAAGCCTGGTTCCCCTGCTTGATCGTTATCGGAGGCTGGAACAGGCTTGTTTAGAGACCTCCACTGCGCTGATCACTGCTTATGAAATAGGGGCTGATTACATTCTTGTACCAACTGCGAAGGCGGTCGAGTTACAGGCGGCCAGTTGTTTTGCCAATGACCGGTATCTTGTCTTCGGTTTGGGTGAAAATGCTTGTCAAGAATAATATTCAAATGTCCCGTCGCGATGTGATCATTGTAGCCCTTATTATGGTGCTGGTTATCATTGCCTGGATAGTGGATAGTGTTCGCAAAATTGATAACATCAATAGCGATATGCACGTTGTGGCCACAATGGTGGCCAAGGATCTAAACCCGAATTTGTATTTGCGAGACGTAAATTATTCAACCAATGAACTGTATCGTTTTTACACCCCCGCCTATCGCTGGCTGGTGGGTTGGTTGTGGCAGGTCACCGGGGAATTTGAATGGGGGCTGGTCTGGCTGACCCCCTTTGTTTTGGGGGCCTACATGATAGGCATGTACCTATTGCTGCTGTGGGTTACAGAGAATCCTTGGATTGCGTTGGGAGTGACGATTGCTTCGGCCGGCTATTATGAAACAATGGGCGAGGAAATCTGGGGCAGTGGTAGATCAACCCTGATGCTGGCCCGGACCCTTTTTACCGCCACAGTTCCTTATCTAACACTGCTTATCTTGGATGTTTGGCAAAGACTTAACTGGAGTAAAATGATTGTGTTGGGACTGGGTTTGGGCCTGGCTGCCAATTTGCATCCACCTTCCGGTATGCATCTAACCGTGATCGTAATAGGTATGCTGATTTTGCTCTATGGCTTTCGCTCTGGTTGGCTTCGTTTTTGGTTGAAGCTTGGGGTCATGATCTTGGCCAGTCTAGTTGGGGTGTGGCCTACCCTGGTGAACTATGTGCGGGGCACTACAGAGACGGACCTGGTAGGCGTCGATTTTAAGACATTATACCGGATTGTCAGTGAATGGTACGACATGCCCTTTAGACCCCTTGAGATAAAGTTTCGCTCCCTGGGGTTGGTCGTGGCCCAATCTCAGTTAGAAGTGATGTTCTGGATCGGTCTGGGTGCAGGGGTGCTTGCCTTAGGGCTGTACTTTTTGGTTGTACCCCGCCGGCCGGGGTTAAAGCGTTGGTTCTGGCTGGTAGGCGGGTTGTTGACAATCTGGTATGCCTTCATAGTTGCCCTCTTCAATTTGATTATTATTTTCGCCCTGGTCGCGCTTTACGTTATCTATCGCTTTTACCGAGGTCCCATTACCCGCCTTGATAGTATGTTAGTTGGTTGGACTGCTCTAATTGTAGCCCAGTCTTTCATAGGCTATTATCTGATCGTTAAGCTCTGGGAATACTCCGAGTTAGTCTCGTTAACCACCTTGGTGGGTGAGCAACCCCGCGCTGCTCGATTTATATACCTGCCAATCTATCTCCTGGTGGGGTTATCGGTGGTTGCCTTAGTTAGAGAGATAGCCAATCGTTGGCCGGTAAACGAGAGAGGCGAGACAGGGCTCTCTGTTTCAGCGGGCTTGATGGTCGCTGTCGCCCCTGGTTTATCACAGGTTATCTCCCGAGATTTATCGCGGGGTCTTATAGGGTTGCTGGTTGGTTTAATTTTTGTGGCTGTATTAGCTTGGTGGACGACGAACCGTAAAGAGTTAGCCGGTTGGAGGGGGACTATCATCGGGTTAGGGGGAGTGGTCATTGTTTTATTTGGACCGTTGGCTCCGGTTTTATCGCCTTACCTGCACATTCCCGCCGTAAATGTGTTCGACCCGACAGCAATGACTCCGGAGTTGGCATTTAAAGCCCACGATCAAGCTTTGTATGATTGGGCTAAAACGAAAACTGAGCAAGATACGCTATTTTTCTGGTGTGATTTTGGCCCCATTACTACTCTTCATTTTCGTTTAAAGGCTGAACGGAGTTTGACTCACCACTGGCGAGACTTGAATCAGAGAACTTACAACCCGGGTACCCTACCTGTTCATCATGAGCGTTATCGCCAGTTTGAACGAGCCTGCCTTAATCTTTTTTCTACGGTGGCCGCAGCCCAGGAAGCGGGAGCCGATTTTATCTTGATTCCAAGCCGTTTGGCTGCTGAATTTGAAACGGAAAGTTGTTTTTTTAATGAACGTTATGCTGTATTTCCGGTTAGCCCCAGGCTGTGTCCCGATAGTTAGTAAACACGGTACATGATATGGTCAGTGAACTTTTAGAACAGACAACGCCTTTAGTGAAGACAGTAGAATTGGCTGACCAACCTCCCACGTTGAGCGTCGTGATTCCGGCTTATAACGAAGGCCCGGCTGTTGGACCTGTCCTTGACTCGGTGGTTGAACTGGCTCGGATTCATCAATGGGAGGTGATTGTAGTGGACGATGGGTCGGTTGATGATACAGCGCAGCAAGTTGGCCAACGGGCTGATGACTGTTATCTCAAGCTGATACGCCATCCTTACAATCGAGGCTATGGGGCTGCACTCAAAACCGGTATCCGGGCTTCTACTGCTCCCCTGGTAGCGACAATGGATTCTGATGGACAGCATGATCCCCATGACTTGCTCACTCTTCTCCCTATGAGCAAAGATCACAGCTTGGTGGTAGGTCAGCGACCTGGCTTGATCCACAGCCAACTGTGGCGAATGCCGGGTAAATGGGTGCTGAATTGGTTGGCAAACTACCTGGCTCACCGCCAAATCCCGGACCTTAACTCTGGGATGCGCCTATTTGATACGGAGGTCATCAAAAAATATTTACATTTGTGTCCCGATGCATTTTCTTTCTCGACCACCAGTACTTTGGTTTTCTTCAATCGTGGGTATGCTGTGACCTATGTGCCAATTACTATCCGCCAACGCCATCAGCATGTGAAAAGTACGGTAAAATTGAGTACGGGTTTTGATACCCTTATTCTTATTTTGCGCCTGGCCACTTTGTTTCAACCTTTACGTATTTTTGTCCCGGCCAGTGTTTTCTTTGTTACATTGGGTATTTTCTGGGGCTTACCCTATGTGTTGCTCGCGCGAGGCGTAAGTGTGGGTGCGTTACTACTCATAATGACCGGTCTATTACTTTTTTTCTTTGGATTGTTGACCGATCAGGTGGCCCAGTTACGACTGGAGAAGTACGAGTAATGTGTGGTATTTGTGGAGTTTTGCATTTTGACGGTCAAAGACCAGCCCTCGATGTACTGCAGGCGATGACTGACAGCTTATATCATCGAGGGCCTGATGGAGATGGGACGTATATCGATGGTCCGGTAGGGCTGGGGCATCGCCGTCTGTCGATTATTGATCTCTCATCGGCCGGTACGCAGCCGATGACCAATGAGGATCGCTCGTTTTGGGTTATCTTCAACGGGGAAATTTATAACTTTGCTGAAATCCGAACCGAGCTACAAAAGCGGGGGCACGTTTTTCACTCGGCGACCGATACCGAGGTCATTCTCCATGCCTACGAAACCTGGGGGGTCGATTGTTTAGCCCGTTTTAATGGTATGTTTGCTTTTGCCCTGTGGGACTCTGTCCGTCAGCGGCTCTGGTTGGTACGCGACAGGGTGGGTATTAAGCCCCTTTTCTATTTGCATCGATCAGACCGGTTGCTGTTTGGCTCGGAGATTAAGGCCATTTTATGCGATCCCTCGGTCGAGCGGCGGGTCGACTTGACGGCCCTGCATCATTACCTGTCGCTCAATTACACCCCCGCCCCATACTCACTTTTTGCCGGGGTACGTCAGTTGCTGCCCGGTCACTATCTGCTTGTCGAGGCTGACGGTCGTTACCGGGATGAAATGTATTGGGATGTTTCCTATGCCCGCCGGGTGAATGGCAGTGAAACAGAACTCATGGAGCAGTTCGAAACCAGATTGACTGATGCAGTCAAACAACGGCTAGTAAGCGATGTACCGTTGGGAGCCTTCTTGAGCGGCGGCGTTGACTCCAGTGCCATCGTTTATTGGATGTCGCGTCAAACCGACCAGCCGGTGCGAACTTTTTCTATTGGTTTCCGTGAGAAATCGTATAATGAATTGGATTACGCTCGCCAGGTGGCCAAGGCTTGCGGGGCTAATCATTACGAGCGGGTGGTCACACCTGATGCAGTTAAGGTTCTGCCCAAAATTGTGTGGCACGCTGAAGAACCCACTGCCGACTCCTCGATGTTGCCCGTTTATTACCTGGCCCAAATGACCCGTGAGCAGGTGACAGTCGCCCTTTCCGGTGATGGGGCCGATGAGATTTTAGCCGGTTATGAAACTTATCAGGCTTTTTACGCCGCCTGTCTCTACCGGCTTATTCCGGTAGCTATTCGGCGTCGGGTCATTACGCCTCTGGTTAACCGGTTACCGGTTTCTTATGACAAAGTCAGCCTGGATTTCAAACTAAAACAATTTGTACGGGGGGCGGAATTAGATAGTGAGGCTGGGCATGCTTACTGGCGCACTATTTTTGACGAGACAGCCAAGCGTAATCTGTACACATCTGAGGTGTATCAGGTCTTAAATGGGATTGAGACAGTAGACTTGTACCGGGCTGTTTTCGCCCAGACCGATGCGAGCCATCCGCTTGATCGCCTGCTTTATGTTGATACTCGTTTTTACTTGCCGAACGACATGCTGGTTAAAGTGGATCGAATGACGATGGCCCATTCGTTAGAGGCACGGGTGCCATTCCTGGATCATCGTCTGGTAGAGTTTGCTGCCGCCTTGCCCCCTCGCCTCAAGCTTAAACAATGGCGCCTGAAGAAATATTTACTTAAAGCCTCCCTCCAGCGGCGCTTGCCTGAAGCATCACCCTGGCGCAAAAAGGAAGGGTTTAACGTGCCCAAAGGGAGTTGGTTGGTGGGTGAATTACGGGATTTTGCCTTTGATCATCTCTCGGTACAGCAAGTACAACGGATGGGGTTATTTCAGCCAGAACAGGTAATCACCCTACTCAACGAGCATCTTGCTGGGAGGCGAGATAACAGTCATCAAATATGGGGATTGCTTTGCCTATCGCTATGGTGGCAACAGTTTATGTATTAATCTAACTGTTGCGCAACTAGAGCGGACATGTTTGTAAAAATGCAAAACCTGATGTCATCATTCCCAATCTTAAGGGTGAATCAATGCCAAAGTTGAAAGATTTATTGATTCGTTTAAGACATATTATGACATTACTTTTGGTCAATTTTGTTATAGTCTTTGCTCTCTTATATGGGTTTGAGTATTATCTCAGATTGAATGATCCTCTTCCTAAACTTCCTTTTGATACGCGTCAGTACAATCGAAATCTCAAGTATTATATAAATTATGATTGGGAGATACCTCAAGAGGACTACACATGGGGGCATCTGGTTGTAAATAACAAATTAGGATTTCGTGAGCGAGATTTTGAGGTGCCAAAGCCTGAGGGCTTGTGCCGAATCATAGTTTTAGGCGACTCGCTGACTTGGGGAGTTGGGCTTGCGGTTGAAGAACGCTATACAAACTTGGTCGAAACCTTTCTTAATGAAACTTTTCCTAAAAAAAAGTTTGAAGTTTTGAATTTTGCCCTCACAAGTGCCTCTACTATTATAGAAAGGGATATCCTGCGGGATTACAAGGATTTAGTATACCCTGATTTAGTGGTAATCGGTTTTTTTTATAACGATTCTCAACCCAGAAGCCAAAGTTATGTGTTCGAAAAAGAGAAATTTTACGAAAAATATGGCGATTTACTTAAAGCAATACCAAATGCATTACTGCGAATAGGATTATCCCAGATAGCAAAAATAACTGAAAGAGCTATTCAAAATTTTATTGTAGCCACTGGAATAGTTCCTCCCTGGGAAGTGGGACTGCAAAGGACGTATGAAGAAGATGCTCCAGAGTGGGCGGAGTTTATCAAGGCTCTTCTAGAGATAAACGGTATGTCGAATGAGATGGGTTTGCCCCCCCCCATCTTTACAGTCCTTAATCTCGAAATGCCACCCGATTATTCAGCAGATTACAAAAACTTGGATGAAACCTTGCCCATCTACTTACGCTGGAATCATAGGGCCGAACAAGCGGCGGCCGAGCTTGGCTTTAGAACTCATAATCATGAAAGAGAGTTCCTTGAACAGCTTACTCCTGACGAGATACCTCTTAATGTCATAGATGGTCATCCGTCGACAAAAGTACACCGGATATACGCCGAAAAATTATTCGATGTCATAGCGGCCGACGTTGCTGATGGGAGATTATGTGGGCCCACTTCACGCCAACAGCCCAAGCCCGCTGTGGCAAATATCTCTCTAGACTCTAAGCGTTTGATGAGGGTTAGATTAGGGGATGACATTCGTTTTCTGGGCTATGTGGCAGATATGAAGGCTTTTGAAACGGAAAAAGCTTTAGGGTTAACGTTTGGTTGGCAAACTACATCAAAAATAGAGACCAATTATGTTATTTTTATCCATATGCTAAGTAACGATGGGCAACGTTGGGTCGTGCAGGAGACACTGCCTTGCAATCGAAATTGTCCAACAGCCTATTGGCCCCAAGATATGATTGTCCCTCCGGGTTCTTCAATCGTTTACTGGTCATTATCAGCAGAGGGAATTCCACTTCCACTGGAAAGGATTTCTGAGCGTAGCCATATTTTCGACAATGCTCAAAAAACGTCAGTTGAGATCGTTCCGATCCCATTAGAATTGCTTCCCGTTCCCGCTTCTTTAATTGATGAACACTATATAAAAATAGACCCTCAAATGTCCTCAGGTGAATACAAAATAGTAACAGGTATGTACAACTCAGAAACTGAGGAGCGCTTACCCGCTTACGATGAAATATCTGAAATGTGGCTACCTGAGTCTGAAATTTTGTTAGGCAACGTGACTATCCCCTAAATAAAACTGACATGTGTAAAAGTTGGAATTTTATGAGATGACTTTTGATTAATTTTAGTGATATTGTCCAGATTAGAGGATGTAAATGTCTACTTACTTAGTAACCGGCGGTGGCGGCTTCATTGGCTCAAACATTGTGGAAGAATTGTTGCGCAGGGGAGAGCAGGTCAAAGTCTTAGATAACTTCTCCACAGGCCGGCGTGGTAACTTGACGGTGGTACAACAGGCTATCCGGCCTGGTAACCGTCTGGAAATCATAGAAGGCGATTTACGTAGCTATCATATTGTCTGGAATGCCGTGGAGGGTGTTGATTACGTCTTGCATCAGGGTGCCCTGCCTTCTGTGCCCCGCTCGGTGCGCGACCCTCTTACGACAAACGAAGTCAATGTGGTCGGTACGCTTAACTTGTTACAGGCAGCCCGGGAGGTGGGCGTGAAACGTCTGGTTTATGCTTCCTCCTCCTCGGTGTATGGTAATAGTCCGGTCTTGCCTAAAGTTGAAACGATGTGCCCTAACCCTCTCTCGCCTTATGCTATTGCCAAGCTGGCTGGTGAGCAGTATTGTCAGAGTTTCTGGAAGCTCTATGGTTTCGAAACAGTGTGTCTACGCTATTTTAACGTCTTTGGACCACATCAGGACCCTAACTCTCAGTATTCAGCCGTTATTCCTAAATTTGTTATGGCGGCCTTGCAGGATGAGTCTTTGGTCATTCATGGAGATGGAAAACAATCACGCGACTTTACTTACATTACTAACGTGGTTACAGCCAATCTGTTAGCCTGCCAGGCAGTGGAGGCCCCCGGTCAGGTGATGAATGTTTCCTGTGGGCAACGTCAGTCACTCTTTGCTTGATTTAGTGACCTGCCTGGAGCAATTGGTAGGCGTACAAACACTTCAGGTGAAGCATGCCGAGCCTCGACTGGGTGATGTAAAACACTCCCAAGCAGACATTGAAAAAGCTAAAACGCTGTTGGGATATGAGCCGGTGGTGGATTTTAAGGAGGGCTTACGTCGGACGGTTGAATATTACTCTGGTGAGCCCCAAAAAATGTAGATTTCGTTCATTCCGTAAGAAACTGGTTGTTTTTTAGCAGTGCTGCTGGTTGAGCAAAGCGATGTATAGGAATAAGTATATTGGCGTGGTTGTCCCTGCCTATAACGAAGAAAAACTAATTGGACGCGTTATCGAAACTATGCCTGATTTTGTGGACAAGACCATCGTAGTGGACGATGCCAGCAGTGATGCCACAGCGGAGCAAGTACAGGAGGTATATGTACAGCGGGAACCGGAGCGGTTATTACTGATTCGTCATCAGGAAAATCAAGGGGTGGGTGGCGCCATCGCTACCGGTTACAAGTGGTGCCGTGATCATGAGTTAGATGTAGCCGTGGTAATGGCTGGCGATGCACAGATGGACCCGGCTGATATGCGAACCTTACTCGATCCAGTCGTTAAGGATGAAGCTGATTACACCAAGGGTAACCGACTATTCACCGGGGATGCCTGGAACCTCATCCCCAAATGGCGCTACTTGGGCAACTCGGTTCTATCTTTACTGACCAAGATTGCCTCCGGTTATTGGCACGTAGCCGACTCGCAATCTGGCTATACGGCGATTAATCTAAAAGCACTTAAGACGATTGATTGGGATCAGATGTACAAGCGGTATGGTCAGCCCAACGACCTCCTGGTTCGTTTAAATGTTTTTAACTTTCGGGTGAAAGACGTACCGATTAAACCGGTATACAATATTGGTGAGGATTCGGGCATAAAGTTGATAACAATTATTCCAAAACTGTCGATTTTATTGCTCAGATTGTTTTTGTGGCGTATGTTTCAGAAATACGTCATTCGAGATTTTCACCCTCTGGTTTTCTTTTACATCATAGGGTTTTTACTCTTTCCCTCGGGCTTGTTATTTGGCCTTTTTATAACTATAAGGCGACTAATTGTTGGTCCTATATCGCCTATTAGCGCTCTATTTGCCGTTTTCCTTTTCATCTCCGGCTTGCAATTTTTGTTGTTTGCGATGTGGTTTGATATGGATTACAATAAATCGTTAAAGTGAATATGAATCAGGAATTTATTCTAGCTGTCACCGTGGATGTAGAGGATTGGTATCATGTGCCCGCAGTCACAGGTTCACCATTCGCAAGGTATAGAACTGTAAATGACTTTTTTGAGAATTGGACGACTAGATATGATTATCTGACCGAATCTACCTACGAAATCCTTGAACTTTTTGAAAAGTTGCGAGTGAAGGCAACTTTTTTTGTGGTTGCCGATGTGGTGGATCACTATCCAGGGCTGGTGGAGAAAATAGCTGAGTATGGTCATGAAATCGCTTGCCACGGCTTGCATCATGCCTGCAAAATACACCCCGGCACCAAGAAGCCCCTGTTCAGTCAGCAGGATTTTGAGAAACGTACGGTAAAGGCGAAGAGAAAATTGGAACAGGCAAGCGGACAAGAGGTTATTGGCTTCAGAGCGCCCAATGCTTTCATTGCCGGTTGGATGCTTGACTCTCTGGAGAAGATTGGCTTCAGATATGACTCTTCAGTGTCGGTGAACTCTCTATATGCCAAGATGCCATCTAGACCTGGCAATGTGACGACAACCCCCTACTACCCCAGACGAGGCAGCTTGGAGTGGGGGGAGGTGCGCAAGATTCTAGAAATTCCCTGGCCATATTGGCGTCTATTTGGACTAAGGTTGCCTACGGCCGGGGGACCATTTCTGCGCTTTTTTGGAGCAGGGTATGTCACCAGAGGCTTAAAACAGAGTCTCCAGGCAGGACACAGTGTGTTCTATTTTCACCCGATTGACATTTGCCCTGAGAATTTTCCAAACGATTTCTCAGCAAAAAGACCCTTTTATTGGTTGGTGAAAGGGAAAAGTGTGAAGAAGAGCGTTGAGAGAGTAGTTGAGAATTTCCGGGGACAGTGGGGGACCTGTCAAGATATCCTGACCAGCATCGAGTCAGAGACAGAGAGACGATAAGGTGTTTAGACATCTTCCTCCCGTAGCCTCTTATCTCACCGGCAAAGATATTGCCGTTGGCATCAAGACATTATTGTTCCGTAATACAGCCGTGGTCGAACAATTTGCTGCCTCGATAGCTCGGTACGCTGGCGTGAAAGCTGCTTTCCTTACCTCGTCGGGACGCTCGGCTTTGTATTTGGTGCTAAAGGCTTTAGCCCAACGTGCTCCCACCCGCCACGAGGTTGTACTGCCAGCTTACACTTGTCCTATCCTGGTCAAAATGATCCAGGCAGCCCGGCTAGTACCTCGTCTCTGCGATGTCTCTCCCCAAACGCTGGACTTTGACCGTGATCACCTGCACAAGCTGGTTAACGAGCGCACCTTGGCCATCATACCGGTGCATCCCTACGGCATCCCTCAAGAGGTGCGGGACGTCATTATCCTGGCCGAAAAAGTTGGAGCCACAGTCATCGAAGATGCAGCCCAGGCTCTGGGAGCTCGTCTCGACGGCCGTATGGTTGGGACGTGGGGACATTTTGGCTTGACCAGCCTGGGACCGGGTAAAGCTCTCTCCACTGGCAGTGGGGGTGTGATGCTGGTCAATGACGACAAGCGGTCTAAAATGTTGTCTCAAATCTGGCAAGACCTGTCTCCTGGCTCCAGTTTAGCCTCGCTTCAAGCATTGTTGCAGCTTAGTGCGCTGGCAATAGCCTTGCGGCCCATTGGCTGGTGGTTAATCACCCAACTGCGTCTGGACCGCGTCGATGATCAGAAATCAGAGGAGGGCTTTCGTGTGCAGGGTTTCACGGTTACCCAGGCTGGCGTAGGGCAGAGTCTGCTTGGCCGGTTGGACGTCGTGAATGCCGCTCGTCGAGCCCAGGCTACCCAACTCATAACTGCTTTGAATGGTGCACGTACGGTGCGTTTCCCTCAGATAGTAGCCAGGGCGGAACCGATTTACATCCGCCTGCCGGTGCTGGTCGCCGGTAAAAATCGTCGTGAGGAATTGTATGCTGCCCTGCAGGCTCAGGGCATTGGGGTGAGGAAGATGTACGGACAACCTTTGTCTGCGATTTTTCCGCATTTGGCAGAGACGAATTATCCCGGTGCCACGGCCGTTGCAGCGCAATTGCTCACTCTCCCTACGCATCGTTTCGTTACTGTCCGTGACATTGCCCAGGTTGTAACGACAATTCATCGCTTCGACGCACCGTCTACGTTTGCATGGGATTTCAGTCTGAATTCTCCTCAATGATGCAATCTGTATCGAGGATAGAAGGAAATATTGGTCTATGACTATTGAGATGGCGTCATTGGTTGATCAGCAGGCATGGGATACATACGTTACAACTCACGAAGATACTAATATGTATCACCTCTATGCCTGGAACTATGTCTTTCGTGAGGTTTTTGGTTGCGAAACATACTACTTGGTGGCTAGAACGGATACGAACATTACAGGCGTATTGCCGCTGTTTGTTGTTAAGAAATCTATATTGGGTGGCAATTATATTTCATCGTTGCCAGGGGGAGTATACGCGGATAACGGGGACACCGCGCAACAATTGATCCAGGCGGCGATTGAACTTGCCAGAGAACGAGGAGTGCGATATTTGAGTCTTCGAGATGGGGTTCGGCAATGGTCTAGTGATGAGCTTAAAACTCGGCTTGAATACACGTATGTACTAGATGATCTGCCATCTGAACCAGATATAATTTGGAGAAACGTCCGAGCAAACGTCAGAACACCAGTCCGTAAGGCGCGCAAAGAGGGTTTGGTAACCGTTTGGGACAATGAGTACCTCGATGGCTTTTACCGGGTATACGCGACCAATATGCGAGACCTGGGTACTCCTGCGCTGCCCAAAAGTTTCTTTAGGAAGGCGTTGGAGTACTTTCCCGACAATACGCACATCTTGGTCGTGCGTTGGGCAGATCAGATTATCGGCGGTATGTTTATCTTTACCTTCAACCGCGTTTTGAACAATCCTTTTGCCTCGTCGTTGCGTCCGTTTTTTAAGTTGGGTCCCAATGATCTACTTTACTGGGAAGCGATTAGGTATGCTTGCCATAATGGTTATCACGCATTTGATATGGGCAGAAGTGCCCAGGGGTCGGGCAATGCCTGGTTTAAAGAAAAATTCCTAGCCAAACCGAAGGAGTTATTCTACCAGTATTACTTGAACACTGAAAATGATGTTCCGGCTACTCGCGGTGGGAAAATTTATCAGATAGTAAGCCCGATTTGGAAACGTCTACCCTTATGGATTACGAATGGGATCGGTCCAGTCATTCGAGGTGGGGTGCCTTTGGGTTAGACCGGATGTGATTAAACCGGAGTGAGTGAATGAATTATGCTGCCTAATTTTATGATTATTGGCGCTCCTAGATCGGCCACTACCCTGCTAAAGAACTGTGTTTCTGAGCATCCTGAGATATACATAACCTCTCCTCAAAAAGGGACAACAGGGGATATCCATTTTTTTGACGTGTGTACAGAGATTTCATACGATAAGAACTTTGAGAAAGGGATTGAGTGGTATCGGCAGTTGTTTGAGGGAGTCACGGGCGAAACCGCCATCGGGGAGAAAACGGCCCATTATCTATGCGATCCCAAGGCACCTGAGTTGATCAGCCAGTATCTTCCACACGCTCGGATGATTGCGATACTCAGAAATCCGATTGACCGGGCCTATTCAGACTATTGGTATCATCTTGGGGAAATTCCTTATAATATGAGCTTTCTCGAGGCTTGCTATAGTGAAAGAATAAAACGACTTCTCTTGCTTGAAGCAGGCTTTTACTACGAGCAGATTATGAATTATCTCAACTATTTTGATCGGTCCCAATTTCTTTTTTTGCTATACGACGATTTACAAGCTGACCCGCTTGGGATGTTTTATAAAGTTTTTAAGTTTCTCGGTGTTGATACCAGCTTTGTTCCTTCACAGTACAACCAAAGAGTCAATGCTGCTATGGGTCAAAAGGGAACCAGTTATTATCTACGCCTGCTTGGTGGCTTTGTTAAACAGAATCTGCCTGCCGTGTTCCAGTTCGCAAAGTATTTACCTGTCACCGCTCTGATACAAGAAAAAATTGGTCGAGATAGTGTTGTTGATTCGCAAAAACCACAATATCAAAGTATGTCTGCTGAAGAACGAGCCAAGCTTTCCAGCGTTTATTATGAGCATAATTGCAAGTTGGCCGATTTTTTGAATCGTGATCTGATTAGCTTGTGGCATAGTGAGTGTAAATAGAATGGACAGTTTAAGAATATGTACCAGATGTGTAGTGGATACAACTATTCCTGACATTCAATTTGATGATCAAGGTGTATGCACTTTATGCAAAATTCACGATGAGTTGGAGAAACATTTTCCACTAGGTGAAGTGGGCCAACAGCGATTAAACCGGTTGGTAGAAAAGATCAAGGTCAGCGGAAAAAACAAGAGATATGATTGCATGGTTGGTGTCAGTGGTGGGAGAGATAGCACGTATACCCTCTATCTGGCCAAGAAGCTGGGTTTAAGACCCTTGGCTGTTCATTTTGATAACGGCTGGAATTCAGAAATCGCAGTTAGCAACATCAAAAATGCCCTCACTAAATTGGATATAGATTTGCACACGGTTGTTGCCGACTGGGAAGAGTTCAAGGATTTACAATTGGCTTTTCTAAAAGCCTCGGTGTCCGATGCCGAAATTCCAACAGACGTGGCTATTGCGGGAACGCGGGTTCAGGTTGCGGCTGAGGAAGGCATTAAATATATTATCACCGGTCATTCTTTCAGGACAGAGGGGCTGATGCCCATAAGCTGGACTTATATGGATGGAAAATATATTAACAGTGTGTACAAGCAATTTGGCACACGGTCTAAACTAAAGACTATTCCCAATTATACTTTGTTTGATTTATTTTATTACACCTTTATCAAAGGCATTAAACTGATCCCCCTGCTGAATTATGTGGAATATAATCACGAAAAGGTTCATAAGATTCTGCAAGAGGAACTGGACTGGACTTACTATGGCGGGCATCATCACGAGTCTTATTATACACATTTCTTTCAATCTTTTTTACTTCCACAGAAGTTTAATATTGATAAAAGGAAAGTTGAGTACTCGGCCCTTATTCGCTCAGGCCAGATGGATAGAGATGAAGCTTTAAGGGAGATAACCGAAATACCCTATCCCTATGACCCGGAACTGGTCGGTTACACAATCAAAAAACTGGGATTAACACCTGTAGAATTTGAAGAGTTTATGGCTGCGGAACCCAAAACATTTCTTGATTATCCCACCTATTATCCGCTCATCAAGTCTATGGGATTTCCGATCAAGATAGCCTGTGATCTTGGCTTACTGCCCAGGCATCTCTGTTTGAAATATTTAGGTCTTCAAGATCTTTAGCGATGCGCATTCTGATAAATATAGCCCATCCAGGACACGTGCATTTTTATAAGTATGCTATCTGGAAATTTCAGGAGTGTGGTCACGAAGTTCTGATTGCGGCTCGAGATAAAGATATGACCTTGGCTTTGCTGAATCATTACAATTTCCCCTATCGGACGATTTCTCGTGCCGGTAATGGCCGTTGGGGAATGCTCAAGGAATTTTTACAGCGAAGCTGGACCATACTTCGTTTGAGCCGTGAGTTTGACCCTGGCGTTGTAACAGGGATTGGAGGGGCATCTATTGCACCTGTATGCAAGTTGCTTGGAAAGCCTCTGATCATTTTCGATGACTCTGAGCCGATACCAAGAGTTGAGCAATTTTTCGAATACAACTTTGCTACTGTGATCTGCACACCTGATTGCTTCATGCGTGATTTAGGGAAACACCACATCCGCTATGCTGGCTATCACGAGTTGGCCTATCTGCATCCAGACTATTTTTGGCCTGATCCAACCGTTTTAGAAGAACTCAAAGTGTCGGCAGAGGAACCCTTTAGCATTTTGCGTTTTGTGTCGTGGAAGGCTACTCATGACCTGGGGCATAGAGGTTTTTCCGATGAAGCAAAAAGAGAAATTGTAAAGACTTTGAGCCGATATGGACGAGTTTTCGTCACTTCGGAGACACCTCTACCGCGTGAATTCGAACCCTATCGTATAACTGTTCAACCGCATCGTATCCACAGTGTGCTCTATTACGCCCGGCTTTTCTTGGGCGATGGCGCAACAATGGCTACTGAAGCGGCTATTCTGGGCACACCTGCAGTACGTTCGTCATCGTTGGCTCTTACTATGGGCAACTTCCTTGAGTTGATGAATCGTTATGAGCTGGTATATTCGTACTATGAGTGGACAGAGGCGTTGTGCCATGCGGTGCAGCTTCTGGAGCAAGAAGATGTCAAGGTACAGTGGAGGCAGCGAAGAGAGCAGTTGTTGGTAGACAAAATTGATGTGACTGCCTGGATGGTTGATTTTATTGAAGGGTACCCAGATACCTTTGTAAAAAAAGAGAGGCGCAATGATAGTCGTAATTGATTATGGAATGGGAAATCTGCGGTCCATTTTGCATAAATTGGGGAAGATAGGCGTTGAAGCAATTGTTTCTTCAAAAGTTGAAGATGTTGAAAAAGCAGAAAAGCTCATTTTGCCTGGCGTAGGCGCCTTTAGGGCTGGCATAGACAATCTCAGAACTTATAACCTGATACCAACTCTGAACAAAAAAGTACTTGTTGAAAGGATACCTATCTTGGGAATCTGTCTGGGAATGCAGTTGTATGCCAAAAACAGCGAAGAAGGCAACACAGAGGGGTTGGGCTGGATTGACGCTGAGGTCAAAAGATTTCACTTTAACGGAAATAACTACGGCCTCAAGATACCCCATGTTGGTTGGAACACGATCAACCAAAAAAAGGAAAGCCTGCTACTGACCGGTGTGCTGCCGGATCAAAAGTTTTATTTTACCCATTCGTATTACGTTTACTGTAATTTCGCAGAGGATGTTGTAGCCACAACGCACTACGGTTATGATTTTGTGTCGATCGTTCAACATGAAAATATATTCGGGGTTCAATTCCATCCAGAGAAGAGTCACCGTCGCGGGATGGAACTAGTCAAAAATTTTGTGGAGTATACATAATGTTAAGGCCACGAGTTATGCCCGTTCTGTTGTTGCGGGGCGAAGGGCTGGTAAAGGGTATCCAGTTCAAAGACTATCAATATATTGGCGATCCAATCAATGCAGTCAAGATTTTTAATGAGAAAGAGGTTGATGAATTAATATTTCTGGATATTTCTGCTACAAAAGAGAACAGAACCCCTCGCCTGGAATTTATAGAAAAAATAGCCGATGAATGTTTTATGCCCTTTGCGGTCGGTGGTGGTATAAAGAGTGTTAAGGATATTCGAGAAATATTATATGCCGGGGCAGAGAAAGTTTCGATCAACACCGCTGCTGTAGAGAATCCAGTCCTGATCAAAGAAGCCGCTAACCTATTTGGCAGCCAAAGCGTTGTTGTCTCTATCGACGTTAAAAAAAAGAGATGGGGCGGCGGCTACAACGTTTATACGCATACAGGTTCCAAACGAACAGAACTCGATCCGGTTCATTGGGCCATACAAGCGGTAGAGTTAGGCGCAGGTGAAATTTTGCTAAATTCTATTGATCGCGATGGGACGATGCAGGGATATGATCTTGACCTGATCGGGCAAGTAGCCAGGGCTGTGGATGTTCCGGTTATCGTTTGTGGAGGAGCGGGGAAAGTAGAGGATTTTGGCGAAGCCGTTCATTGCGGCGCTTCCGCTGTCGCCGCCGGTAGCATGTTCGTTTTTCATGGTAGGAAACGTGCGGTTCTAATTAACTTTCCTACCAGCGGGCAACTGGAGTCCGTTTTAAACTTAAGAGAGGTTCCTCAGTAAATATCTACAAGGTTAGGGTTGGCTGACGTTATTGATTTTTCTGCGAATGGAGTATGTGTTGAAAGTGTTTACCCCAAAACTCACCCAGAAATATAAGAAAATTGCGCGTACCTTTGTTAGTTTAGGGGTGCTTATTTTTGTCTTGGGGTATATCTACAATCACCGGGATGAATTAACGATTCTATTTACAATCCGCTGGTGGTACATTGTGGTGCTGATAGTGATAGTCGTTTTGCACAGTATAATAAGTGCTGCTCGGTTTGCCAGTCTGTATAGGGCTCTGGGGGCGGAAATGGGTCTTTGGGAGAGTTTTGGATTATCGAACGTGGCCGGTACACTGAACGCCATTCTGCCCGCTCAAGCCGGTGGTGTAGCCAGAGCCATCTACTTGAAGCGTCAATATGCTATTCCTTATTCTCAACTCCCTGCAATATTGTTGGGTAGTTTTTTGGTTTCCTTATTCGTCGGTGCTGTTATTGTGGCCTTTTCTAGCGCAATTGTTGTGTTTATAGGGGGGGAGGTCCCTCTGGTTCTATGGCTGGGCACTGCCTTTGCTGGTGTGTCAGTAGCATTGTTCTGGGTAACCATCCCGGAATGGAAAATCTCACGACTGGGCCGTATTGGCAACGTGTTACACCTGTTTGCGGATGGTTGGAAAAGTATACGGAGTAATAAGCGTTGTCTGATTGAAATAGGTATATATAGGCTATTCATGTTTGTTCTCGAAGGGTTGGGCATTACAGTCGCTTATCAAAGTTTTGGGGTGGATGTCCATCCTTTAGTCGGCGTTAGCATTGTCGTTTTTACCTCATTTTTGGACATAGTTTTTATCACCCCTGGTAACGTGGGCGTTAAAGAGGCCTTAGTTGGTTATCTCTCCCAACTATCTGGGTTGACATTTGTGCAGGGTGTCGTAGCGTTTGCGTTGTTACGGACTGTCATGTTGATTACCAGATTTTTGATAACACCTATTGCCTGGTATTTGTTATTTTTTCGAAAAAATATCCAGATGTCAGTTAGGAAGACCACAATCTGTTAAGAAATTGTGCCTGGACCTCAAACAAAATTTATCTCCAAATATCAATCAGGGTAAAACGTATGAGAAAGCATAGTGAATTTTATACAATCAGAGAGACTGTCGAGAGGATCAGAATCAACTTATCATCGTTAGATAAATTTCCTTTGTGGATTTTGCCATTACTGTTCAGTATCCTGTTCTTTCACACAAGAGCCGTTAGTATCACACCCGATTCAGCCTGGTATATAACCCTGAGTTTAAATCTATATCAAGGATTAGGCTTTCTTGGTGCCGATTGGTCGCCTGTTGTCGCCAGACCCGTTTTTCCGGGTCTCATCGCCATATTTTTCTGGCTGTTTGGCGTGTCGGTCAAGAGCGCCTTGTGGGTCGTTCGCTTTTTTTTCGTCTTGAATGTTTGTTTGGTTTATGCTATGGGAACCCGATTTTTTAACCGGATGACAGGGCTGATCGCTGCTTTACTGGTTTTAACGTCATATACAATTCATTTCTGGGCGTCTTACATTCTATTGGATACGATTGTCCTCTTTTTTCTCCTCCTGGTCAGTTTATTGTTGTTTATGGCTTTCGAGAACAAGAAGGATCTTTATTTTGGTCTGGCCGGGTTTGTGCTAGGTATTACTTTCTTGACCAAAGAAGTAGCCATTCTTCTTTGGCCTTTACCGGTATTATTGTGGGTTTTCGTACCTGCCTACCGGGTAAGGAGAGCTTGGCGCGGAATATTAATCTTTTGGGCAGTAACGTTAGTTTTAATAATTCCTTGGTTTGTATATGTTCATTTTACTGGCAATGATGCTATTAGTAGTAATCGCACATTTGTCGGAACCTACGAAACCATTGTCAAGGGAGTGCCGTCGCTGGCGGAAGGAAACGACTCGGAACCATCGTCGGCTTTGAGTCTATGGTTAAGCATTCTTTGGTCGTGGCTGCAGAACTATTATCGATTATTCCTTGCTCCTAATTTTGTGCTTGCACCGTTGTTTTTAGTGGCATGGGCCTACGTCTGTCTCAAAGCTATTGGAGGAGGTCGTCCTGAAAGATTACTATTGAGTGGGGTCATCCTATTTTTACCAATCATCCTTTTTCAAGGATGGTGGGGATCAGCAGGATCGAGACAAAGTCTTTATTTTTATGGGCTATCGTACCTGGCTCTGGCCCGGATGATATGGGTTGTTGAGGGCAATCCTACCCGACACAAAGCGCAGTTGGTTTTTGGATTCAGCATGGCTGTTGTATGTATTGCTATCCAAATTTGGGTAGGGAGAACAGGATTGGTTCGTATTTTGCCGGACATAAGTTTTGGTAGAAATGATTGGGCAGAGGTCGGTTGGCACGAAGAGCCGGTTCAGGCAGCCGGTGAATGGCTGAGGGAAAATACGGCGCCTGGTGAGGCAATCTTGATGGATTGGCATTTGGCCAACTCGATCTATTTTTACTCAGACGCGCGACAGCCGATTTACCAAATATCGTATGTCTCTTCTCGGGATATAGACTCTTTTGATCAAAGCTCTTTAGCTCCGGTTCTGTTTGTTTGGCCATACTACGGTCGAACGTACCCGTCTAATCCATTGATGGCTCTCTCAGAACCACAATTTCTGGCTCAAGTTCAAGAATTGGATATAAAATACGTCATTGTCACTTCGCTCCGAAATTTTTTGACCTTATACTTGCGGGCCAATCCCGGCTTTGAAGAAGTTGGGCAGTTTGGCCAGGGACAGATAAAAATATTTAAGGTTCGAGACCCGGTAGCCCCAATTGAGTTTCCAATTCATATCGAGCCAAGAACAATTAAATATCTGCAGGAAGTTGTCAAGGCGGATCCGGCATTATATGAAAGATTGGTTGAGGATTATCTTGTAAAGAAATTGGGAGCAGACAGAAAGTCAGTGGAGAAAATGGTCATAGAGGATGTTTATGGTATAGGCCATCCCATTGAAGTTAACCGGATTTATTAGAGTTGTTTAGCAGAGTTGAAGTTGCTTTATTATCTGCTAATTTGCTGGCGAAATTGTGCTCAAAACTTTCGAAGTTTGAATGGTATTTCTTAAGTTTACCCGGCGTACCTTTTATTGGTCAGGATATTTTAAACAATTATGGTTCTATCGAGACTTACTGGCTATAGTTACCATTTATGTGATTCTGGCTGTAGTCTATAGTGTTGTTGTACCCTTAGGTGCTGGTCCAGATGAAGTAGATCATCTGCGCTTCATCAATTTTCTCGTCGAAAATCATCACTTGCCGACGAACAGTTATGAGCAGACCAGAGCTGGGGTTATGTCAATTTTTTCTCCTTTGTATCATGTTTTGGTGGCTACCATCACCACCTGGGCTGATACAGCCCCTCCCCCCGCCTTAAAAGTTTTGAGGTATGGTCCTCGCGAACAATTGGTAACGGATTACATTTATGCCAGAAAATTTCTTCAAACGGCTGATATGGAAATGCCCTACAAGGGCACAATGCTATTATGGCATTTGAGTCGCTTCGTGTCAGTTGCTCTGAGTTTGGGGATTGTGATTGTTACCTACTTCATTGCTTTGGAGCTATTTCCACACAAGAAATATCTGGCTGCAACAGCAGCAGCCACCATTGCTTTTTTACCTCGTTTCATTTTTATCAGTGCAGTGGTTAATAATGATGTTTTGGTTGGTTTACTGGTCGCGCTATCTCTGTGGTTGCTGATAAAAATAGTTAAAGGTAGCGATACCCCCCAAATTTTTATTGGCTTGGGTATGTTAATTGGACTATCATTGTCTACGAAGTTCTCGGTCGTATTTATTCCTATCGTATTTGTGCTCGTTCTAGCTTGGGTGAGTAAATCTTATTCAAACAGGTGGCTTGGTTGGACCTGGCGGGTATTGGGGGTCGGCGTTGTTGCGACCATTTTCTTTGGTTGGTTTTTGGTTTATATTGCCTGGTACTTTAATGAGATTGAAACCTTGGGGCCGGTATTTGGGGTCATCAGCCCGCTTATCCCGCAAGTTGCCACCAATTTTCACCCTATCCAGCTAATATATGCAGGCGTATTTGGGAACAGTTCAACTATAGGCAGTCTGTCAGAGGCACGAGAACCGTTTACCCTATGGCTTATAACATTCTTTCAATCTTTTTGGGCTGAACCTCTACCCACAGGTCATCCATTATCGCCCCATATTTTTATCGTGGTTTTATTGTGGTTAGGGATAATAGGGACCGGTCTGTGGCGGGTGTGGCGACAGCAAAAACACCAACAGCAAGTTTGGATGGTTATTCTCTTACTCTATGTGCTGGCCCTTGTTCCTTTAATTTTGTTCCGCTACTATTTTAGCGGCAGTATCATTGAAACTGCCCAGGGACGACATGTGGCTCTACCGGCTGCCTCGGCTGTAGGTATTTTATTAGCTTGGGGATGGGCGACTTTCGCCGGCCCGACTCGAAAAAAATGGATAGTTTTTCTTTTGCCCGTTTTTCTATTCGGTTGGAGTGTAGCTTATCTTTTTTTTGTTAAAACATTTTATCCGCCTGTCCTACCGGTTTACACGAATCCCGAGGTTGTTAGTCGAGTGAAAAATCAGGTGGGAGAGACATTTGCCGACACGATGGAATTGGTTGGCTATAATCTGGATGTACAGTCAAACCGACTTGTATTGGAATTAATGTGGCGCAGTTTGCAATATGCCAATGATGATTATTTAATCGAGATTAGTTTAGCAGACGAGAGCGGCCAACTCCAAAGGCAGTGGGTTGGACACCAGGGGGGGGAGCTTTATCCCACTCGGGCCTGGGAACCGGGCGAAGTTATCTGCGATACCATCCACCTACCGCTGGCTGGATTTGTAGCAGGAAATTACCAGTTGCAGATGCGTCTATTGCGTGCTTATCGCTGGCCGACGGAAGCTATCAGTGACCCTTTTATCTTGACCAATGTCACCCTGGCAGAAACGCCTCTTCTATCTGATAATCGCTGGCTAACAGTGCCTACTGCTGATAAAGAGATTAATATTTCTTATAAGTTGTGGCAACCCTTATGGACGGATCTTTTTCGGTCGTCGTATGGCTATCGCTCTACTATTTCTCTTATCTGGCAAGCTGAATGGCCGGATGATGCAAATTTAGATGTTTATCTGAGTTTAGTTGGTCCAGATGACCAAACCTGGTTACCAAAAGTAACGATGGGTCAGTTATCTAATTTCATTGTCGAGGCGGGTTGGGCACCCGGCGCATACCGCTTGCGTGGTGAGGTATGGGAGAATGGATCAGTCATTGGGGTGGCTGAATCTGAACCGATTCTGTCGGTGGAAAACATCCAACGTCAGTTTGATATTCCGGCTATTGCATATCGATTAGATGCTAATTTTGCCGGTCAAGTAGTATTGCTGGGGTATGACCTCCCCTCTCGGCGGGTTAAAGCCGGAGAAAGTTTGCCGATTACCGTTTATTGGCAATCACTGCAAACTATGGGACACAGCTTGGTCATGTTTAATAATTTGCTTGATGCCAATCAGCGCGAATGGGGGGGCTACGACCGCCGGCCTCAAGATATCGGCGACACCATTTTATGGGTACCTGGTGAGGTAATAACCGATGGCTACGTTATTCCAGTAGCTCCTGAAGCGCCCGATGGGATTTACTATTTGCAAGTAGGTCTATATTTGCCTTTAGAGGAATCTGTATTAACGTTACCTTTGATGCAGGCTGGCCAAATGTCAGATGTCACCCACTTAACCCTGGGACCTATTAAAATTGGTGGACCACCACCTGGTGTGACGGTGAGCAACCCACAGCCACAGTATTCTCGGGCTGATATTTTGGCAGATGTTATTCGCCTGGGGGGGTACGACTTGTCAGTGGATGCTTTTTCCCGGAAAATTCATTTGACTCTTTATTGGCAATGTTTAACGACAATGGAAAAGAAGTACACAGTCTTTGCTCATCTTCGAGATCGTCAGGGCCAAATTATAGCTCAAAGCGATTCACCACCGGCAGCGGGGGCATATCCTACTTCTTTGTGGGATCCCGGCGAGATTATTGTAGATAAGGTGACGCTTCTTTTTCCAGATGATGCTTCGCTAGAAGACTCCACCCTGATCGTTGGCATGTATGATTTTGCGACAGGTACCCGTTTAGCGGTGTCCAATGCCTCGGATGACAGTATTATCTTGAACCTCGACTAATTTACCCATAAAACAGGATTCTGGTTAAGTCCATGCCGGTAAAAAGTTCCGCCTCGCCCATTGAGGCCAGTTCTCAACCTGCCCAACAAATAATATTTGCAAAAGTGGTCACATATGGCCTGATTCTCGGTCTGCTGCTACTGGCTTTGGCTATCCGTCTCTATAAAATTACCTCAGTGCCGTTGAGTCTGGATGAAATCATAACCATTGCCCGCTACGCGCCCTTATCAGTGATTGATATTTTCAAGACTCATTATTCTAACAATCATCCCCTGGCCTCTTTGTTGGCTCACCTCTTCTCACCTCAGGCAGATCACTTGTTTATGATGCGCTGGCCCTTGGTCTTGATCGGGATGCTATCATTACCTTTTGTCTATCGTTTGAGTGCTGACTTGTTCGGTCGAAAAGTAGGTTTATTGGCTCTTCTTTTGGTGAGTGTCTCCCCTGTTCACATTGGTTACTCTGTCATCATTAGAGGCTATATTGGGCTCATTTCGCTAACGGTCATTTCCCTCTATTTTCTGTGGCGGGTTTTGCAAAAAAATCGCTGGCGTGATTGGCTGGGCTTTGTGGTCACTAACATTCTCATTATTTATTTCCACCTGTTTGGGGTGGTAGCGGCGGGTAGCCAAGTGGGGCTGGTTATCCTTTGGCTGTTTCAGTGGCTTAGCAATGACGAGCAGAGCTATTTGCCTGTAACAATGTGGCGAATAAAATCGTTGTGGCTCAAATTCGGCCTGGTTACTCTGTTGCTGATTATTGTTTATCCGCTGCTCATCTATTCTCAGACAAGTTCTATCCTTTTAACCGAAAGATGGCCGAGCGATTTTGAGGTTTGGGGTGATGGCGTTTTTTCCTGGTCACAAGATATGTGGCCATTTGCCATGTTTGTCAGATTAATGGGGCCTATTTCTGCCAAAGGAGTGGGGACTTATATCTATTTGTTTTTCTGTTTGGTTGGCCTGGTCTTGCTTTGGCAGCGACAAAAAATGTTCGTTCTGACAGTAGTAATATGGTTTTTGGCTCCTTTTATAGTCATCTTTGCTGCGGTCCAAATAGTTGGCCAGGCATTCTATGCTTACGTGCGCTTTTTACTGTACTTATTACCGGTTTATCTGATTTTGGTGGCCGTTGGCTTCAATGCCTGCCTTAATTGGCTATCGACATTAGCCATCGGTAGAGATGGGCGATGGTCAGTCGTTGTCCGCGTCGTAAGTGGAATCGTCATTGTGGGTCTTTTGGCTCTGATAGCCATTTCTGTGAATTGGTATATACTTAGGAGCACGCATGCTGATTGGCCAGGCGTGGCCGGGGCTATATCGCGAGGGTTACAACCTTCAGATATTGCTATTTGTGAAGAGCATCAGCGAGGCTTTGCGGAACCAGACCGAGCCAAACCTTATTGTACCTGGATGTTAGACTTTTTTTTGCCGGAATTGGAGGGATACACGCCCCATTTTCAGAGCAGCACGGATTTTATCGCCAACTACGAGCATTTACAGGGGCAGCGAGCGGCGATGTTACAACCCGGTGGGGTCTGGCTGGTGATCTGGCAGAAAATCATCTTTCACCCTGGCGAGTTGATTACCAATCAAAAGCCGCCTGTTGAGCCTCCGCCACCGTTATCTGTCTTTAAACCTTATCAGGTAGATCATTTTGGGTCTGCCACTTTGCTCCATATAGATTCCGAAGACACCTTACTTGGAAATGTTTACAAAACCTTGGAATTATTGTTACGAGTTGAGCAGTCGCCCGCCGATAAAGCCCGTTACTATCGCAGTTTGGCAGAGTTGGAGGCGGTTCAGGGACATACGCTTCAAGCGAGTGAGTTTTTCGAGAAAAGCAGAGGTATGGTTGAGCAAGCTGGTGGAGACCCTGTGTCCTTTTTGAAAGATACCAAACAAGTCATCGACCGAATCCCTGATGGTCGCTTACCGCCAGGGCATGCCACTCAGGTCAACTATCGTTTTGGTCAATCACTCTGCTTACGAGCTTATGAAATCTCGTCGGCAAACTTAAAAGCTGGTCATCCGTTGGTGCTCACTTTGTATTGGCAGGCACTTGCCTTTATAAACGAGGATTATACCTTCTTCCTGGACCTGAATAATGAAAGGAGGCAAATACAAGGCCGGCTGGAATTTCAACCCTTTGATCGAGTTTATCCAACGCCGTGGTGGTGGCCCGGTCAGCAGATTGTCGAGCAGCGGGAGTTTTTGATTCCGGCCGACTTGGCCGGACAAGATTATGAGGTGCGCCTCGGCGTCTACGATAATCAATCGTCAGCGAATGAAATTGTAAAACCTTTGTTTCTGATGTTATCCGAGGCAGATGGCCTCCAACCAACTGGCTGGAAGTTTGAGCCGATTGCGCCTCCGGCTGCCGGTTGTTCTCAAAGGTAAGGAATGTTCAAGAAAATGCTGGGTAGAGTTGCACTTACTTTCGGAGGTCTTTTTTTTGGTTTTATCCTGGTTGAAATTATTTTCAGAATTATCCCCCCTGAGCAACTAAATCTGATGTATGAACTTAATGCTCAGGGTCGTCGGGTTTTTATCACCGATGAACGAATGGGCTGGACCCATATTCCGAATGTTCGAACCCAGTGGGCTACGGCAGACCAGGTGGAATTGGAGGTGGAAACCAACTCGCTAGGTCTTAGAGATAATGAACATACCTATGAAAAACCTCCGGGTGTTTATCGTATCTTGATGTTGGGTGATTCGTTTGTAGAAAGTTTACAGATCCCCTTAGAGGATATTTTCCCCACGACGTTGGAAAGTTGCCTGAGTGGTCGCCTGGGACGACCGGTCGAGATCATCAATGCCGGTCATTCAGTCTACGGGCTCGGCGAAGATTATTTGTTTTATCTCCATGAGGGGGTTAAGTACAAGCCAGACCTGGTTTTACTGGGCATCTTTATTCAGAATGATATCTCCTGGGACCTTGATCGCCACGATAGAAACATTCTGATTGTTATCGATGGATCGTATCGGTTTGATCTGAACGAGCAGGGGGAACTTCAGAAACGGTGGCTTAGTTGGGAGAATCCAGAGCACGAGGTTTCGCTCTTGGAACTGTTTTTTAGACGCTACTCAATGACCTATCGCGTCATTCGCTATCCCGACTCCAAAATTTGGAGAGAGTATCGCCAGTTTGTTAAATCTATCTTTACCGAAGAAGTACCCACGCTTCCTGACTGGGGTGATTTTATCTATGCGCGCGATTTTGCCAATAACCCTAAAACGCCTGACTATTTAATAAACCGCTGGAATCTGTTTAAAGTACTTTTCGCTGAGTTAAAACAGAATGTGGAAAACAATGGCGCTCAATTAGCCGTGTTTCTTATTCCCTCAAAATATCAAGCGCATCAAAGATTCAGAGACCCGTTTATTTTGGAAATGGCCAATATCTTTGAAAACCTGGACACAGTAGCCTGGGATTTTGAGCACGAACCAAATCGAACTGTAGTGGCTTACTTGAATGAAATGAATGTGCCGATGCTTGATCTTTTACCGGCCTTTCAAGCTCATGATGCTGTTGGAGGATATTCGCTCTACAACAACAAAGATATTCATTTCAACCGAGAGGGTCACTATATGACTCGCGACCTGTTGTGTGACTGGCTCATAGAAAGTGAGCAAATTAACCTACCAGGCCCATAATAAAATGCGATACAGGAAAGATATTTTTATTGCCGGTATCTACATATTTCTAACGATTGTCTTGACCCACCCGGTGACTCTGCGCCTGGCCAGCCATATTGCCGGCTTTCCAGGCGAAGATAACCTACAATGGCGTTGGTTTTTGTGGTGGTTTAAGCATTCTTTGCTGACTTTGCAATCTTCTGTTACCGATGTTTCTATCCTTTTTGCCCCCACCGGGGGTGAGCAAGCCCTCTATGCCACTATTGTTTACATTCCGGCCCTGGTCCTGCCCATTACGCTCTTGGCCGGGCCAACGGTCAGTTTTAATCTCAGTTTTCTCCTCTCGTTTGCCCTTTCGGGCTACACGGCCTATCTGCTGGCTTATTATTTCACCCGGCATCGCCCGGGCGCGTTTATAGCCGGTTTGATTTTTGCCTTCTATCCGGCTCGATTTGGGTATGCCACCGGGACATTTCTGGGACAACTGACCACTTACTTCATCCCGCTTTATTTGTTAGCCCTTTTTATGCTGGCCCACCGGCCAAGTTGGCTGAGAGCCAGCTTGGCGACCGTGGTCCTGGTCTGTATCTGTTTGACCTGGCCGCTACATGTTGCCTATGGGGTGGTTGTTTTTACCAGTCTGTTTTTGATCTTTCAAGTAGTGACCTGGTTTCGTCAACCCACCACTCGAAGCAATATCAAATATTTTGTCTTCACTTTTGGCTTGGCGTTTGTACTGATTATTGGTTTCTACGTACCGTTACTTAGAACTGTGTTCCAAGCAGGTAGCACGCATATCCACGGCGGAGGAACGACATATTTTGCTTTAGATTTGCTGGCCTTTATTTCGCCATCTAACTATCACCCTGTGTGGCAGCCATTGGGTCTTTTGCCCGAGTATGCTAAACGTGTTCTGGCGGACAGAGATGATATTCAAGAACGTTTGGCTTACGTGGGGATCATTCCAGGTCTGCTCGTTTTTATTGGTTTGATAAAATTTCGGCGGCGTCTACTATTTTGGCTGGTTATTGCTCTGACCGCCATGACGCTTTCTCTCGGTCCCCTGTTAAAGTTTAACGGCAGCCTGGTCCAATTGGATATTGAGGGCTATGTTGGCTACATTGTTTTGCCCTATGTCTTGTTGAACTCTGTGCCCATTCTAAATTGGAGTGGTGTACTGGGAAGGTTAAATGTGTCCACAATGCTGGCTGTCGGGGTTATGGCTGCTTACGGTACGACTTATTTGTTGTTGCGTGTCAAGCGTCGCTGGCGTCCCGGCATCGTGGTAATGTTTTCCGGGCTTATTCTGCTTGAATTTTTAACGATCTTTCCCTTTCCCACCGAGCCAGATAAAGTGCCTGATTTTTACCATCGACTCAGAGCGGAAGGTCTAACCCACCCCCAAATGATCATTGATTTGCCTATGCGTGGTGAGCCCGATTACAACAATTACTCTATGCATTATCAAACCGTCCATCAACAAGCCCAAAGTGGCGGTCATTTTATGCGCAAGCCGCCTGGTACCAGTGAAATGTCAGCCTTGCTCTACCAATTATTAGCGCCTCCTTTGGGCCAGTCTGTCTTGAGCCTGCCGGATGATAATACTCGCTTGAGTCTTCTGAATAAATTTGGGTTTACCAAGATAATAGCCAGGCTGTGGCTGATGGAAGATGAAGCGTATCAAAGCCAGTTGGCTTATCTATCCACCTGGCTGGGCGAGTCCCATCTGGCGGGCGAAGTGGCTGTTTTTGAGATTCCTCAAAATGCAGCAGGTGCGCCTCCTCTGATCACGGCCTTGCTCGATGGCGATGGGTGGTCCCCCATAAAGGACTCAAATCAGCTTCAACTACAAGCACCGGCCGACTTGTTGATTTATGTGGATGGTGACCAACCTCAACCGGTTACATTACAATTATCTCTGTCCGCGCCTGAACCTGACCGCTATCTGGCTATAGAGTTCAAGGGGCAGCCATTCAGCCGGCTTTATCTGAGCCAAGAAATCTTAACCTATAGCCTGCCGGTCACTTTGTCACCTGGAGTGCACCAGTTTACCTTTCGGCCTCAGGAAGCGTGCCGACGAGATTGCGAACCGGTGAATTTTAGTCATATGGCGGTGAATGTCTCTGACCAACGTGTTGGACCGTCGATAACCTTTGCCGATCAGATGATGTTGGTCAATTACAATATTTCTAGCACCACGGTCCAATCTGGACAGCCTATCTTGATTTATCTTTATTGGCAAGGACAGGCTAGAGCCAGCTCAGATTATAGCGGTTTTGTGCATCTTGTTTCTCCGTCTGGGGAATTGATCAGTCAAGCCGATTATTTATTGGGAGGTTGGCTCTATCCTACTTCCAAATGGCCAAACCGATTTGTTGCGGCTACGCCAAGCCTTATTTTTATTCCGCCGGGTAGTTCACCGGGTGAATACCAATTGCGAGCAGGTGTTTATGATTCTAAAACTGGTGAAAGATTATATGTCAGCAGTGGTGCTGAAGCACAGGACTATGTTTTATTATCAACAATCGTCGTTAATCCCTAGCCAACTCCAAGAAAGCGTACCCCAACGGGCAGTACATCATAATGGTTGGACAAGTCCTAAAATCAGGGTTTGCCCGGAATCTTGGCTAATGATAGAATGTTCCCTCACAAAAATTAAGGACTCCCCATAGGAGTACGAGCGATAAAAATAATTCTTGTAAGCGGTATGGCGGTTTTAAGGTAATCGCATTATTGCCCTACGACTTTTTTATGCACTTTACGCGTTTCGATAAGACATATCGACTGGAGAAGATGTAAGGCCGGGGTTGAAGTCAATGCAATTTAGCATTTTGTGCTCGCTTTGACCCTTATCCAAAACTAACAGGAGACTTAGATGGAGCTTTCAATTATCTTACCTTGCTACAACGAGATCGAGAATATCCCCAAAATTCAGCGAGAGTTTTTTCCTGTCGTGGTCGAGTTAGCTCAAACAGCTTCAGTCGAAGTGGTCTTTGTTGACGATGGCAGTACCGATGGAACTTGGCAGGTCCTCAAAGATACCTTTGGTAATAGGAACGAAACCCGGATATCGATCAAGTTTGAGCGCCATGCCGTCAATCGAGGCTTGGGGGCAGCCATCCGGACCGGCTTTGCCGCTGCCCGGGGCGAGGTGGTTGTAATTACTGATAGCGACGGGACCTATAAGTTTTCAGAGATTCCGGCTATGTTGTCTTATCTCACGTCCGATATGGATATCGTCACCGCTTCGCCGCATAATCCGGCCGGAGAGGTGGTTGGTGTTCCGGCCTATCGCCTCATTCTTAGTGTAGGTTCCTCACTCATCTATCGCCTTCTGGTTGACTGGCAAGTGCATACTTACACGGCTTTGTTTCGGGCCTATCGCCGTCGTGTGATCGAACAGGTACCCTTTGAATCTGATGGTTATCTGGCCAGCACCGAATTGTTGGTGAACGGGATGCTGATGGGATACCGGGTGGCTGAGTATCCGGCCATACTGCACAAGCGGGTGTTTGGGACCTCGAAGGCGAAATTGGTGCGTACGGTTTTGGACCACCTGAATTTTCAGGCACGGTTGTTATTACGCCGGTTAAATCCGAAACCTTTGGTCAAATTGCACGAGGTCGAGAGTGATTGTAGGGGGCAACAAAATGTTGGACAGATGAAAACTTCCCCGAAGCTCGATTATGGGCCAGAATCGCCTGATAATCCAAGCAAGTTATCCCAAAACCGGCTTCCGGGAAGTTCAACATCATCTTGACTATTAGGAGATGGCACGGCGGTAAGGTGCATTGCCCAAATTTTGACCGGTGAGGTCATCACTTTTGGCTGGCCTCGCCAACAACACACCCAAGACCGATTATTTTTTACTCAAAATGTAACTGCCTACCCTCATGTCATTCCGAGGAGCGGAGCGACGAGGAATCTCCGAAACGCTGGCCCAAAAGAGGTCTACTTTACCAAAACCTTGGGGATTCTTCACTCGCTGCGCTCGTTCAGAATGACATGGTAGGTAGTTACCTCAAAATCTGGGTGAGGAGGGTTAACTTTGATACAAATCAATCTTAAAACCAGGTGGTTGACCCTGATAAGTGTGATGGTGCTGATCATACTCCCCTTGATATTTTTATGGCGAGTGGTCTTTCAAGGCCATATTTTGTTGTCTCTGGACCTGCTCCTCTCATATGAGCCCTGGCGTAGTGAAATACCGGGGGCAATTGCCTTTCGGTTGTGGAATGAACGCATGGCCGACGCTGTCAGGTCTTTTTTTCCTATCGCCAAGTTTATTCATGAGTCCTGGCAGCACGGTGAAATTCCCTATTGGTATCCCTACGCCGGTAACGGTTTACCGTTATTAGGCGCTGGCACTTATCAAGTATTTTATCCTATCAACCTGATATTTGAGATGCTGATGCCGGTGCATGTGGCCTTTGGCTGGTCGGCTGTATTTCACCTGATTGTTGGCAGCTTACTGGCTTATCTTTTTATGCGAGAACTCGGGGTAGGGCAATTTGGCCGGTTGGTCGGGGCTCTGGCCTTTGTTTACAATAGTTCTACCATGATATGGCTGGGTATTCCGAATGTGGTTGATACAGCGGTGTGGCTGCCTCTGATGTTTTTTGGGTATGAACGGGCCATTAATCGTAAAGACTGGCGCTGGACTCTACTAGGCGCGTTGGCGGGCGTCTTGCAGATTTCCGCCGGTATGATTCAGTTGGTGATGTATGGCCTGACCGGATTTGGCTTCTACGTTCTCTTCCGCAGCTTGAGTGAGTGGTGGGAGAAACGGGACGTTCGAGATGTGGGCCGCCATTGGGCATACGGGGCCATTATTGCCATCTTAACTTGTGGTCTGAGCGCTTATCAACTGATCCCGCTGGCTGAACTTGTGTCGGAGACGACCCGAAGCGACGTTATATTTGATGTGTATACACCTAAAATCAGTCTTATCCAACTTCTTGTCCCTGAATTCCTGGGAAGACATATGGATGGCCCGGTACAAGACGGCTTTCGCATTGAGGCCAGGTTCTATATAGGGTTGTTAACGCTTTTCCTGCTGATTGCCTCACTATTTTCAATACATCGACGAAAAGTGTGGAATTTTTTTGGGGTCGGGTTATTGTTTGTTTTTGTCATTTATAATATTCCGCCCTTCTTTCAAATTTTTTATAAATTTTTCCCTACCTTTCCCTCGTTGGGATTTCTGAGGAGTATTTATGTTATTACCTTTGTCTGGGCTGTTGCGGCTGGCTTTGGCGCCGACTGGCTGCTGACTGTCCGTCCAACCAGGGTGCTACGACGCCTGGTCTGGCTTGGTTTGGGCGTGGGGGTAATTTTTTTGGCCATCGCTTTACGCCTGGCTTTTATTGCCAAATATCAAGAAAGACATTTCTGGGGAATACCGCCTATTCCCGACATCAATCCTAATCCCTTCTATTTTGCCTCGACCCTGCTCATATTTTTAGTTTTCCTGGGAGTAATCCTGACCCTGTTATGGTTATGGGCGATCGAAAAGATACCCGGCCGGGCTTTTGCCGGTCTCTCGACCCTCATCCTTATTATCGACCTCTTTCTGACCCATATTGACACAGCCCCTGCTTTACCCGAGTCGATGTTTTATCCGGTTACGCCCAGCCTGAACTTTTTACAACAACAACTGGCGAATGAAACCGAACCGTACCGTATCTCCAGTACAGGGCGGGTGCTCTGGCCCAGTACCGGCGGCGCATTTGCCATTCACTCGGTCTCGGCTCACACCGGTTTTCCACTGACGCGCTACGAGGCATATGCGAACGCGACCGGGGTTCGAGCCAATACGAATTTTAGAGTGGTTACCTATCAACCCAGCCCCAATCGTTTGCTTGATGCTTTGAATGTAAAATATATCTATACCACCCGTTCAGAGCTGGCTGACTACCAGGGCTGGGTATCACTCATCAGGGATATTGGCAATCCAAACGTTACCTCTGAGCATGGTAACGCCGGTCAGGTTGAGTTTTGGAATATTAAAAACTGGACCCAGCCGGTCATTCAAGCTCCATCTCCTTCAGTCATTAGTTTCGAGGGTCCCCTACCCGAAATCGTTACCTTAGAAATGGGGATTGTTATTCATCCTGATAGCTGGAATAGCGCGGGGGCTCTATTTGAGATCTATATTGGTACCCCGGCCGAACCTTTGCAAAATCTTGTTTTCTCCCAGACTCTGAGTCCACGTGATAATGCTGACCACCAGGGGTGGGTGCCTGTCACCTTAACGGTAAATGGAAATCCCCGGCAAACTATGGTTGTTTCTTTTGTGACCCAGTCCCAGGGTGAGGAGCCTGTGCTGGCTGGCTGGGCTGACCCTTTAATTAGACCTGGCGACGATTTTGAGTTACTCTACTATGGACCAAATAACATCTATTTTAACAAAAACTACTTGCCCCGGGCCTGGGTCGTTCACCAAGCCACCCAGGTGCCCTTGGATGATATCGACTCGGTCGTGGACAGGCTGGAGTCGCCCGATTTTGATCCGGCTGTTGAGGCGGTCATTGAAGGCAAACTTCCCGATTCGTTGGGATATGCGACGCCCAATGATGTCGTTAATATTCAGACTTACAAAGTTTCAGAGGTGATCCTCAATACCAATTTGGTGGAGCCTGGCCTGATCATTTTATCTGACATTTATTATCCGGGCTGGAAGGCCTACGTGGATGGTTCTGAGCAGCCTATCTATCCGGCCAACCTGGCCATGCGCGGCGTGTTTGTAGAAAGCGGTCAGCATACCGTTCGATTTGTCTATACCCCTATGTCACTTAAGATTGGGGGCGGGATAAGTCTGGCCTGCTTGCTAATTGTGTTGATTGGCCTGGCAGTCAATGTGGCCTACCGGCGTAAAGTAAGAACTGAGTGAGAGGATAAATGACTTATTGGCTTGGTTACACTCTGATCTTAATTGTTGGGATATGCCTGGCCGTGGGCCTGATATGGCTGTATCGAAAGTTGTGGCCTGGTCGTAAGAGTGGGCGAGATTTACTGACCAATCTGACCGTGTCTCTTCTATTTCTGTTTTTGGCCTTCATGGGGGCCGAGTTTTATTTCAAAGTTTTCTTTGCCCAATCTGATGCTTTCGTTTTTACCCTGGCGGCCCAAAATTGGAAGCAACGTTACTGGACCCCGATCAATTCTTTAGGCTATCGGGACCGGGAGTGGTCCGCCGAAGATATCGCCGGCAAGCTTAAAATTATGGTGGTGGGTGACTCTCTGGCAGCGGGGCTGGGGATCAACAATTATCAAGATCGCTTTTCCAATAAGCTAAACGAGTTATTGGGGGACAAGGCGGTTGTGTTTAACGTGGCTTCGTCGGGCTGGCATACCCGTCGAGAAATCGAGGCCATTGTCAACTATCCCCATCGACCTGATATTCTTATCCTGACCTATTTTATCAACGACATAGAGGGCTCCGCTTTTCATCAAGGGGTGGAGCGCGTAAAACTTGATATTTATAAATATCCGCCTGTTCTTGAGCCCTTGATTCAAAATTCATATGCCTTCAACTTTTTATATTGGCGTTTAGTACGGTTTGGGCTGCAGGAAGGTCAAGCTGGTTATTGGCAGTGGGTGACAGAAATCTTTGAGACGCCCGATATCTGGTGGGTGCATCAGCAAGAGTTACAAACAATCTATGAGGGGGCCCAGGCCGAAGGGATTACTTTAATTGTCGTTGTTTTTCCAAACGTAACCTCGATTGAAGAGAGTCAGCAGATTACCCGGCCTGTCCTCGATTTTTTTCAGAGTCGGGGGATTGTCACCCTTGATGTCACCGAATTGATCAAGGACGATGAGCCTCGTGATTTAATGGCCAGTCCTGTCGACGGCCATCCCAATGAAGTTGTCCACCTGAAAGTGGCCGAACGACTTTACCAGATGATCCAGCGATGCGAGAGTCCAAAATGCGAGGATGCAGCAGGCATCCGGTGATTTCTGCCCTGTCTGGCCTGTTTGCCCCTATTCGTCGCCATTGGCCTGACCTGACCCTTAGCCTGGTTTTGGCGCTTTTACCGGGTCTCTTTTTCTGGCGGCTTATAACCCCCAACCCCGCCGACCGTATGCAGATTACCCCTGGCGATTTCACCGGGCAATACTTTCCCTTGAGAGCCTTTGCCGCCCAGGAATGGGTAAGTGGTCGTGTGCCGCTTTGGAATCCCTACCTCTACGGCGGCCAACCGGCCCTGGCCGATATTCAATCGGGAGCGTTATATCCTCCCCACCTTTCTGAAGCCCTCATTTTAGGCTGGGGTGGTCCCGTGTTTGGCCGGGAAATCGGCTTTCCAATAAGGGCCCTGGAGCTACAGGTCATCGCCCACTTCTCTCTGGCCGCTGTAGGGACCTACCTGTTCGCCCGTCATCTTGGTCGGCTAAGTGGGGCTCCGTTACGACGAGCCCGGTTCGGAGCGGTCATAGCCGCCCTGGTTTTTACCTATGGTGGTTATCTGACCGGCTTTCCCGTACAACAGATGACCATTCTAGAAGTCAGCGCCTGGCTGCCCTGGATATTGTGGAGTCTGAGTGTAGCCCTCTGGCGTGTCGGCGGGCCAACGAATCAGCAAATGAGTAGTAACCACGTTTCAGGCCACCTGCCTGACAGGTTCACGTTTTACGTTTTACGTTTCACGCGCCTCTTCACGGCTTCACTGGTAGCGATAGCTTGGGCAGCTTTGACCTTTGCTATGGCCATTCTGGCCGGACATCCCCAAACGGTTTTGTATATCTTCTATCTTAGCCTGGCCTACACGGCCTTTCGGGTGTTTTGTGCCTGGCGAAACCATTCACCATCTGCTCCGCGCTCCATTGCCTCGCTGTTGCCTCTGCTTGGCTCGCATCTTGCCCTTTGGCTGATTGTGGTGGTGTTGGGCGTCCTTATCTCCGCAGCCCAACTGCTGCCAACCCTGGAATTTATTGGACGTTCTCTCCGGGCCGACCTCTCCTATCGGGCTGTCTCAACCGGGTTACCTCTCAATGAATTTATTTCGATCATATATCCGGGCTTTTGGGGTGGGTCGCCGGAATATGTAGGGATTGTGACCCTGGTGCTGATTGGGCTGGCCCTGGCTTTAGCCCAACCTCGACGGGACGTTTTCTTCTGGGCCGGGGCGGGACTGATTAGTTTTGGGCTGGCCTTTGGTGGTAACACCTTTCTGTATCCTCTTTTTTACCTGTTGCTGCCCGGCTTCGAGGCGGTACGTCAACAGGAGCGGGCCTTTTTGGTGTATAGCTTTAGCGCGGCCATCCTGGCCGGTTATGGAGCGATGGTTTTGACCGGTCCCCTGTCAAAGTTATCCCGACAAACTTACACCCGTTTTGAATATCGCCTGCGGATCGTCATGGGGATAGCCCTGGGCTTGACGGCCTGGTTTATCTATGGTTCTGCCGCAGCCACGGCTCGTGGTGATGAAGTTAATCTCTTTTTTGGTGTGTTGCGGCATCACCTGTTTGGTTTATTTATTTTGGGCGGGATGCTGGTGTTGTTGGCCCTGCGTTCACGCCGGTGGCTACGACGGACGTGGGGGATGGGCCTGGTGACCTTGTGGTTGGCTTTTAATCTGTTCACCATTAACTGGCGCTTTAACCTGGAAAAGCCCGTAGACCCTGAGCCTTTTGCCCCCAATGGCGTGCCTCAATTTTTGCAGGATGCCCTCCGGGCTGAACCGGGCCGTATTGTTAGTGGGGGGCTGCTAGCGGGGGGGAACAGTGCGGCCTCGGTTTACAAGCTGCCAGATTTAACCGGTAATACGCCGTTGCAGGTGGCGGCTGTGGCTGCCTTTTCCCAACAGATGCCGGCCTGGCGGTTGTGGCAGTTGATGAATGTGCGCTACGTTGTGGCTAACCGCGACCTCGCCAACGACGGCTTATCCCTCGTTTTTGAAGCAGGTGACCTCAAAGTGTTTGAGATGGGCGATCCCTTCCCCAGGGCCTGGTTTGTTTCGACAACAGAGGTCATCCCAGAAGATGATCGAGCCATTGCCCGCCTGGCCGCCGATGATTTTGATTTACGTCGGGGAGCCGTTTTAGCGGACTCGCTGGCTACCCCCCTGGGAGAGGTCTTGACTTCAACGGTAACCGGCCTCGCTTTTAGCCCCACCAGATTAACGGCCACGGTGGCAGCAGCGGATCGTCATCTCCTGGTGTTTAGCCAGATCTATTATCCTGGCTGGCAGGTCCAAATTGATGGCCGGGCGGCGGAGTTGCGGCGGGTTAATGTCGTTCAGCAGGGGGTGGTGGTGCCGCCAGGCAACCACACCGTAACGTTGACGTTTAGACCGAATAGTTTTCGGGCAGGAATGATTATTTCGGTTTTGGGAGGAGTGATCTGGGGAATAATGATTGTTGTTGGACGGGGACGGTAAAAAGCCCCGATGAAATCATCACCGAGGCTGCGGGCAAGTTGGCAACTTACCCTACATCTGGGACGTACCCTCTTAAGCGATACGATGGGTACTGCCGGATAGAATTCCTTCTCGACCGGTGAAAGGTTCACCGATTTTGAGACCACCGTGCTCAATTTCAAATCGCCTGATCTCCTTTTGATGGGCACTGCCGCGCATTTTTATGACGGCAATCGCTCGCTGCATACTACTATCAACTTCGACGTAACGCATAATCATAACGGCATCGACCAAAAATGGCAGCGTGGCCATTCGGCCCTGTTGCACGGCCAATATGTCTACCGATTCGTCTAACAACAACGAGGTCATGCCTTCCCGTTTCATAGCGTTGGTCAGAGTATTATAAATATCCCTGAGTTGATAGGGATCGTTGGTGATGCGTTGAAAGTGGGCAGCGCTGTCGATCACGATCCGTTCGGGGGACAAGACCCGCAGGGTTTCGGACAGCGGACTATCTTGAGACTTTAAACTCCCCAGAAAGACCTCAGGCGAGGTGAAGATTATCTTAAAAAATCCCTCCCGTTCCAAATATTTTAAATCCCAGCCCAACTGGAGGGCATCTCTAATAAGAGAGGCCGGAAATTCCTCAAAGGAAACCATCAAGCCGGGCTGCCCCGCTTCAACGCCGGCAATCAGAAATTGAAGACCGAGCGTTGTTTTCCCCACACCGGGTGCACCGCTGATCAAAGCGGTCGATCCCTTTAGTAGCCCGCCCCCGACCATTGCGTCTAAATTTTCAGAACCAAAAGATAATCTTTCTTTTGTGGTCATTGCTGTCCTCTTACGCTGCTCACTCTGTCGCTCTCAATTGCCAGTTAATAATTTTTATTTGAATAGACTCTGAACTGGTACAGGGATCTAAAATACACCCTTTATCCAAAAACTCATCTTTATCTTCCTCGGGGTCAATACCACTACAGTGATCGGGATTTTGAATATAAATCGGGTCGGTGGTGAACTGGAATATCTCACTGGCCTGCTGTCCATTCTGCAAAACATAGGCGTACCAGGTATGGGCTTGATAAGAGGCCGGTTTGGCACTACCCGGCAGCATCAAAGCACCGTATCTACCGCTGGCATCGGTCGTGGCGGTGAAGCGGCTGCCGGCTATCCCTACCTCACCGTATTGGACCTGAACATTGGCCTGGGGTAGGCCATCGACTCCATTGACCACCCCCTTCAAGCCGATATCGGCGCAATTATTTTCACTGGAGTGGGAGACCACAAAATAAGGGTAGGGGGTGGGGGTAGGGGTGACGGTGGGCGGCGGGGTGGGCGGCAAGGGCGTATTGGTATCGGTGGGCGTAGGCGTCTGGGTAGGCGTCGACGTTTTGGTGGGGGTGGGGGTGCGTGTATCGGTCGGGGTTTTGGTTGGTCCCGGCGTGTTGGTTGCCGTTGGCGTCCAGGTCGCCGGGTAAGATTGATCTGGGGTGGCCACGACGGGGGGCACGACTGCCGCCACATTTTGGGCGGCCGCTGTTTCGGCAATAATCGTGGCTCGATTAGGACTGAGCGGATTAAAGGGGCTGTTGGGTTGAATAAAGATGGTAATATAACATAAACCAGAGAGAATGGTCATCCCCAGGATCATGGTCAGTAAAATGGTTGTAAAGCGATTGTCTAACCTATCCATAAGTTTCTCCTATGATAATGTGATTATCATACGGTGCGTGTGGCGCGGGAGAGCGTGGAGGGACACCCCCCACACCCCCCGCGCCATAGGCGACTCCTTGTCTATTCTGGAGAGATCAGGGTATAGATTTCTTGACCGGCCATTGTGTCCACACCAACGAAGATATTAATCTCAGGTTGGGTGATGATGAGTTGATTTGTTGCATCCAAAAGCTGTTGTCGTCGTTGTTCTTCCGGGTAATTGGGATACCGGCCCAATTCGCCGGCTAAAATCTCGCGCCGGAGCCTTTCGGCCGTGGCTTTATCAATTTGAGAAGCTTCAGGCAAAGCCACGATTAAATCTGCGTAAAGGGCAAAAAGAGTTTCATAAGTTTTGGTCAAATCGGCTCGTATTTGCTCGGCCTGTTCTTCCCAGTCAGGAACGATACTCATACCGTAGGCTCGCCGGGCCACTTTATATTTTATAGATAACCATTCTATTTGAGCCAGGGTGATGTCTATTTTCTTGGACAGCCGGGTGGCGGTAGCCAACTCGCTTTTATAGAATGGCAACTTTTGCCGATCCTCATCAATCAGTGCTTCGCTTAGGGCCTCTCTAGCCGCTTCAGGAGCGCGACCGCCACGCTCTACCAGGCTGGCCGCTAACTCTTGGGCGCTTATCCACCGTTTGGCTTCAGCTTCTTGTACCGGCGCAGATAAGGGAACGGCCTCATTGGCTGGTAGAATGGGTCCCTCTGGGGTCAATAAAGCCAGGGCTGGCGGATTGGCACTCAGATTTAAACTTTCTCTGGCTAATTCTCGCTCACCGAGGATTATATAATTTTTCTGCAATCTCTCAAGAATAACCCGCCGGTGGGCCGCTTGTAAAAAAGGGCTCCTGGCAGCCACAATAAAGGCCCGGTCCAGGTAAAATTTGGCCAATGTGGCTTCGTTTAAGGTGATCAAACCCTCAGCGGCTTGCACAAACACGTCTGCCCGAACCGTATCTGGTATGTTGGGGCTAAGGGTGGCAATCGTGCCGGCCATTTGATAGCTGAAAATTCCATTTTCTCTGTTACCATCGGCAACATAAGCAGCGGCTAAACGTAGAAAGTCGCCAGCGCTTTCTTTGTCGCTCAGGGTTGGATGGAAGAGCAAGGCCGCTAAGGCCGTTTCAGGCCTGGCCTTGTCAATCGCTTCGACGATGACCTCTGCTTCAGGCACGCCGCCCAATGAGGCCAAAGCCAGGGCCGGGTCAACCTGCTCAACGTCGATCCTGTTTAAGGGACTGGCCCCTATGAGCAAGCTTTGCTCTTCGGGTTGAGCAGCCCCGAGTTGATTGGTAAAAAAAAGGATGGCTATAGCCGCGATCAAAATAAACATTAAAATTGTTAGCGTGCCAACAACAATAATTAAGCCCAGATGAGTAGTCTTAAATTTGGCTTGTCGCATCGTGCTTTCGTACCCGGTCACTTTTTGCCAGCAGGTGGTAACTACCTACCGTGTCATTCTGAGCGACCACAGGGAGCGAAGAATCTCCTGTTTCAGGCTGGATTTGCCCTTGTTACCGGAGATTCCTCGTCGCTTCGCTCCTCGGAATGACATGAGGGTAGGCAGTTACAGCAGGTGAATGATATCAAGTATAGCATTTGTTGACAGTGGCTACAACTATAGCCCAATAAACCGCTCAACGGTTGTTGATGACTGCTGTTCCCTCAACCAATCGGTAAATATTTGTTTTTTCAGGGCCTGAAGCATTTCGTTTGTTAAAGGTCGTTCAGCCTCCTTATGCTCTAATTTGATAACATGAAAGCCAAGCGGGCTTTGGATCGGCCCGCTAACCTGGCCCGGTTGTAACGAGAAGGCCATCGCCTCGACTGCGGGGGGAATGGGCCCCAATCGCCGGGGAAACCAGCCCAGGTCCCCCCCGTTGGCCCGGCTGCTTTCGTCCAGAGATTGAGCCCGGGCCAGGGTGGCAAAGTCCGCTCCGTTTTTAAGTTGTTCGACGATGGCCCGGGCCGTTGCTTCGTCTGCCACCTGAATGTGTCGCAGTTGAATCTGTTCGGCTGTTTCGGGCACGTGGCCGGTGATCTGCTCGAAAACCTGGTTGGCAATTAATTGCGCCCGAAGCGTATCCTTAAACTCCTCATAGGTCAGGTTGTTAGCGGCTAGCCAGGCCTCAAATTGATCCTGGCCTTGTCCCTGGGCGATACTTTCCTGTATCCTGGCTTCAAGCATGGCCTCGGTAACGGTCAGGCCCAGTTTGCCGGCCTGTTGCTCGATGATACGTTGGTCGATCAGGGCCTGTAAAACCTGTCGCTGCACCTGGCCCAGGGTCTCCTGCCCAGATTCAGTGGCCAGGTCCAGCCCCTGGGCTTCGAGGGCCTGGACCATTTGGGCCACCTGTTTCTGGTAAGTGTCCAGAAAGATCGGTTGATTGTTCACGCGGGCCGCCAGAGGGAGATTATCCTCAAAGGCCCGACCGGAGACGGCCTCCTGTTCACCGGTCGGGGGCGGTTGTTCCCGTGGCTCGTCCGGGATGGCCTGGGTAGGTGGGGCCACGGCCCTGGGCGTAAACTGGAGTGGGTCAGATTGGGCCGCGCTATCAGCACACCCGCTCAGGATGGCGATAAGGAGGCATAAAAAAAAGAGTCTAATGTTCACTCGATAGGCAACCTCAGGACAATCTTTCTCGCCCGGCGTGGACCACAGTCCACGCCATACGCTGCCGGACTGAAGAAGATTAAAAAAATTAATCGAATAGCTTTGCCCACGCCGCCTGGGGTTCAAACCCCAGGCTAAAAGGCTCAAGTACGCTGAAGCGCACTGTTCTGGGCAAAAATTGGGCATTTTTAGTCCGCTTTAGCTGACTTTTGCTGCTCAGCTTGGGGTTTGAACCCCAAGCCCATTCATATTGCCTACTATATATTGGTGAAACAATCGTTTACCACACAATATATAGTACTCTATGCTTAGAGCTACATCTTTCTTCCATTATACCCGCATGCTAGAGAAAAGGCAACATGTTTGATAGATTATGTAAATAAGATTATTGTCCTATCTGACCCTACTGAGTTGCGTGCCATTGTTCAGGGCTAATACTTATGGTATAATCGGAGCGAAAAACAAATAGCAATGAAAGGAAACAACAATGACCGACGAAGCTCAAAACCAATCAACCCAACCGGGCCAGACTGGCCGGGTGAAAGCTGGCCGTGATATCGAATCTGACCATGTCGTTACCGGGGCGCAGGTGCGAGGGGGCGACGCGGAATCTGCCCGGGATCTGTTAGCCCTGGCTCAGGATATTCAAAGCGGGGATATTGAAGCCGTGCGGGATATCGTCGCCCAGAATATTGTAACCGGCTTGCAGTATCTGGGCCAGGGCGGAACCGAACCGACCCTGGAACAGTTCCGGCAAGAACTGGTGACCCTGCGGGAGCAACTGGCCCAGGCCATCAAGGCGGGCGAGATTGCCGACAAGTACCAGGTGGAAGATTCTCAAAAAGCAGTGGAGCGAGCCATCGAGCAGGCCCAGGCCGACAAGCCGGTGGCCGAAAAAGTGATCACCCACCTGGACCGGGCCGCCACCATCATCGAGCAGGCGGCCAGGGCGGCCGAGGCAGCCGGTAAATTTGGGGCCAGGGTCATCGGCCTGGTGCCGGTGGTGATGACCCTGAAACGGCTGGCCGATTTTATTTTTTCAAATGTTGGTGGCTGATCGCCTATGTAAACCCTACCCAAGCTTAGCCACACGGACGGGAAAGAACACAGACAAAAAAGTCCGTGTTCTTTCCTGTCCGTGTGGAACTGCCCAACAAGGAAGGCTACCCAGGCGGTGGCTAAAATCGTCAATCCGGTGAGGTCCTATGAGCGATTTACCCTCCTCCGGCAATATTGAAGCCGGGCGCGATATCCATGCTAAAAATGTCATTACCGGCATTCAGCAGAATTTTACCGTTATTTTCCAGCAGCCTTTCCACCCACCGCCCGATTTGCGCCAACTGCGCCACGACTACCTGGCTTATCTGCGTGAGTCCTACCGGTATCTGGATATCAAAGGCATCCAGCAGGTCCAGCAGGTCACCCAGCAGTTATCCCTGGCCTCGGTCTATGTGCCCCTCAAGGCCCAGACCCAGGGGGCCGCTCCGGGTGAACTCCTGGGCCGGGTGGCCGGGCGGCTGATGGCCCCACCGGAGGCGGAGGCCGCCGAAGCGGCCATGCCCACCCGCCAGTCAGAACCGGTGCTGATCGAAGAAGCCCTCAAAACCGACCCGGCGGTGGTGGTCCTGGGTGATCCGGGGGCGGGCAAAAGTACCCTGCTCAAGGTGCTGGCCCTGGCCCTGGCCGGGCAACCCGACGGCCCCCTGCCGATCCTGCTGCCCCTCAACGCCTACGCCCGCCATCTACGACAACAGGGCGAGGTCTGCCTGGGCCAATTTCTGGGCGACTATTACGCCACCCGCCAGCAAAAGCTGGACCGGGTGGGGGAGCTGTTCAACGACGCCCTGGCCAAACAGCAGGCGGTCATCCTGCTGGATGGGCTGGACGAGGTCCAGGCCGGCCGTCAATACCTGGTGCGGCTGGTGGAGGATTTTGTGGCCGAACATAGCCCACATCCTGACGACGAAGGACGAAGGACGAACGACCACCGGCCGGAAGCGGCCGGGCCGGCCGGTCAGCGGCCTGACCTGAGCCTGACGAAAGGGGCGGAGGTCGTCACCGGTAACCGGGTCATCGTCACCAGCCGGATTGTGGGCTACGAGGAGGCGCCGCTGGCCGGGCGGCAGTGGCGTACCTACACCTTGACCGATTTTAGTTGGGCCGACATCGAGCAGTTTGTCCGCCAGTGGACCCTGGCCTTTGCCCTCAGCGTCCAGGGGGATACCGGACCGGCCCGCCAGGCGGCCGAGCGGGAACGGCAGGAGCTACTGGCCGCCATCGCCGGCCGGCCCAGCGTGGAGCGTTTGGCCGCCAATCCTCTCTTGCTGACCATCCTGGCCCTGATCAAATATACCGGGGTGACCCTGCCGGAGCAGCGGGTCAAGCTGTACGAGTTGTACCTGGAAGCCCTGATCGAAAGCTGGAACCTGGCCCGCTCGCTGGACCAGGGCCCGGTCGGGCCGGGCATCAATTACGAGGAAACGGTCCAGGTGCTGGCTCCGCTGGCCCTGTGGCTGCGCCAGGAAAACCCCACCGCCGGGCTGGTCAGCCAGACTCAACTGGAAGGCTGGCTGACCGGCTACTACCGGCAGGAGTGGGGCCTGCCCAGGGGCGAAGCCCGCCAACGGGGACGAGATTTTTTGCAGAGCGTGGAACGTTATTCCAACCTGTTGTTAGAGCGGGGGGAGCGGCAGTACGGCTTTTTACACCTGACTTTGGAGGAGATGCTGGCGGCCAAGGGCATTGTCCAACTGCTGGAGGAGGGGCTGGAGGCCGCTTTGGCCATTTTTGAGCGATACCTGCTGGACCCGGCCTGGCGCGAAACCCTCCAACTGGCCGTAGCGGCGATAGCCATCATCCAGCAGTTCCCCAAAACGGCCGGGAACATTTTGCAAAAACTGCTCCACCTGGAGATGCCCCCCGACCAGACCGGCCGCCCGGCCGTCTTTGCCGGGGAGGTCTTGCTGGACGTAGGCCCGGCCAACGTCGGCCGGACCGCCGCCCTCAAAATTGAGCAGGCGTTGGTGGAAACAATGCAAGCCACGGCCTGCCCCAGCCGCACCCGCCGCGAGGCAGGCAACCTGTTGGGCCGCCTGGGCTGGACACCGGCGCCGGCAGCAGACGATTTGTTACTGGCCCCCGCCGGCGTTGAGCCGACCGGTTTGGATACTTTCCGGCCGGTTTCTACCCCCACCGGCACGATTTGGTTGGGCAAATACCCGGTCACCAACTACCAATTTGCTCGCTTTATTGACGACGACGGCTACCAACGCCGGGAGTTCTGGAGCGACGACGGCTGGGCCTGGCGTACCGGCGACTATGACAGTAAAGCGCCGGATTGGCTGCAAGATTGGCTCAAAGATCGCCCTCCCGAAAAACGAGACCGGCCCTACTGGTGGACCGACCAAAAGTGGAACAGCCCCCTCTACCCGGTGGTCGGGATCAGTTGGTTTGAGGCCGAAGCCTACTGTGGCTGGTTGGGGCAGCAGTTAGCCGCTGGCCGTCGGCCGGTAGCCGGCGACGGTCAGGAAATCGGGCAGCGACTGGCCCGGGGTGAACTGGGGGTGAGATTGCCACACGAGGCCGAGTGGGAGGCGGCCATGGGCGGGCGTGGGGATTATCCCTGGGGGGATCGGTTTGACCCGAATAACCTGAATTGCGCCGAAAGCTGGTTTGGCCGGGACTTTAAAGATGACGATGAATGGCGAGACTGGGTTGGTTCCGATACAGAATCCTGGCGAGAGGCCAGTATGACTGCCGTCACCACCTACCCCCAGGGGGTCAGTCCGACCGGGGTATGGGATGGCAGCGGTAACGTTTGGGAATGGATGGGAGAGATTGGTCAGGATGGCTGGGTTCCGCTCCGCGGCGGGGCCTGGACTTTCGATGGTTGGGACGCCCGCGTGTCGGCCCGCAACGTCAACTACCCAGACTACTTCGACGACTACTACGGGTGTCGGGTGGTAGTCGCCCCTGTCCCATAACGTTCTGGCTGCTGGTTGCTGGTTGCTGGTTTCTCGCGTGCTGTTTTCTGGCTCTGGCGATGAGTGTAGGATAGGCAAAGTAAGCTGTCGGGCTTGCAGGGTAGCAGGTAGCAGGTAGTGGGTAGTGGGTGGTGGGTAGTGGGTAGTGGGTAGTGGGTAGTGGGTAGCAGGTCGTGTCATTCTGAGCGCAGCGAAGAATCTCCATGTAGTAGGGGGCAGGTAGCAGTAGCGGGTAGCAGGTGGCAGGTCATGTCATTCTGAGCGTTTTACACTAAGTGTCAAATTTTGGTAGTCAAAATGGTCAAATTGTTGACATAACAATCGGTTTATCCTAAGTTGCACTTTTACAATAAAGCTCTCAACATTGGGGCAGGGTGAATAAGAGTTGTTTACACTAAGTCGCCTCCTTAACCAATGCTGATTTCAAGGGGCGAGTTGACTTGTTCTGACGTTTTGGTTGGCCAGTCTGCGACAGCAATACCCTCAATTTGAGCCATAGCCGCTGCAAATTGCTGGCGCACGGTCTGGTCATAAACCCGGGCATAAACCAAGGTCTTGTTGATGTCTTGATGGCCCAAGAATTTCTGCAGAGAGGTGATCGGCATGCCCTGGTTAACCAGAAATGTGGCCAGGGTGTGGCGCAGTTGGTGAGGGGTCAACCGCTCCAGGCCAGCCTGCTGACCAAAGCGAGCCAGTCGGAGTCGGATCAACTCTCGCCCAACTGGCGCGCCCCGCTGGATCAACACATGGTCAGTGGAAGCGGGTTCGCGCACAGCCAAATAGTCACGGATCACGTTGACCAGTTGGTCGGTCATCGGCAGCACGCGGTCACGGTCGCCTTTGCCAGCTTGCACTCGTAACCGTTTGCCAGCCAAGTCGCAGTCGTTCAGGCGCAGGTTGAGCAGTTCGCCCCGACGCAGGCCAGCCTGAGCCAGCAGATAGAACCAGGCCCGGTCAAAGCGGTCTTGGGGACAGTCAGCCTGAGTTTCAGCCAGGATGACTTGCTCCAGACGTTGAAATTCGGTCGGGGTCAGATAGCGGGGCAGATGGTCGCTTGTTGCGGCCGGTGCTTTGACCAGCAGCAGAGCACCATTGGCCACTCGTTCCTGGGCCAATAAGTCACGCCAGAAACCCCGAAAGACTTTCAACTCAGCCCCAACACTCTGTGGTTTGAGACCTCTGATCAGGGCCGCGTCGACATAAGCGCTCAGGTCGGCCCGTCGCAATTGTTCCAGGGCGGTCCAGTCTCGATGGTTGACCAACCAGCGCCCCATCCGACACAGAACGCCAAAATGGTTATGGGCCTGATGGCTGACCTGGTGGGGCTGCCAGCGGGGGATACGGCTCAAAGTGTGTTCCCGGACAGCCTGGTGCAGCCAGTCCGGTAAATCGGCGGCCAGATGAGCCAGTTTATCCACCACCGTCACCGGATCAGGCTGCTCATCGTTGGCCCGTTGGGCCGAACTGAACTGATCAGGGCCAAGCGATGAGTTAGCCCTTGCTCCAGGCATAGCCTTGACCTCAGCGCTGAATTGCATCGCGGCTTCGAAATCACGACGCACCGTCGGGTCAGCCCCATCAATGTACAGTTGGGTCGTCTGCAAGCTGCGGTGTCCCAGTAATTTGGCCAGGCTATCTATCGGCATATTGTGCTCGGCCAGGCGGCGAGCGAAGGTATGCCGCAGTTGATGGCAAGTCACTTTGACTTGGGCCTGCTGGCAGTATTGGTTCAGACGATAGCGCACCCCGTTGGTGGTCAAAGAACGACCGTGTTGATTAACAAATAGAGTGCTGGCCTGGCTCTCAGGTCGCTCTGTCAGCCACGCTTGCACCGAACGCATGGCTTCGCTGGTTAACCAGACGATCCGTTCTTTATCTCCTTTGCCGCAGACCCGCAGCCGAGCCAGGATAGCTGTTTCAAGCTCCGGGACCTCTTGCACTTGTAACTTGACCACCTCACCGACCCGCAAGCCAGCACAGAGCATGAGGGTAAACATCGCTTGGTCGCGTCGGTCGTCAATGACAGCCCATAGGCGCCTGACCGTGTCATCACTCACATCGCGGGGCAGATGATGACCGCGCTTAATGCCGTGCCGTTTCCAGTGGACCGGGTTATGCCAACTGTCATCTTCGGCTTCTTCGATCAAAAAGTCAAAGAAGCTGGCCAGGGTGGCTAAACGGCGATTGATGGTGGCCGCCTTCAAGCCCTGTTGACCTTGAGACAGCACAAATTCATCAATTCGTTTGGCCGTAATCTCTGTGGGTGAGACATTGCCGACAAGTTCACGAAAGATCGATAAGTCGCTCATATAATGTTTGGTGGTACTCCGGTCGGGATACCGCCGTTGTAAATAGGATTTAAATCTTGAGATTGCTTCGTCCATTTCTAAGTCCTTTCCTTTGAGGTGACAAAACCTATTTTACCTCAATTTGGTTTGTTGGACTTAGTGTAACGAGCGCAGCGAAGAATCTCCATGTAGCAGGGGGCAGGTAGCAGTAGCGGGTAGCAGGTGGCAGGTCATGTCATTCTGAGCGCAGCGAAGAATCTCCATGTAGCAGGGGGCAGGTAGCAGGTAGCAGGTATAGTTTCTCAGAAAAAGATTTTGAATCTGGGTCGCAATACGCAACACGCAACACGCAACACGCAACACCTATGAAAACCTACAAAAACCTCTACCCAAAAATCTATACCTACGAAAACCTGTACTACGCCTGGCGTAAAGCGGCCAAACGCAAGCGCAAAGTGCCGGAAGTGGCCACCTTTGAATATTACCTGACCGATAACCTGCTCCAATTGGAGGCGGAACTACGCAGCCAGAGTTACCAACCCGGTTCCTACCGCCACTTCTACATCACCGAGCCCAAGCTGCGCCGGATCAGCGCTGCCCCCTTTCGAGACCGGGTAATTCACCACGCCCTGGTGCGCCAGATCGAGCCGATCTTCGAGACTCGCTTTAGCCGCGATAGCTACGCCTGTCGCCAGGGCAAAGGGACCCACGCTGCCCTCAATCGCTGCCGGCAGTTTGCCCGCTGTTATAGCTACGTGCTGCAGGGCGACGTTGTCCAGTTTTTCCCCTCCGTTGACCACCTCATCTTACGCGACATCCTCTTTCGTATCATCGCCGATGAGCAAACGCGCTGGCTGATTGGCCAGATTCTCGACAGCGGAGCCGGAGTGCTGGCCAACGAGTATGATATGGTCTACTTTTCCGGCGATGACCTCTTCGCCGTTCACCGGCCGCGCGGCCTGCCCATCGGCAACCTGACCAGTCAATTCTGGGCCAACTGCTACCTCAACGAGTTGGACCAGTTTATCAAGCGGGAGCTAGAATGCCGGGCCTACGTGCGCTACGTGGATGATTTTCTCTGCTTCGGCCACAGTAAAAAAGAGTTGTGGGCCTGGAAGCGGGCCATTATGGAGTTTCTGCCCCAACTGCGCCTGACCCTGCACGAGCAATCCAGTACGGTCTACCCGGTCAGTAACGGCATTCCCTTTTTGGGCTTTGTCACCTATCCTACCCATCGCCTGCTCAAGCGGCGCAACGGCATCGCCTTTGCCCGGCGCTTCCGGCGACAATTACGGGCACTCTCGGCCGGGCTGCTGGACTACGCCGACGTCGAAGCCTCGCTGCGGGGCTGGCTGGCCCACGCCGCCCACGGCGACACTTACGGCCTGCGCCGGGCCCTGGTCACCGCACAACTCATTCCCAGTGGACCCAAATCTAACGCTCCAAGCCGGTCCATGACCGGCGATGCGACGGGTCACGGACCCATCGCGAGCACAAATTGGATCTGTTGATGCCCGGGAGGTCAACTTGAAACAATCGCCCATCTTCGCCAAAACCTATGATCTGGTCAAGTGGCTCATTCCTTTGACGGTTACGTTTCCCCGCCACCAGCGTTTTGTGGTGGCCCAGGCCATGCAGCAATCGGCCTTAAACTTACAAGAGCGGCTGATCGAAGCCGTGCGCCTGCCCGATACGGCCCGTTACCTGCAAGCCGCCGACGTGGAACTGGACAAGTTGCGCTTTTACCTGCGCCTGAGTTATGATCTGGGCTACATCAACCTGGGCCAGCAGCGCCACGGCGGGCAGATGGTTGCCGAAATCGGCCGCATGCTGGGCAGTTGGCAGAAAAAGAATTGACAATTGACAATTCACCATTCATCATTCATCATTATTAATGTGGGGCCGGACCGGGGACGCTGCGCGGCGGGGCCTGGACTAACAATGAAAGGAACGCCCGCGTGTCGGCCCGCAACAACAACTACCCAGACAACTTCAACAACAACAACGGGTGTCGGGTGGTAGTCGCCCCAGACTTTCATCTTGCCGGTAAAGCTGTGTCTTTACGGAGCGCAGCCGGGCAGGAAAGACAGCGTGGTCCGGTCCCGGTCGCGTGCTGGTCATCGACCAGCCCGGCCATATATAAAATCGCCCCGGTCTTTGTGGTAGGCCCCTGGGTTCGACGCTCAGGCCGGGGCAAAATTAATGATGAATGATGAGTGATGAATGGCGAATCTGCGAATGATGAATGATGAATGATGAATGATGAATGATGAATGATGAATCACGTTTCACGCAACACGCAACACGTAACACGCAACACGTAACACGCAACACGCAACCCTGTCCTGAGCGAAGCCGAAGGGACGCAACACGTTTCACGGAGTAACGACCTATGGCCCAACCAGGCTCCTCCGGCGATATTGAAGCCGGGCGCGATATGTACGCCCATACCATCAACACCGGCTTTATTGAAAATCGGGTCGAGTTAAACATCAACGTTATCCAGGCCCGGCTGGATCAATTGGCCGAGCTGCTGGCCCGGCCGGAGGGGCGCGTTTGCTTCACCGCTGAGGGCCGGTTGGAAGCCACCGCCGGCGGGCAGGCCAGCCTGCCTCTGCCCGGCAACCTGCTGGAAGCCTTTCAACTGCTACCCCAGGCTGCCGATGCCGGTATCGACTTGCGCCGCCGGGCTTATGCTGCCTGGCTGTTCACCCGCCAGCCCCGGGTGCCGCAGGAACGGGCCGCCCGCCAGCATTACATTCCCCTGGCCGGGCGGCTGGATTTGCAGGATATTCCCCTCACCCTCCAGTTCACCGAGCGGCGCTGGGTGGGCCAGGGACCTCAGCGCCAGGTCGAACGGGTCAGACTGACCGACGTGACCGAGGCCATTGACCAGCACCCGGCCTTTGTCCTGCTGGGGCCACCAGGCTGCGGCAAAACCACCGTTCTGGGCCGTCTGGCTCTCGATACCGCTCGGGCCTTTCTGACCGGGCAGGATGTCCGGCTGCCGCTGCGCCTGAACCTGGCCAACTATACCTGGCCCCATCGCACCCCCCTGGAGTTTGTCAGCCATCGCTGGAGCACCGAGCGCCTGCCGGGTCATTTTGTCGACCTGGTTCGGACCGGCCAGGTGTTGCTGCTGGCCGATGGCCTCAACGAGATGGAGCGCCTGGACACGGAGAGTCAACGAGCCAGGCGGGCCAACGTCTGGAAAGATTTTATCACCAAATATTTTGCCGATGAGGCCAATCACAGCCGGCTGGTGCTAACCAGCCGGGATCAGGCCGATTATGACCAGCCCCTGGATTTGCCCCGGGTGGAAATTGATCCCCTGACCGAAACCCAGATTGAAGCCTTTCTGACCGCCTACCTGGGAGAACAGGCCGGGGCAGCCCTGGCCGTGTTACGCCGCCTGGCCCTCCTGGAACACGCCCACAATCCCTACCAGTTGAGTGTGTTGGCGGCGCTCTATGCCCGGGAGGGGCGTGAGTTGCCGTCGAAACGAGGGGCCCTCTTTGCCCAGTATGCCTACTGGCTGGTGGAGCGGGAAAAAGCAGTCGGCCACCCCCACTGGATCCGCCCCGAGGCCCAACTGGCTGCCTTGAGCCACCTGGGCTACCAGATGCAGGCCCGCAGCGAAAGCACCGTTCTGCCTGCCGACCAGTTGCAGGCCCTGCTGCCGCCAGCCGTGCGGCTGGGCCGGGAAACGGTGCCGGTCAACCCGGTCCACCTGTTCGACCTGGCCTGCCGGGCCGCTATCCTCATTCCCGATCCGGCCGTGACCACGCCCGAGGCCCACAAGTTCAGCCACCAACTGCTCCAGGAGCAATTTGCCGCCCAACACCTGCTGACCCGCTGGCAGGCGGGGGATGACCTGAGCGAGTTGTGGCTCATTCCCCTGGCCCACCAGGAGATGCCCCCGGCCAACGTGGGCCAGTGGGACCCGCTGCCCCCACCCCCACCCACCGGCTGGGAACAGACGACCATTCTGGCCGCCGGTATCACCCACCGGCCTGACGCCTTTGTCCGGGCGGTGCTGGCCGCCAACCCGGCCCTGGCCGGCCGCTGCTTGAGCGAAGGCGGGGCCGTGGTTCAGCCCGACACCCGGACGGCCGTGCAGCAGGCTCTGCTGGCCCACCTGGGGGATCCCTCTCTGCACCGCCGGGCCCGCCTCCAGGCCGGGCGGGTGCTGGCCGCCGTGGGTGATCCCCGTTTCCTGCCGGTGGTGCTCAACAAAGTGGAAGTTATTTTGCCGGACCTGGTCCCCATTCCCGGCGGTACGGCCACGCTGGGCAGCCTCGATCCCGAGGCTTACGATGATGAACGGCCCCAGCATAAAACGGAAGTTGCCTCCTTTTACCTGGCCCGCTACCCGGTGACCAACGCCGAGTACGGCTGTTTTATCCAGGCCGGCGGCTACGACACCGAGCGTTACTGGACGTCGACCGGCTGGCAGTGGCGGCAGGGAGAGTTGGCAGCAAGTGGGCCGGTAGAAGAAATCTTAGAAATTCGCCAATACTTTTTGCAGTACCCAGCAGAAATCGAGAAATCACTGAAAGAGGAGCGCATTACGCCCGACTATGCGGATACCCTACGGGCGTTAATCCAACTTTCTGAGGATGAGGTTCGCCAACAGCTTGCAAAAACGTATTCACCACGGCCTCATGAGCATCCCTATTACTGGGACGATCCCGCCTACAACGCCTCCAACCAGCCGGTGGTGGGGGTGACCTGGTACGAGGCGATGGCTTACTGTGCCTGGCTGGGAGAGCAGTTAGCGGTTAGCCGCCAGCCGTTAGCGGTCGGCGGTCAAAACATAGTGGATTTGCTGGCCGGTGGGGGGTGGCAGGTGCGGCTGCCGGCGGAGGCGGAGTGGGAATGGGCGGCCGGGGGCGCGAAGCATACCGCCTATCCGTGGGGCAGCCGGTTCGAGCCGGATAAAGCCAACACCCTGGAAGGGCGTATCTTGGGAACCACGCCGGTTGGGGCTTACCCGGCCGGGGCGGCGGCCTGCGGCGCGCTGGATATGAGCGGTAACGTCTGGGAGTGGACTCACAGCCTGTACCAAGCCTATCCTTACCGGTCCGACGATGGCCGGGAAGAGCCCCTGGCCGAGGGCCGGCGGACGCTACGCGGCGGCGCCTGGTCTAGCGGTGAGAGGAACGCCCGCGTGTCGGCCCGCATCGGCGACTACTCCCCAGACAGCTTCGACTACATCTTCGGGTGTCGGGTGGTAGTCGCCCCTGTCCCATAACGTTCTGGCTGCTGGTTGCTGGTTACTGGTTTCTCGCGTGCTGTTTTCTGGCTCCGGCGATGGGCGTAGGATAGGCAAAAGTAAGCTGTCGGGCTTGCAGGGTAGCAAGGTAGCAAGGTAGCAGGGTAGCAAGGTAGTAGAGTAGCAAGGTAGCAGGGTAGCAGGGTAGCAGGGTAGCAGGTGGCAGGTAGCAGTGTAGCAGTTGGCAGGTAGCAGGGTAGCAG
>DAOUMU010000412.1:0-8459 GCA_034409055.1 Anaerolineae bacterium
CTCCGAAATTGGAAAGAGAACTTTCGAGACAAAGTGATGGAAACTTGCTGTGGGTTGCACAATTTCAGGTTAAACTTTAGACCTTGGCACTATGAAGCCATTTAATCTCTATAATGTCTATTGTTAAAAGGACCCAGTTGCCCGGCCTCCACAAAGGCAGCCAGTTTCTCTTTGACTCCGGCAAAGTAATCTTCGCTCGACTTCGGCCAGTCGGAAATGGATTGAGCCAGGTCGGCCGTGGCTTTGGGGTTGGCCTCCAGGGCGCTGACAATGTCTACCCAATCCAGAGCATGCAGATGATAAAAATGGACCGTATGATCCTGGACGTAAAGCGCACCCTCGATAAGATTGCGAATGATGACCGCGTTCGGAGGAATTTCAATACCCAGGGCATTTTCTACAGCTCGCACGGAGCTGACTGAGTGAACGGTCGTTCAAACGCCACAAATGCGCTGAGTAAAATACCAGGCATCACGGGGATCACGTCCTTGCAAAATCAGCTCGATGCCCCGCCACATCGTGCTGGAACTCCAGGCTTTGGTTACTTGTCCGCCATCAACTTCGGCTTCAATCCGCAGATGGCCTTCGATGCGGGTGATAGGATCAACTGCTATTTTAGACATCGTCTAATCCTCCTCTACTTCTGCTTCAGATTTTGGCAGGGGATTGGCTTTGGCCCGAATGGCCGCAGCTATGCCGTGCAGGGCAAATACGCCGCCCACAGCCGCTGCGATACCCAGCCCCACCTGATCGGCGGTTGTTTCCACCCCGAAGCCAGGTACGCTGGGCAAGCGCCGGTAAAAAGGACTCATCGTATCCCAGAAATTCGGCTCTGAACAGCCCACGCAACCGTGGCCCGCCCCAATCGGCCAACTCGTCTGATCATTCCAACGGACAATGGGACAATTATGGAAGGTGGCCGGTCCCTTACAGCCCATCTTATACAGGCACCAACCAGCGCGATGGCCGGCGTCGCCCCACTCTTCCACAAATTGGCCAGCGTCAAAGTGGGCTCGCCGCTCACAGTCGTCTTGGATGCGAGAACCGTAAGCAAAGAGGGGCCGGCCAAACTGATCAGTGGCTGGCAGTTGGCCAAAGGTAAGGAAATGAACTACCGTGGCCGTAAGATTGGCCACATTCATTGGACAACCGGGTAGATTAATTATGGTCGCCCCTGGTACAGCATCGGCCACGCCCACAGCGCCGGTGGGATTGGGTGCTGCGGCCGGAATGCCCCCGTAGGCCGAACAGGTACCGCAGGTAATAGTAGCCATAGCATTGCTGCACACTTCGCGGGCAATCTCCAGGGCCGTGCGCCCACCAACGGTGCAGTAGATCCCACCGTCTTTGGTGGGGATAGACCCCTCAACTACGGCCAGATAACTGCCCGGTTCGGCGGTTGCCATGGCTAACGCCTCTTCGGCCTGATGCCCGGTGGCGGCCATAATCGTTTCGTGATAGTCCACCGACAGCACATCCAGCACAATTTCGCTGACAGAAGGGCTACTGGCCCGCAGTAGCGACTCTGTGTTGCCGGCGCAATCCTGAAACTCCAACCAGACTAGCACCGGTTTTTTGGCCTGCTCCACTGCCGCTGCCACCCAATCTACATAACGCATCGGCAGGGCCAAGGCCGCAGTCATCGCTGCACAAAATTTTAGAAATTCGCGCCGCGAAACCCCTTTCCTGGCTAAGACATTGGATAGTTTGTTGTTCTCTTTCTGACCCATATGTACCCCCTTTTTCTATTCAAACTGAAAAATTGGCCAAATCTGTGGCCTTTTTCACAATAATAAAAAAATCATCGCCTTACGGCGATGATCAATAGACTTTCACAAAATAACTCAAATACGCCAACGATTGCAATAGCCGCCCCCCCTTTTGTTCTGGCTAAGAGACTGATTCACTTTTAACAAAAAAACCTGGTTGAAGAGTGGTTGGGAATTTTAAAAAGAAGTAACGTTCAGTATAACAAGTTTCTTCTCCTTAAAAACAGTGACATTTGTCACTAAAAAATAGTGACATTTGTCACTGGTAATATATTTAGAGTCGAGGCTGTGCAGCTCTGCCGCCTCCCTGTGGGACAACCTCGCCCCCAAAGCTCAGATGAAGGTGTTTCGCCAAGAGAAGTATACATTATGAGACTGAAATCTGACCCTTTGGAAGATGTATCAGCGACTATGATGAACCAAAAGTAATGCCACAATCAGTTTGGCAATTCTGAAAATCAAGCTAGAATATTAGTAATGGTGTTTTGCTAGCAACAAAGGACGTTCAAACGTTTTGTTTACTTAAAGGGTTAGCTTACGTTCTGACGAAACCTGAGCGCAGCAAAATTGGTATTCACTTCTTGCTCTCTCCTCAAATCCTCTCGGACTCGGATTTGTGCTGTGATGCAGACGGGCACGAGGATGTGACCGTCTGTGATGCAAATTTCTGGGTTGAAGGTGGGCACGACAAGGCTGTCCACGGGAAAATTCTGCCACGAATACATTTTGATAGTTATTCTCAACCCATGTCTCAGGACCGTATCAGACATAGGAGGTAACTGTTAACAGTTCAGATTTTTATATCAAAAAGATAAGAGGGGGTGATGCTGCATAGTTACGTAATTTCAAGTTATGACTATCCTTCCCTTTTTCCCAAAGATGTAAACTTTGACTTTTCCCGGTGCATTTATCCAGACCTAACCATTGGTTTAAGTAAACTTTAAAGTATTGGCATGGAACAAGCCTATAGCGGCCAGGAGGAGAAAATGGCAATAAACGATGGAGCTTCTTTAATACGTCTGGTCGACGAATTGCAAGACCAGAAGCGATTTCAAGAGCTTAACTGGAGTGGCACCTTTGAAGATTACCTGGGTGTTGTCGCCAAGAATCCAAGGGTAACACGCAATGCTTTCCAACGAATCTACGATATGATCACAGAATATGGCACCGAAGAGTTTGAGGATGCCAAAAAGCGACTGATCCGTTATCACTTTTTCAGCGACACCAGCTTCGATAGCGATGATGCTATCTTTGGTCTGGAAATTCCCCTCATGCGCCTGGTCAACTTTTTCAAAGCTGCGGCCCAAGGATACGGCACCGAACGGCGCGTTCTCCTGTTGCATGGCCCGGTTGGTTCAGCCAAAAGCACAATCGTGCGCCGGCTAAAACGGGGTCTGGAGCACTATAGCCGCACTAACCCCGGTGCTATGTACACCTTTAGCTGGTTTATGGGTGACCTGCCTGCAGACGGCACGCTGCCCGATCCTTCCAAGATTGTGGGGGTCCGAGAGGGGCTAGAACCCGAATGGGAACCTTGCCCGATGCACGAGGAACCGCTGCACCTGGTCCCCATTGATATGCGAGACTATTTCCAGGAGCACTTTAATGAGGGGCGCTCAGTGGAGGAGCAGGTCCGCATCAGCGGGGACCTGTGCCCGGCCTGTCGCTATCATTACAGGGAGTTGATGCGCCGTTACGACGGTGACTGGACCCAGATGATCCGCCACATCCGTGTGCATCGCCTTGTTTTTAGCGAACAGGATCGGATCGGCATTGGCACCTTTCAACCCAAAGACGAAAAGAACCAAGACTCGACCGAGTTAACCGGTGATATCAACTACCGCAAGATTGCCATTTATGGTAGCGACAGCGACCCCCGCGCTTTTAACTTCGACGGTGAATTCAACATCGCCAACCGGGGCATCATCGAGTTTATCGAGATGCTCAAGCTGGACGTGGCCTTCCTGTACGATCTGCTGGGGGCCAGCCAGGAGCACAAAATCAAGTCCAAGAAATTCGCCCAAACCGATATCGACGAAGTGATTGTAGGGCATACGAATGAGCCTGAGTACCGTCGCCTTGAGAACAACGAATTTATGGAAGCGCTCAAGGACCGGACCGTACGTATTGACGTGCCTTATATTACCAAGCTCAAGGACGAGATTCGTATCTACGAACGTGATTTCAATCCGAAAAAGGTGCGGGTTCACATTTCCCCCCACACCTTAGAGATGGCCGCTATGTGGGCCGTGTTAACCCGCCTGGAAGAGCCTAAAAAGGCCAGCCTGACCCTACTCCAGAAACTCAAGCTTTACGACGGCAAATCCCTGCCGGGCTTTACCGAAGATAACATCAAAGAACTACGCAAAGAGGCCCGGCGTGAAGGTATGACAGGCATCAGCCCCCGCTACGTGCAAGACAAAATCAGCAATGCCCTGGTCAATTATCAGCAAGATGGCTACATCAACCCCTTTATGGTCCTCAATGAACTTGAGTCGGGGCTTAAGAACCATCCTCTCATCATCAGCGAGGAAGAACGCCAGCGCTACCGTGACTTGCTCTCAGTGGTCAAGGACGAGTACACCGAGACGGTCAAAAACGAGGTGCAACGAGCCATCAGCGCCGATGAAGAAGCGATCAAGCGACTGTGCGCCAACTACATTGACAACGTTAAAGCCTACACCCAACGGGAGAAGGTCATCAACAAATTCACCGGACAGGCTGAGGAACCCGACGAGCGGCTTATGCGCAGCATTGAGAAGAAAATCGACATTCCCGAAAGTCGCAAGGACGATTTCCGGCGCGAGATCATGAACTACATCGGCGCGCTGGCCATCGAGGGCAAGACGTTTGACTACAAGACAAACGAACGTCTCTACAAAGCTCTTGAACTCAAACTGTTCGAAGATCAGAAAGATAGTATTAAGCTGACCTCACTGGTCAGTCGAGTCATTGACAAGGATACTCAGGAAAAGATCGACGTGGTCAAGACGCGTCTGATCAAAAACTTTGGCTATAACGAACAAAGCGCCACCGACGTACTCAACTACGTCGCCAGCATCTTTGCCCGTGGCGATGCCAGTGAAGAATGATGCAAAGAGTCCAACGTGATTTAAATCGTTTTCGGCAAATCGTCCGGGGACACATAAAAAAAGACCTGCGAAAATATATGTCGCACGGTGAATTGATCGGCCGGCAAGGCAAGCGCATAGTCAGTATCCCCCTGCCCCAGATTGACATTCCTCATTTTCGTTACGGAGCCAAACAGGCCGGTGGGGTTGGGCAAGGTGACGGGGAGGTGGGCGATCCAATTGGGCAGGGGGATCCACAGCCTGGGCAGGGTGAGGCCGGCAGCGAACCCGGCGAACACATCCTGGAGGTCGATGTAACCCTGGAGGAACTGGCCCAAATCATGGCTGAGGAACTCGAACTGCCCCAGATTGAACCCAAAGGCCAGCAAAACATTATCAGCGAACGGAGCAAGTACAATCGTATTCGGCGGGTTGGCCCGGATAGCCTGCTCCACTTCAAGCGCACCTACAAACAGGCCCTACGCCGGCAGATTAGTAGCGGCCAGTACGACCCGAACAACCCCGTTGTCGTTCCCATTCGCGATGATATGCGCTACCGCTCCTGGTCAGAAGTGCCCATGCCCGAAAGCAATGCCGTCATTATCTACATGATGGATGTATCCGGCTCAATGGGTCACGAACAGAAGGAGATGGTACGTCTGACTGCCTTCTGGATTGAAACGTGGCTAAACAGCCAATACGAAAAGATTGAGATTTGCTATATTGTGCACGACGCCGCGGCCAAAGAGGTGAATCAGGAAACCTTCTACCATCTCCGAGAAGGGGGCGGCACCAAGATTAGCAGTGCTTACCAACTCTGTAACCAGATCATCGACCAGCGCTACGCCCCCGCCGACTGGAACATCTACCCCTTCCACTTCAGTGACGGCGATAACTGGGGCGATGGCGATACCAACACCTGTATTGAGTGGCTGGAACAAGAACTGTTGCCCAAAAGCAACCAGTTCTGTTACGGCCAGGTGCGCAGTCTGTATGGCTCCGGCAGCTTTGCTCACGAACTCAGGCAGCATTTTGACGACGAAGACAACCTGGTGATCAGCGAAATCAACGGGCGCGATTACATTTACGACACCATCAAGGATTTTCTGGGCAAGGGGAGATAGATGAAGAAAACGAAACTCCCCCCTGACCTGCAAGCGGCCTGGGAAGAGATTGAGCAGTACGCCAAAGATTACGGGCTTGATTTCTTCCCCATTATTTTTGAGGTACTTGACTACAAAACGCTCTACGAGATCGCCGCTCTGGGCGGATTCCCCATCCGCTATCCCCACTGGCGTTTTGGTATGGAGTATAACCAACTCTCCAAGGGCTATACCTACGGTTTGAGTGTCATTTACGAGATGGTCATCAATACCGATCCCGCCTATGCCTACCTCCTGGAAGGCAATGAGATGGTCACCCAAAAAATGGTGATGGCCCACGTCGCCGCTCACGTCGACTTCTTTAAAAAGAATATGTGGTTTGTCCCCACCAACCGCAAAATGCTCGACGAGATGGCCAATCATGCCAGCCGCATCCAGCGACTGATCAACCGCTACGGCTACGAAACGGTCGAAGAGTTTATCGACGTCTGCCTCTCCCTGGACAACCTGATCGACTACCACGCCCCTTACATCAGGCGGCCCGAGGCGCAAACACCCCAGCTTATGATGGAGGAAGAGGAACAGCCGCCAGCAGTGGAGGGCCTTAAGGTTGAGCGGGACTACATGCGGCCTTACATCAATCCACCGGAGTTTCTAGAACAACAGCGCCAGAAAATTGAAGAAGAGCGGTCCAAAGCCCGCCATTTTCCCGAAAATCCCCAGAAAGACGTTTTGCTATTTCTGCTGAACTATGCCCCCCTGGAGCGCTGGCAGCATACTATCCTCGAAATTATCCGGGACGAAGCCTATTACTACGCCCCCCAGGGTATGACCAAGGTCATAAATGAAGGCTGGGCCTCCTATTGGCATAGTAAGATTATGACCGAAAAGGCTATGCAAGACTCGGAGGTGATTAGCTTTGCCGACCACCATGCCGGGGTTGTTTCCACCAGTCCGGGCCACCTGAACCCCTACAAGCTGGGGCTGGAGTTACTGCGTGACATTGAGGATCGCTGGAACAAAGGCAAATTTGGTAAAGAATATGAGGAGTGTAATGATATCCAGGCCAAACAGAACTGGGATCAACAGCTTGGCCTGGGGCGACAAAAAATCTTTGAGGTGCGAAAACTTTACAACGACGTTATCTTTATTGACGAGTTTCTGACCCCGGAGTTTGTCGAGAAGCAAAAGTTGTTCAGCTTTAGCTATAATCACCACAATAATCTTTATCACATTGACTCACGAGAATTCAAGGCGGTCAAAGAAAAGTTGTTGTTCCAATTGACCAATTTCGGACAACCGTTCATCTACGTAGAGGATGGTAACTACAATAACCGGGGCGAACTGTACTTGCGCCACCGACACGAAGGCGTAGGCCTGAAACAAGATTATGCCCTTGATACCCTGCGTAACCTCCACAAGATCTGGACCCGCCCGGTACTGCTGGAGACGGTCATCAATGACGACCCCAGCCTGATCATCTTTGACGGCAACGACTTTAAAAAGCAGAAATTGTAACTTCTCAGCCACATGTCATTCTGAGGCCGTAGGCCGAAGAATCCCTACAATGGTCCAATTAAAGCCAAGTTGGCTGGATATAAGCCAGGTACTCAGTCTTACCAATTGGATGGAGGTAAATAAATGGAGATTCGTAAACGTATCATTGCCCGGTTGGAAACGTTAGCCAGCCAGGGGCCCAAACAAGTCGAGGCGGTTGTGCTTGACTCGACCCAACAAGGGGGGTATATTGTGGGTGTGCCGGCTGAGGGGCAAGGTCCCAGCATGGTGCTCACTCTGCAAGACTATGATCGCTACAGTGTGGCCCTGCGCAGTCTGGAAGTGACTCTTCAGACAAATGGGCCAGGCAACGTAGCGGATTATCTTCGCCACTGCGCCGAACAGGTCATTCAGCGGCTGACCTATTTAGAGGAACCGCTGGTCCTGTTGGAATTGGATGCCGGTGAAGGCATAGCCCAACTGCGCAGTGATTCCCCCCACCAAGATGGTGACGAAATAATTTTTTGGGAGGCCCTAGTCAGAGTCGAGCCCCAGCCCAAGGTTAGCCTGGCCCGCTACGCCTGGACACCCGGCCGTCACCAGCGTGAATCACGTGTTTACCCGGTCACCTTTGACACGGTGGGACGGATGGCCACGGACTTAGCCTCAAGTTTGTCGGAAGCAGCCGGATAGGCTCAGTAGATCCAAATTTGAGGAACCAGCACGCCTACGTGCGGCGTTATTCGGCACGTGGGCGTGCCCCATATTATGCCCTGTGGGTACTCCGCAAAAACTGGATCCACTGAGGTTGTCACGTGTTGCGTGTTGGGTGTTGCGTGACGAGAGACCACGTAACACGCAACACGTCGCTCGCCCTATAAAGCTTACGATCTGAGAACGTGTTTTAAAAGTTATGTAAATTAAAAATCAAAGAGCAACGCCAGGATTACGAGCCAGACGACGAAGCATCAGGCGAACCATAGCCGCATAAATCATTGCTTCGCTAGTTTTAGGCAGGA
>DAOUMU010000413.1:0-6658 GCA_034409055.1 Anaerolineae bacterium
TCCTGCCTAAAACTAGCGAAGCAATGATTTATGCGGCTATGGTTCGCCTGATGCTTCGTCGTCTGGCTCGTAATCCTGGCGTTGCTCTTTGATTTTTAATTTACATAACTTTTAAAACACGTTCTCAAAGTCTCTAGCACAATTTAAGCAACCTAGCATTTCTTTTATTGCTTCACGGGTAAATTCCCCCCGTCTGTTCTCTACAACAAAGTTGTCCAAGTAAGCGTCTTGGGGGAATAAACTGCCATCTCTCAAGATGACGTCAGGAGAACGTTTGTCCGCCTTTAATAGATATTCAAGATCAAATTTGTATTGACCTACGTCCATTGCTGAGGCAAGACAACGTTGATAATCTTCAGGTTCCAAATCGTCCTGATAAGATGGATCAATCAACATCCATCTTAACAATGCTTCATCCGGTTTTGGATTGAAGACATTATCGTATTTTGGTTTACCTTCTTCCAATCTAAATAGCGTACCAGCTGCATTGTTGAGTACAAATGGTACGCTGCGTTTGAAGAAACGTGCAGGAATAGGAACGGCACTGCGATGCTGACTTACATCTGATGCTCCAATAAGAGGAATACGATTTTTCCAAAGATCACTGTCAATAGTAATGGGAGCAAGAAAATACTTTCCTATTATGTGGCTATCGAGGTGTGACTGAATTAAAGTGGTATCTAAATATATCCTCCACTGAGTTCCACCTTTAGGAGGTTTTGATAAACGTAAATGACGTTTATTCATCCCCAGTCCTCGAATAGCTACTTGCTCTAATAAGCTAGCCAACCGTGGAGACTTGGCAGAGTTTTGTTCTATTTGGCGTGTTAGGTCAATGAAGAAATCAAGATATAGCTCCCGAGGGTCCTTCTCCAATAACTTTTCACGAGCCTTTTGGATTGTGGTTTCCCAAGCCTCCTCAGACTGTACCACTCGCTGCATATAATCGGCAGTTTGGGCAACGGGATCATAATCTTGAGAGAAAGTTTGTGCAGCAACTGCCTCTCCACTCAGTACTTCGCCCGATTTGATGATGTCATCAAATGACAACTGTAGCTGCTTGTCCGAAGATTTTGACTTGCGTTTACGAGGCATACTTGTCACGCCCTTTGTTTTTACTTTTTAATTTTAGGGAGCCATTCATCCACCATTTCATCGAAAATATTAGGTGTTGCGCCTCCTTCTGAATCTGGTGTGGTACGCAGCCTGATTTTTACTGGAATCGTATGTTTTACACTTTCGTATGTTCCGGAAAGCAAACACGTACCTTGCGGCATCTTGGGTAAAGCCCGTAGCATCTCCTCGGTAGCATCAGCCTTTACTCCGCGAATCGCATCAAGCTGGTCAGGTTCTAATGCAAATACCATTCTTGTATTACACTGTCGAATTACACTTTTGTCTATATCAACCGGACTTTGTGTTAATAAAACTATGCAAATCCCGTAGTGCCTCCCAATACGAACACCTTCCCGTATAATTTGTTTACATGAGCTTCCCTCACCCTGCGGAACAAATAAGTGTGCCTCATCTATAATAGCGGTATAAGGTGGGATATGACCATGAATTCGAAGCGTTTGAAGTTCACGTAGCACAGCGGTAGCAATTGGTTGAAGCTGGGAGGAAGTCAACCCTTTGCAATTAATAACTAGACTCGGCGTCATTAACTTGCGCCAATCAGCTTTTCCAATACCATCGCCAAATATTTTGTTGCGTTTCAGAGAGGCAGTACGGCTGATAGCCATGCTTATACTGGATTCTCTATTAGTTAGTTCACTGCCAACAATATTCATTCGCTCCAGAAGATTATCTATGGAAAATTTAGCAATATTATCAGAAACAAGCTTAGCTTGCAACTCACTGAAAGCTCTTGCCGCAATATCTCGTTGTAACTCTGTTGTGGCAGACGGGAGTAGGTTTAATAACTCAGATTCAGTCAAGGATGATATACGAATTGTGAAATCCTTGCCTGGGCGTACTACAGTCCCACCTAACTTGATTGCCAGTTTCGAATATTCATCTTGTGTATCTATAAATACAATTGGCAATTTGTGCTTGATAAGTTCTTCAACAATCACCCCCATAGCATAGCTTTTGCCACTACCTGTAGTCCCACCAATAAAGAAGTGCCTTTGAATAGCTTCGCGTTTGAGAATGATTTTAGTTGTTGTGCCACTGGTAGTTTCGCCAATGTGTAAACCTTGCGTCTCATCTTCTTGTAATCCTAAAGCAAGTACAATCTCGTTAGCATTGGCCGCAAATACTTCGGCACCCGAGTTAGGTAGGGTTTGCGGTGCTCTGATTTGTTTCTTTTTCTTACCCTCACTTGTAAATTCTTCAATGATTTCCTCAATTAGATCAGCTTCGACAAGACGATAAATTATCGTACTATCTTCTTCGCCAGGATAATTTGATTCCAAACCTAGAGTATCACGAACGTTGATGGCACCAGGGTCTTCATTAGGATTATGTTCGTAAGCGCTACGAATCCGACCGATCAATATACTTTTTTCAGTTCTTTCTACAGGAATTTTAACCAGTGTGCCTGGTTTAACATCTTGCCCGGCTTTTAGTTTAATCCGCACAATCTCAAAAGTTGGTGTTTCTTGGTCAGAGGTAATTGTACCTATAACAGTATCACTTGCATCCATCAGAAAGCTCCTAAAAAGTGATCAAACTACACTTTATGTACCTCAATACCTAACTGCTGTAACACACGTTTAGCATCGCCTGTATGGAAAGCACCAACCGGAAGACCAGTCAATTGACTCACTAACCATTTAGGAGCTACTCGCTGGTCATCCACCGCTATATACCAGGAATGATAACTCGTTGAGTTATTTTGCCCATTACCTAATAACTTACGAACCTCATCAAGGACTTGTTCTGGAGTGAGCGTAATTTCGACACCACGAATACATGCCTTTCCCCCTGGAGACTCTGTTGTTTGATTGGAAGGTTGTCCTGGTAATTTGCTATATAGCCAATCACGAAGTTCAGCCTGTCTACGCCCCTGTGAGCCTTGAGATACAATTATTCTTGAGTTGGCTGGTATTACTTGCTCATAACCCGCCAATGCGGATAAATAATTTTTTCCTAACCCGATAAACAATTCATTGTAGAATTGATCTTGTAGAATTTGTTTAAAATCAGGTAAAACTTGTGAGTTGAGCTTGCTTGCTCGTTCCGGTGTCATTTTGTGATCATAATCAGGAATTGGTTCACTGGCTGGAATTAGCCCAAACTTAGCTGAGAGAATGTAGGTATTGAGAGACCGTGCCTCGACAGGATATTCGCGCACAAACTTACGTAACACTTGAAATTGCGGGCCATCATACCGCTCAATAGCTGGCAATAGGCCAGCATCGGGCCGTTTCCGTTGAGAACAAGAAAGAATGAGTAACCTTTTAGCCATAATCACTACGCCCATCATTCACTTTGATTTCCACAACAAAGTTGGTGGTAGCGCATTGGTCAACTACTGCTTGCCGTCTCAAGCGTAATCACCTGCCCCTCCCGCCGGGCAATCTCGATGATGGCACTACTGTCGTCTTCCAGCCACTGGCGTTCGCCACAGGCAATGGGTTCGATGCGCCACGCTTCAGGTATAAAAGCCCTCAATTCCCATAAGCGATCAGTTAGTTCTCGATCTCGTTGTCTGTCGAACTCAGGAGCGATTACTACCAGATCTATATCACTATCTGGACGCCCCTCGTTCCTGGCCCAAGACCCATATAAAACGACCCGGTTAGCCCGGATACCGGCTTCATTGACGGCCTGTAAGTAATCACGGATAACCCCTAGAATTGATTGATCAGCCATTTCCGTACCTCCTCTGCTCCTTTCAGTTCTTCCTTTGCTTTATTCACCGGCAAGGGCAAGGGTAACTGGTTCGGGTAACGCCCCTCTAATTGATATCGATCAAAGCGAGCCAAAAATTCTTTGTGCGTTTTTGGAAACGGGAGACCAGTTAGTTCAGCCAAGCGTAACAGGTTGTGAATTTTAGGCGCCAAATTACCTGTCACCCGGCAGATGTGTGCTTTGAGTATTTTTTCAAGGGCCAGGTGAGCAAAAAAGAGGCCATGCCGGGTTCGGTCAAGATCCACAAGCTCTTGGGCTACCTCCCAGTCTTCATCTGAGCCGTCGCGCCAATAGGCAATCTGTTTTTTAATATCAATCACCGGGATTTACTCCTATTCCGCAATCAACAACGGATTAAACCGCGTCCCATAATCATACACATCCATTCCCTCTTGCCGCTTCAGAAAATTCACCACGCCATAAGTCAGCGGTGTCACTGCCGCCTCATACAGTGATTTGGCCAGCCACTGAGTCACAATCGCCGAAACCAAGCCGTCCAATGGAATTGTACCCACAAAGGCCAGAGTAATAAACACCAACGAGTCCAACCCCTGCCCCACCAGGGTGGAACCAACCGTACGGGTCCATAACCAACGTCCCCGGGTGGCAATTTTCATCTTGGCCAGCACAAAAGCGTTGGAAAATTCACCAATAAGGTAGGCAATGAATGAAGCAGCCAGCAGGCGGGGGGTATAGCCTAAAATACGTTCATAGGCGACCTGTCCATCCCAAAATGAGGCGGCTGGTAGTAGTCCGCCAAGCCAAATGGCCACGACTGCGATCAGGTTGCACAAAAACCCTAACCAAATGACCTGCCGAGCCTGCCGGTAGCCGTAAACCTCGGTCAGCACGTCGCCGACGATATAACTGATGGGGAAAATAATTATGGCAGCAGGCAAAATGAAACCGGCCAGGCTAACCAGTTTGACTGCGATGATATTCGCCGTCGTCAAGCAAGTTACGAATATCGCTGCGGTCAGTACAAACCACTTTGAATAGTAATCGTTATTGGGCCGGGTGTAAGAGGGGGTGGAATTGGGTGAATTTGGCATAAAGTCTCCCCTGTGTTAACAAAAAATGAGATTGAGAATCTATTGAAGACTCCTAACCTCATTATAACAAAACATAATGAAATAACAATTTGTGGCCAACCCACCGGTCTTTTCTCCTGGCTCTAGACGCCGGTCACGGACCGGCTGCGAGCTAAAAGATTAGAACCGGAAAGCCCCATTGTTTGCGGTCATTGAGCTAGAGACAACATTATGACCTTAGCAAGTGATTCTTTGCTCAATGAGCAAGAAGTTTGACCAACGTAAGAAATTAGAAAATAGAAATTAGAGGTTGTCTGTTCACCAGTCGGCCAAAATTCTCATTTCTCATTTCTCATTTCTCATTCCGGTTTATCCGGGTTAGGGACGAGGCAACTTCTCGGCCACCTCGACGACAGCTAACAAGTCGGCCAACCATTGTTGGGCACTGCTCTCGGTGATTTGCCGGGGGTGCGAACGAACCCAAATTCTATCCGGCTGCAGGTAGAGATAGACTTCTCCCAGCCCGGCCGACTTCTCAGGAGCCAGCAGGCGGTTGAGGGCCGAGTTGACGGTGGCATCGGCCAGCAAGCTGTAAGCCCAGGCCTGGTCCTGGGCCAGAACGTGTAAATGGCTCAGGTTTGGATCCCCCACAGCCAGGCGGGGACATCCCCTGCAATCCAGCAGGGGCTTCCCTGACCCCATAGCTAGCCGGGTACCCAGATCGGCCTCGACGTAAATATTCAGCACCGCCGGCCTGAGCCTGTAGCCGGGTTGAAAATAGATGTCCACCCGGCGCCCGTCCAACCAATCTTGATAGTGGCGGCCAAAGAGCATATACCTCTCGCTACTCATACCCAGCCCGATGAAAACCCGGTCAACCGAACGGGCAGGCGCTGTAACCGTCCAGACCAGATAAAAGGTCAGGCTGACCAGGTAACCAAGCCCGCCCACCCCGCCTACCAGGATGGCCGATAGTTGATTTCGGCCCCGGCTCCACGGCAGTGGAAAGAAATCCGGCAGGGGCACCGCCAGCATGGCCAGGGCACAGATAAAAAGGAGAATAGGGGGGACCACTATCAGCAACAAGAGGCGCACGATTTTTACTCCTCAGGGGATATGCCAGATTTCTTACATTCGTTTTTCCAGTTTTGAGTCAATTATCTCTTTGACTTGTGAAGGATTGGTTGTCCCAATAATAATAGTGTCTGGTGCATCTAACTTATGATGAATAATCTGAACTTTATCAGAAACTATCCCCATCCATTTTTTAATCTCAACGCGCTCTATCTCTTCAAATTTCAGCACTATTGTCTTGACGTAACCAATAACAATAAACTCATCATATATTCTGAGACTTATAAATGGGCCTCTGTAACTTGTCCAACCAATCCGGCCTCCAGCGGTTGATGTATATAGCGGGGTCTTACCTTTTTCAATTTCCAATCGATTATGGGCCAGTACGATCATTAAAAAGAAAACACCTAGAATCAAAGCTATAAATAATCCAATCCCTACCACTGGCAATAATTCCACTAGAAAGTATTTCACGATAGAACTCTCGCTTATGGGGATGGTTCATTTGGCAAAGAAAATTGGTTGACAATTAAGAATGATGGGGCAGACAAGGTCGTAAAACGTAATGCGTTGTAGAGTCCGATAAAGTCGTACCTTAACAGTCCAAAAATAATCGTACCCCTTTTAGGCACTTTCTGTTACACTATCAGTCAGGTAATAGGAGGTGTCTTATGAGCAATCGATGTCCACTGACT
>DAOUMU010000414.1:0-14997 GCA_034409055.1 Anaerolineae bacterium
CGGCTTTCTGGCACTTTTGCCAAAAGATTTTTGACCGAATTCGCTTTTTGCCAGGTTGGATTCAGTCTATTTTCCCCCCTGTCAGTTCTTGAAATCTGTCAAATCGGGGGGGTATACGGTAGTGAGAGCCTATTATGGCTTTTGCTGGTATGAAATGTAAAAACTGTGGGACTGAAATATCGACAAACAGAACCGACGTCGTAGATCAGCAACTAATCACCTGCCCCGCTTGTGAGGCAGTTTTTTACGCCGCTGATAAAAACAAGGGGATCGCCCTGTTCACGCCGTCCCACCGGAGTCTGCCGGCAAGAATGTCGATAAAGGTGTTAAACGACGAACTCGTCATCACGCGCCACTGGCGGGGGGTGGTGCGGCTGGGGTTGTTGGTGGTTGTTTCTTTTTTGCTGACGTTTGGCCTGTTCTTCGGCGACATGTCCACCGTTATGTTTCTTTTTAATCCTCTCACCTGGATCGTCGCTGGGCTGGGCTACTGTGGCCTCAGAGCGCTGGTCAATACGACGGTCGTGCGGGTCAGCCCGACCCATTTAACTGTTAAGGAAGGTCCCCTTCTGCCCAGACGATGGGTCGAGATCGACTCGCGCGACGTCACCCAACTCTATGTCAAACAGCACGTTCAGCGCGGTAGCAAAAATACAACAACCACCACCTATCAGCTCCATCTCGTTCAGGAGAACGGGGAACAGGAAGAAATCGTGTCCGATTTAGAGACCGCGGATCAGGCCCTTTTTTTGGAACAAGAGATCGAACGGTTCTTGGGACTCGCAGATCAGGCCGTGCCGGGTGAACACGCGGCCGCCTTGCCCGGCAATTTTGCCGGTTGGCGCACCTTTGCCGCCACAAACGGCCTGCACTACACTTACGGAAAACTCCTGGCCGGGCATCGCGTTCACGGCCTCTATCAGGGTTATAAGGTTGAATTGGTTGTCGTGCAACCCCGCCTGGCGTTCACCCCCCAAACCCGGCTAACAGTGGCCGTCGCTGACAAGAAAGGACGAGACCGCCCCCCCGCCAATCAACTTACCTTGGAGACGGTCACGGCCCTTTTTGCCGCCCCTGTACAATCAACTTTTGGCTTGAGGGGTAAGGTCAACCTCACTGACGAGGGAAAAACCTTCATTTATGAAGAGGCTGAGGTTGAGACGGAGGCGGCCTACCTGCAGGTTGTGTTCGATACGCTGGTGGGCCTCAGCCAGGCTTATCCGCACATCATTGCCTTAGGGGGTGCGGTGATGCCCATTCTGTACCCTGTTGCCCTCGATAAGAAACACCCGGCTCAGGCCGTGGCCACTCAGCTCATGAAAGAAATTGCGCCGACAACCGAACATTTGGCCCTGGCCGAGGAGACGTCGCTGTTGTGCCCCGACTGCCTGGTACGCAGCGCGACCCATAAGCTTGACCTGGGTTGGTCAACGGTGGTGGATTACTACGGCTGCCGTCAGTGCCATCAAAGCAAAAACTTTCTGACCATAAAAACAGTCATCGCCGTATTGGATCGTCAAGCCGGGCCCGAGCCGGTGCAGCAAGGTCAGACCTTAACCGTTAACTGGTTGACCCGGCCCAGCTTGTTTGATTTTGACACCATTAAAATCATCGATGCCACCGATGAGGAGGTGGAACGATTTGCGGTACAGGTCGGGAATGACACTGAGCCTGTACGAAAGTTGGGTTATAAACAAATGCGCTGTCTCGTATCGCCAGATTGTAAATTATCGGCAAATACGTTACGGATACTGAGACGGATGTTTGGGCAAGTGGAAATCAAGTAAATTATCAAGACAAAAATGTCAATTCCAATGGAGTGTCGTTTGCGGGAAGCTGAGAGAGGGTCAAATAATTGGCCAGGAACACTGTTGGCAACAATCCTGCTCCTGACATTAGTGGCTTGTAGTACAACCAGGGCAGAGTATCAAATCCCAGAATTCACATCGTTTGATTCGTTTGTTGACACCCTGGAAGCCGTGGCCAGCAGTGGAAAACGGACCGAAGTAAACGCCTTCTGGAACTCGCTTGTAGCCCGTGAACAGGTTCCCTTTATCCTGGCCGATCAAGTCGCTTTTCTCTACCGGGGAAAGGCTCAATCCGTTAGTTGGGTTGGTGACTTCACGGAATGGCAAAACGGCCCGGCACTGCCAGGTTACCAGGTAGGGCAGAGTGATATCTGGGTCGCATACGAAACATTTCCAACTAACGCCCGCCTCGAGTATCGTATTGTTGTTGATGGGCAGGCAGGGGTGCTAGACCCTGTGAATCCCTGGCAACAGTGGGGTGGTTTCGGACCGAATTCCGTGATAGCCATGCCTGATTATGTTTTTCCGCAGGAAGTCATTCCTCGCGATGGTGTGACTCCAGGTAGCTTAAGCCCACCAATTGGGATTGACAGCACGCATCTTGGCTATACCACCAACTACCAGGTGTACACGCCCGCCCAGTATGAAGAACTTGTTGGTCTAGCTGTCATCTACGTAACCGACGCGCACGAATATACTGACCCACGTATGGGCAGCATGCCGACTGTACTCGACAACCTGATTGCTGAGGGGACTATCGAGCCAATCCTCGCTGTCTTTATTGATCCCAGGGATCCGGAAACTGGACGAAACCGGCGTAAACGTGAATTCCTGGGCAACCCGGACTATGCCGCTTTCATTGCTGAAGAGCTTGTACCATTGATCGATAGTACGTATAGGACTGACCCAACGCCCGACCGGCGGGCCATTCTGGGGGTTTCATATGGGGGTGTCAATGCGGCTTACTGTGGCCTGACCTACCCGGAGGTCTTCCATCTGGTAGCGATGCAATCCCCAGCCTTTGTTGACAATGAGATATACGAAGGCTACGAATCCGTCGATCAATTACCGCTCAGAGTCTTCCTGAGTACTGGTTATCCATGGGACTTTGATGCACGCACGATGAAGGGGATACTGGAAGACAAAAACTATCCCCTTATGTATATGGAAGTTCCGGAGGGGCACTCCTGGGGGCAATGGCGTTCCCAACTCGACGATTTGCTCATCTATTTCTTCAACCCTAACGGATAGAAGGCAGTGCTCGTTCTACAATCAAGTTTGTAACCACTTTACTTCATAGGCTTCAAGGGTTAACCGCAGTGTATCACCTTCAGCCGTAATCTCCTGGCCTGAAAAGAGATCACGCCACTGCTTACCTGACAGTTCAGCCTTGTTAGCCTCAAATTGCTGCGGCTGGGCCGAGATATTATGCAGGCACAACACCCGCTCCTGGCCATCAGGCGAGGTACGTAACAGAGAAAATAGGGCCGGATTTCCGGTGACAATTTGCTGGTCGCCATTCGGATGAAAGGCCGAATGGGTCGCTTTGGTTTTAAGCAGGGTGACATACCGCTTAAAAACTTTAGCCGCCCGGGAGTCAGGATCGGCCAGCGCCGCTTCCAGATCGGTTCGCTGCCACTTCTCGCGGTTGATGGTCCGTGCCCGGCCCGTCTCAGCCACCCCAGCGTGATTGTTGGAGGAACCGACCAAACTATGGACGTAAATGCCCGGTACGCCGACCATGGCCAGCATGATGGCTTGTGAAGCAATAAAGCGATTGATCTTCACTTCTTCCGATTCACTGTCTTTGGGGTCAGATAGGGCATCGAACAGGGTGACGTTCAATTCATAGGCGCTCTGGCTGCCGTCAGGGTTGGTTTTGTAGCTAACCTGTCCACCGTGAGCCAGGGTTTTATCGGCCAGGGCCTGGATTTCAGCCGGAGTCAGGATACCCTCGGCCGGCCGGACGCCGATACCATCGTGGGAGGCAATGAAATTAAAGAAGGTGGCCGTATCAGGCAGTTTCTCCAGGCTGGCGGCCCAATCCTGTAACGCTTCGCCATTACCGGTGTAGAAAGTGTGCAACACCAGGGGGGCCAGTGAAAATTGATACACCATCTGGGCTTCATTACGACCATCGCCAAAATAGGACACATTTTCCAGATGAGGCACGTTGGTTTCGGTGATAATTATTACCTGCGGAGCGACCATATCTAAAATGGTCCGGAACAGTTGCACCACCCGGTGAGTCTGAGGCAGGTGGATACTGGTCGTGCCCACTTCTTTCCATAAATAGGCAATTGCATCCAGACGAATAAATTCTGCCCCCTGCGAGACGTAAAACAGTAACACGTCGATAATCTCCAGCAAGAGTTGAGGGCTTTTATAATTCAGGTCAATCTGGTCGGCACTAAAGGTGGTCCAGACGTGCTGCGTTCCACCGGGTGTCTCCACGGGGGTGAGGAGGGGTGAGGTACGGGGGCGGGTGATGCTGCTTAAATCGGTGGCCGGGTCCTCAATGATGAAATAATGGGCATATTTCTTCTCGCCCCGCAAGAAGCCCTGGAACCAGGCACTCTGGGCGGAGATGTGATTGATCACGGCATCAAACATAAGCCGGAAGTTTTGACGTAGCCGGGCGACATCTACCCAATCACCTATGGCCGGGTTAACGGCAGTGTAATCAATCACCGAAAAACCGTCATCGGAAGAGTAGGGATAGAAAGGCAAAATATGAACGCTGCTGATGACGCCTTTGAGATGTCCCTCCAAAAACTCAGCCAGGCTTTGCAAGGTTGGTTTGTCCGGTTCCTGAACCTGGTCGCCGTAGGTGATGAGAATGGAGTCGGCCTCGGTCACACGTTGGTTGGGCTCAACCGGTGCGCTTAACTGTGGATACTGCCGCCGAAAGTCGGCCAGGCGAGTTTGGAGTTGTTCAAAAACGGGGCCGGCGGCTTCCGGTCCATAGATAAAGTTCAAGTGTTCCTGGATTTGGTTTTCTAGGGTCATCGTAGTCATAATATCCCTTCTGGTTCTCTTGGAAAAACTGTATTTGAACCTTATTGCCAGATCAAAACGAATAGGTTAGAATTTGGATATGATGAAAGAATACAAAGCCTATTATCAATCAGAAATTGGCCTCCTGGAGATTGTCGGTACAGAGGAATGTATCAGGTCGGTCGACTTTATCGAGGCCGAAGAAAAAGACAAAAGCCAGGCTCAGGTTGACATACCACCGCCCTTGGCGGCATGCCTGACCCAACTTGACGAATATTTTCGGGGAGAACGACAGGTGTTCTCCCTTAATCTTGACCCTGTGGGGACCGAATTTCAAAAGGCCGTCTGGCGTCAATTGCTCACTATTCCCTACGGTCAAACCGTCTCTTACCTGGATATTGCCAGGTCGATTGGCAATGAAAAGGCGATCAGGGCCGTCGGGGCGGCCAATGGTCAAAACAAAATTGTCATCATTATTCCCTGCCACCGGGTTGTCGGCCGCAATGGTCAGCTTACCGGCTACGGTGGCGGTTTGTGGCGCAAAGCATGGCTGTTAAACCACGAAAAAAGGTTCAGCGGCCAGCAAATGGTCCTATTTTGAACCATCTCCGGTTGGTACGCCTTTCATTATAACATTTCCACAAACGGTTGACAATCACCATTTTGGTTCGGGTGTATTTCAATCTCCTATCGTCGCTCGAAATGACATATTCTAGGGTGATTTGACAAATGTCAACAGAACCTAGATACATTCAACCGTAACCCCAATTGCCCTACTTTCATTCCTTCATAATAATTGGGAAGAACAGGTCAATCGTTGGCGGTGGACTGGCTGTCGTGGTCAGCGTGGTGGTAGCGGATTGGGTGGCATCTCCCTGCGAAGTGATCGTAACGGTCGCCACATCCGTAGCACCAACTGATGCATTGGCTGGAATATCGACAGTGACCATCACCTTTGACATGGTATGGGCTGGCACCGGGCTGGTCGGGGTTGGTGTGGTTGGCCAAGTTTGCCCCCCAACAGTCACGTTAAACGTATCAGTGATATTGCCTGTGTTGGTTACCTGCAACATATAGGTGACCGTAGTGCCAGGAGCACCGGACAGGGCATCTGCGGTTAGATGAAGCGTCAGGCTGTAAACAGTACTGGCGGTGGTGGTCAGGGTGGCGGTGGCTGACTGGGTCCCGTCTCCTCGCGAGGTAGCCGTGACGAGCACCGTATCCATAGCACCGGCCAGGGCATCATCTGGAATGTCCACACTCACCACCGTATTTGACCTGGCCTTGGCGGCCAGCGAAATAACTGCGGTTGGCGAGATCGTGGTGGTCCAGGTGTGGCCACTGGCGGTCACGTCGAACGTATCTGTTAAGTTGCCCGTGTTATGCACCTGCAAGGTGTAGAACACCGGCAGCCCTGGTACATTGGCCTCATTGGCCGTACTCGGCGCCAGACTCAAGCCGTAGTAGGTGTCATCGACCGTGGTCGTCAATACAGAGGTGGCGGACCGGCTGGGGTCTCCCTGCGACGTGACAGTCATCGTTACCGTATCCGTAGCGCCGTTCACTGCGTCTGCCGGAATCATAACCATAATTTCGATCTCACCGCCTGCCCCGGCCGCCAGTGGACCAACCGCTACTACGACCGGACCAGTTCCAGGCCCCAGTGGCGTAACCACCGGCCAGGTGTTACCCCCGGCAGTCACCTGGAACGTATCGGTGATATTGCCGGTGTTGGTCACCCGCAGGGTGTAGGTCACCGGGGTTCCAGAGCGACCGGATTTGGTGGCAGTGGGCGGGACAACCATGACCCCGTAGATGTTATTGGCCGTAGTGGTCAGAGTGGCCATAGCCGATTGGGTGTTATCTCCCTGCGAAGTTACCGTAATAATGGCCACATCCTGGGCGCTACCGGCCGCAGTTGTCGGGATAGTCACAGTGACATCCATATCGGCCCCCGCGCCTGCCACCAACGGTCCCACCGTGGCTGGCGTCATCGTCATCCAGGTGTGGCCACTGGTCGTCACATCGAAGGTGTCGGCGGTGAGGCCGGTGTTGGTCACCCGCAGGGTGTAGGTCACCGTAGTTCCCGGATCACCTGACTTCGCGTCTATTGGCGGTTCAAGGGTCACCCCGTAGGAAGTTACAGTCATCGTCACCGGAATACCGATAGAACGGTTGACCGGATCGCTGTTGACTACCAGGGTAGCATAATACTGACCCGGTTGGGTCACTTCGGGCACACCGGCGTCCAAGGTGACGTCAATCGACTGGAGGCCGGTGTCGGCTGCCAGGGTGCCGGCGACAGGGTCTTCGGAAAGCCAGGGTACATCAGAGCTAAAGTTGCAGGTCAGATTGTCATCCAGAGACTGGTTGATATCTAAATCTCCCCAACTGCTAGTGCCACCAGCCCCCCAAATCTTATCATCAGCACAGTCACCGGCCATAGCCACGGCCGGCGTCGGCACGGTCTCGTCGTCGTAAGCCCAGGCACTACCCGGCCAGGCAGATGGATCGTAAACCTCAGTGGAATCCCAGGCAGTCCACAACCCTCCACCTGAGCCACCGCCACTGACCACGTAAATGTAGTCCCCGTACCAGACGGTCAGAGCACTCATGCGGCCGTTTTGAAGTTGCGGCCCGTTATTGTCCCATGCATCGTTGGCCGGGTTATAGCGTTGAACGGTGCTAGCCGGACTTCCAACGTATCCACCGATCTGATAAATGTAATCACCCACCCTTACCGCTGCTCCGTAACTATTAGCCGTTGGCATAGGAGCCAGCGGACCGGTCCACAAACCGGTGGCCGGATCGTACATCCAAGTTTCATTGCTGGGACCGGGGTTGCCGCCAAAGGCATACAATTTGCCATCCCAGGCAGCCGTCATCGGTGTGCGAGCGTTGGGCCAAGTAGTGTCCACCCAGCTATCGTTGATCGTGTCATAAATCTGAAAGTTATTAGTGTGGGCTGAGCCGGTGTAACCACCGACCAGATAGATATAGTCGTCAATACAGGTAGCTTCCAGGTTCGTCAGGGCGACCGGCATAGGAGTCAATGCTGTCCACGAGTCGCTGGTGGGGTCGTACTGCCAAGCCTCGTCGAGAACGGAACCGGTGCCACTCCAACCACCAAAGATGTAATAAGTTTGACCATCACAGCTTGTGCCAGCAGCGCGATAGCGCGGGCCAGTCGGGATAGATGAACCGGTATCCCAGATATAGGGCGATAGAGTCGTTGAGTCCCCAGTAGGAGCGGACTCTGACGGATCCCAGTAAGTTATCGCGCGCCGCTCGTACGGTAAAACCTCACCTGGGAGCAAGATCGTAAAGCCTCGATCCCTTTCCCGCAATTCGAACGTGGCCATTGCCGCCCCGGTATTGGTCAGGGTAAGAGGCAAGGTTTTGCTCATACCCATACTCACGGTCACGCTCAAGTCGTTCGGGTCCACGCTAACACATGGCGCGGCCAGGTGCAGGTCGAAGTCTACGGTCGTCGTCATGCCCGCGGTAACGCTAATCCCCGTTACCGTCTGCGTCACGTAACCGGGGTAACTGACGGTAACATTCAGCGGGTTGTTAGCCTCATCCAACCAGATGGCGTAGGTGCCACTGATGCCGGTCGTCAAGGTCCAGGTCATGCCTGTGCCGCTTTCGAGGAAGACAATCGCCTCCTCCAATGGGGCTGGGTTGGCCTCGCAGTAACCCAGACCAGTGACTGTACCGGTCAACTTGCCCCAACTCGCCGGCGCGGTGACCGTCATCGTCACCGGCACAGTGTGGCTATTGTTGACCGGTTCATTGGTCCTAACGGAGAGCGTGGCATAGTACTCGCCCGGTTGTATCACTTCAGGCACGCCAGCGTCGAAGGTAACGTCAACCAACTGGAAACCGGTGTCGGCTGCCAGGGTACCACTGATGGGGTCTTCGGAGAGCCAGGGAACGTCACTCCCTGTCTGAAGCCAGATAATGGTGTTATGAACAATGAGGTCGACGTCACCTGTCCAGGCATAACCATCGGCCAGGAAGGTATTCAGCGCCACCACTGAACCCTTGGTCGCAACGAACTCATCGTCGGTCCATTCAGCAACCAGCTCAGCACCTGAGTCCAGTTCCACCACCTGCCGCAGCGAATCGCCAGCACTGAGCACACCTTGCATAATTGGATGTGAAGCATCAAAGGCCCCCAAATCAGCCCACCAGAACCAATCACCGGTGCCGATGAAGGGGCTGTAACCATCGCTCACAAAGCGTCCCTGCAAACCCCAGCCGTTGCCGAAAGGATCATAAAAAGTCGGTACAGTCTGGATGACAGTCCCTCCAGCATCTATGTAATCCGCCAATACGTCACCGACCGCAACAGGATTGTCAAAGGCATAGCCAGACATCACAATCACAGTATCATAGGCCAGTAACTCGGCCAGAGTAGGCGTGGCCAGCCGCGCATCGAAATAGTCTACCAGGTTGATGTTCGGGTAAGCTTGCAGAATGGCCTGGATTTGGGTGGCATCATCTGCCGCCAGGAGCAGAACATCAGCCGGTATGCCAAGCAAGGCCTCCGGTGAGGGTTGATAGGACCAACTCTCACGTGAAACCAGGTGCTGACCCGCATACGACGAGGTAGCTACCCCTGTGACCTGATAGCCTGGCACCTGAACTTCTGGCAGCAAGATGGCATAGCCGCCATCCAGTTCAACCATCTCAAAGTTGGCAGCAGCCGCCCCGGTGTTACTCAGCGTCAGGGGCAAGGTCGTGCTCGCCCCCATACTCACGGTGACGCTCAGATCATCCGGGGTCACATTGACACACGGCGCATCCAGGCGTAGATCGAAGTCCACGGTCGTCGTCATACCTGCGGTAACGCTAATCCCCGTTACCGTCTGCGTTACATAGCCGGGGTAACTGACGGTAGCGACCAGCGGACTGTTACCCTCGTCCAGCCAGACGGCGTAGGTGCCGCTAATACTGCTCGTCAGCGTCCAGGTCATTCCCGTACTGCTTTCGAGGAAGAGGTCAGCATTTGCCAGTGGTACACCAGGCGCGTCACAATATTCCAAGCCACTAACTGTACCAGTCAATTTACCCCAACTCACCGGCGCGGTGACCGTCATCGTTACCGGCACGTTGGCCAGCTCGTAAGGGGTATCATGGAGGATCTTTAACTGAGCGTAGTACTGGCCCGGTTGGGTGACCTCCGGCACGCTGGCGTCGAAGGTGATCGCAATGGGCTGGGTCGCCAGCGAAGCGACAGTGCCGGTGATCGGGTCTTCGCTCAGCCACGGCACACCAAAACTACACATCGTCGTGGTCTCGCCGGATTGGAACTGATAGACGGTCTGCATATTCTGATCGACCGCCCACAAATTGCCCTCACAATCCATCTCCAGGCCCGCACCGCCAAAGTCAGTAAAACCGGCGACGTTGAACTGGCCAACCAGGGCATAGTTGTTAGCTGCATCCAATACATAGACCGGGTTCGGGCTGTTGTTAACCATGGCAAACAAGTGCTCCGTATCCGGGTTATAGGCCAGACCGGCAATCGCCAGCCCCACGTTGACTTCATCCAGCATAGTGCCGTCCGCAGCAAAGTGGTGGATCATTAAATCGTTCCAACTACCGGCAAAGTAGGTGTCGGTAGTCGGATCGTAAGCCAGGCCACGTTGAGCGGCGATCCAACCGGGGCAGATGACGTTGCCGGTCGAAACCAGGTTGTTCGGATCCAGTTCGTGAATACAGTTGTTGCCCCCCACATTCATCTGCCACAGCATGCCGGTCAAGGGATTATAGGTCATGTCAGCCGCAAAGAAGCCTACCCACGGCGAAGTGTCAATCGTGTCGCCGGTGTTGGCGCCATCGGCCAGGAAGCGGTAATCCAGGTCGTCCCCCCCGGCCACAGCAATATTACCCAGCCACAGATCCGTGGCATCGGTATTGAAGCCAAGGCCCCAGGCATAGGCCAGGCCGGATGGCCATGTCTGGAGCACATCACCGGCGGCATAAGGGGGCGCTGGCGGCGGATCAGGCAGGGTTAGCTTTTCCGTCGTCAGGCGACCTTGCTTAAAGGGTTTCACCATGTAGTGCGGCGATTCAAACGGACCCAGAACGATCATTCCCTTGTCCAGTTCCTTAAACTCGAACACCGCCTCCAGGCCACCGCTGTTGGTCAGACTGAAGGGCAGGGTCGTACTGGCCCCTATGTCAAGGATAGCAGCCAAACTGGGAGGCGTATAAGACAGCCAACCCATTGGCAGATTGAAGTCTTGCTGCACCGTGTCGCCTTGAACTACGGTCACGATTTGGACGTCAGGCCCGTAGCCACCACCCATGGTGGCAGTCACTGTATGCATACCAGGCGTGTCAAACAGTTCGTAGAATCCATTGGCATCCGTCGTCGCGTTCCGACCACTATCCGAGCCCACCGCCGCATCGACCAACGGCAGGCTGGTGTTAGCATCGTAGACATGACCAATTAGACGGCCACTGGTGGACGGCACGCAGGTACTCAATCTCACTTCGTCAATAGCATAACCATCGCTGGGAATAGGATAGTTATCGTAGAACTGAAACTTGATCTGAAAATGGTCGTTGAGAGTCAAGCCATTGGCTGCTGCTGCCGCGCTAATATCTATGACCTCGTTGCGGAAGTCGTCGGGACCATTGTTGAAAGAAAGTACCTCATACCAATTGGCGCCATAGTCATCACTGATGAAAACACCATCCTCGGAGTCGTTTTCATCACTGAACTCACGCCACCAGAAGTCCAGATTAATATGACCCTGACCGGACAGGTCATGGGTGAGGATGAGGGCAGCAATGGATCTGGTACTGTTGCCCGTGGTGTCATCGAGAAGAACACTGTAAGTTCCAGAATAGGGGTAAGAGGGGCTAACCTGCACCCGACCTTCATTTGTCGTGGTGATGCTCCAATCGGGGCCCAGATTACCCAACTCGAAGCCGTCAAAGAAAAGAGACGCCTCTTCGTAGGCGGGTGGACAACCCTGATTAAAATCTGGCTGCAGGGCAAAATTCTGGATTTCGTCGCCGCTCAGCGGGCCAACAATACGACTCTCCGAGGTGTAATTAGCTGCGGTGACATTGAAGGTGTAGAGGGGTCCCGTAACCAGGGTGACACTGTAAAAGCCGGAGACCGGGTCGGTCCAGATAGGGTCACCGGGATAGCCGTCAATGTCAAGGCTAGCGAAAAGGGGCCAGCCGGTATTGACGTCAGTCACGGTGCCGGTCACAATGGCGGTTGGGGCAGGAATGAGGGTAAAATCTTGGATTGTCACGGTGTCACTTAACACCGTTACGTTAGTGACCGTGTCGGCGATATAGCCATAGGCAGTGGCGGTCATTGTATAGGTCCCCGTCGGCACGGTCATCGAATAAAAACCACTGTCATTGGTGAAAGTGGAGTAAACATCTGCTGCGACCTGGGCGCCTACGATAGGGTTAGTGGTGGTGGCATCGGTGACTGTCCCTTGCAGGGTACCGGACGGGCCACTGGTGCACGAGGGGAATTTGAAAGCACCAATGCGGGTCTGCCAGCCCGCACTACTGGTGGTCTGATAGTATTCCTGGGTATACCAGAAGGTACAGTCGTCCACCGGATCCACCGACATCATACTGTAGTCGCCCCAGCGGGCAGCCGGATGGGTCTGCGAGCCACCTCCGGCAATCAGGGTTGTCTCTCCCTGGGGTAGAGTGCCCAGAGGGTCGTCGGCCAGGCGACCAACATAGCGCACGGAGGGGTAGACACTGGCACTGGAGACACTGTAGCCCAGGGCTATGTTGCCACTGCCATCTATGGCAATGCTGCCCATCCAACGCTGTTCTGGGTCGGGACTATCGCCCGCATAGGTCCCCTGCTGGTAAATGTTCCAACCGCCACTGCTATTATGCAGTTCGTACCAACGGATGCCAGCATGATCGGTACCGTCTACATCCACGGTATGGTTGACCACCATCGTCTGATGGCTACCAAAGTTACGGTATTGCAGACGAAACATCAACCGGTCGGCGATAGCGTCCAGGCCCTGCCCGGTGTCCGGTTGGGGAATGCAACTGCGGGCGCCACCGCACATGCTGGAATCAAAGGAAGCGGTGGCCAGATCACCCCACTTGGTGAAAGTAGAGTTGGCTGGAGTAGCCCAGTCTACCTGGAACTCCCAGATTTCCAATTGGTCCTGGGGATATCCCCAAGCGTTATCATCTACCTGGACGAAGTAGTTGGGCGCGCCGGCTGGAGGCGGGAGGCCGTCCAGGTCAGCAGGCAACATGCCACCCAAGTTGGGGTCAACCCCGAAAAGGTCGAAGTAGATCATCTGGGCCGGCAGACCGGCCAGCATCTGATCCCGCTCAAAAACGATCGCGCCGGCCCCGGCCCAGGCAGACGTATTCCCGTCAAACTGGTTAACCGACATGTAGTAGCCATCGGGCCAGACGCCGAACTTGGGATAGTCATTCATCTTGGTGTTGCTGATGAGAAAGTCATAGCGGTACCAGGCTCCGGTGGGATCACCGGTTTGGGAAATGGCGATACATTGATGGAAGTCGTTGGGGAAGTTCAGAGCAAATTGGCTCATCAACCAGCGGTCGGCCAGGTGATCGTAGAGAACGATGGGATCGCCATCGTTGTGGGACTCGCAAATGCCGCCGAAGTCGGTCCACAGGGTGTTGTTGTTAGCAGGTCCGTATAACAAATTGCCGTTTTTATCCCAAATGGCAAACGATAGATTGATCATTTGGACGTAGTGGTTGGGCCCAACATCGCCGTCAGTATCGGGTGGCAGAACACCGTTAACGTTGTTGACCCCCTCAAAGTTTTGGCTGGGTGCTGGCATATTGGCCTGGACGGGGTAGCCCACTTGCAGAACCGGATCACGCTCCAGAGGTTGGGCGCCATTGGATATCACGCCTGCTCCCTTGGGTAGGGGGAACATAGGCAGCTCGCGGATTTCACCCGGCCTGGCTGGTTGAGGCGAAATGGGGTCGATATCGCGCAGGGCTGGTGAAAGGTCATTCTTGGTGGAAGAGCTGACGACCGGCCCCGACCGAGCCGGAAACCGCTCAGGGAGGAGGCCGGTCGGAGCAGAAACAACCGCAAGCTTATCCTGGATGGGAAAGGGCATAGCCCTGACTCCACCTGGTTGCATCAAACCGAAGAAAACCAAGCCGGTCAACAACAGAACTGCAAAAACAATTTGCCCAAATCTATGAAATAACATTGTCTCCCTCCATAACTTGGGAACTCATAGAAATTTATGCCCAAGCCAAAGTGAATAGGTAACTGCCTACCCTCATGTCATTCCGAGGAGCTCAGCGACGAGGAATCTCCGAAACTTTGGCCCAAAAGAGGTCTACCCTGTGCCCCTTGGGTATTTACCAAAATCTTGGGAATTCTTCACCTGTTCAGAATGACATGGTAGGTAGTTACGTGAATAGTTACTTTTTCCCACCCCGATTTGGTAAAGGATACAGCGGAATTTCACGGAGTTCCCCAGGTTCGGGCGGAATGGGTGTAATATCATGCAAGGGCGGTGAGACGTCATTTTTGACACTATCTCTCACCACCGGGCCGGTAGGAGCTGATGATTGGCTATCTTTGGAGCCGACCGGAGGAGGCGCGGTAGCCGGAGGCTCGTCGTCTAAAGTAGGTGATAACGGTGCATTTTTAGGGGTGGCTAAAGGGGAAGCAAGTGGAGGCTTGTTTTGCAAAGTAGGGAGGGACCGAGCAGTGGGGGAAACAACTGGAGATGAAATAGGCGGAGGCTTATCCTGTACAGTGGGAGACAATTGAATAGGTGGGGAGATCGCTAAGGGGGAAACAGTCAGAGGCTCATCCTGTGAAGAGCGGAGCATTGTCCTGCTCCTGCCTAGTTGAATCAAACCAAAAACCAGACCGGCCAGTAACAGAACTAAAACAATACCTGACCAAACTTTATGGATTGACACCTTGGTTTCCTTTGGTATGTGTCTTTTGTTACAAACAATGATCTCTTATGGCTTTTTCACCTTCTATTCACTGTTCAATTCATTCTTACTTGTTCTCTCCTTACCTCATTATAACATCTTGAATTTAGATAAAAAATAAGGCGGACTGCATTTTGTGCAGAACCGTCCTTGGGTAGAAAATATGGGTATTATGATTATCATGCAAACCAATACCCAACCAAACTCTATCCAAGAGCAAATTAAC
>DAOUMU010000415.1:0-15219 GCA_034409055.1 Anaerolineae bacterium
TATCAGTTATCAGCGGCCCAGACCTGCCAGGTCTTCAATGGGCCAGAAACATACGCTCCAAGTCGGTCCGTGACCGGCGGCAGGTCACGGACCACGCCGCGAGCAAAGATTTGTTTCTTAGCAGTAATAACCGAACCCTGAACACCGATTACTGTTCTTGGTAGGCGATGCCGTCTGAGCGCTCCTTGGGGCGTAAATCTTCACTCTTTTATGTATGGGATTGCGAGCGCTTCAGGTTTTGCTGCCCCCCACCTGATCCTAAACCACTTCGATGACATGAGTAGCAAAACTCCCACGGTTATGACAAAGGGAACCGTTCTCCAGATGTACCTGGACAGAACACCGGGGAGTACGAGTTGTGGGTTGAGCGAGAGTTGCCACAAGGTTCCAAAAAGTAAGGAACCAGCAAGCAGGATCAAAGGATTCCACATGGAAAAAAAGACGAGAGCCAGGGCGATGAAACCCCAGCCCATGAGAAAGTTATAGTTCCAGACCGGGTTGTAATCCAGAGAGTAAATCGCACCCGCAAGCCCCATGAGCATCCCCCCGATTGTTACACAGAGATAGCGAGTTTTGGCGACGTCTATACCTGAAACTTCCGCGACCGACGGATTCTCTCCCACCGATCTTATCCTCAGTCCCAGGCTCGTCTTGGAAAGCACGAACCACGTAACGACTACAAGCGCGACTCCGACATAAAAGAATGGGGAAAGACCCAAGATAGTGGGTATCCTGTCCATTCCCAAAGGTCCTGTGTATGGGTTGCCTATGTAGGTGGTGAGGCCGAAGCCCAGGATCCATATACCCATCCCGACCACAACCTGGTCAACCCTCAGCGTTACGGAAAAGAATGCGTGGAGAAGGCCGAGTAGACCTCCGATGGCAATCCCCACTAAGAAGCCGAGCAAATAGCTTCCGGTGGATTGAGCGGCGATGAACCCCAGGGTAGCACCGAAAAGCATCACCCCCTCGATCCCAACGTTCAGAACTCCTGAACGCTGGTTGATCAGTTCGCCGAGAGCGGCAATTGTGAAAATCGTTGAGGCGTCCAGACTTCTAGCGAGAAACTCCCACATCTAACCTCTCCTTTTTTACCCATACGATCTTATAACGATAAAAGAATTGAAATGCGACGAGCGTAATCATTAAAACTCCGAGCAGGGCATAATCCACGCCAAAGCTCATATTGAGTTTTCCCTGGACGAATCTGCCACCTATGGACAATCCTCCGAAGAGCAGCGCTACCGGAATCGCCGCTAAAGGGTTTCCGAGGGAAATCAATCCACAGATGATCCCATAGAAAGATAGGTCGCCAAAATACCCGTAGTTCCTCGCAATTTTATAGACGCCGGGAACCGCGGCGAAATAGTGGTACCCAGCCCAACCGGCCACAGCACCTCCTATGATAAAAACCAGGAGCGGCATCTTGAATGGACTTATCCCGGCGTATTCGGCCGCAGCCGGGTTATGACCGTAGGCTTTGATTTGATATCCGATTTTGGTTTTGGCAAACATAAAGTACAGCAATACGGCCAGGCCAAGGGCGAGGAAGATCGTGATGGGGACGTCCATGATCAGAGGCGCGTATACAGAAGGGGGTAGCTCAAAGCTTTCACCTCTCCCACCGGGATTCATGAAGGGACCTCCCTCTTTGATCATGAATGAAACCAGCCAGAAAGTTATAAAGTTTAACATCATGGTCACCACGATCTCGTTAAGGTTGAACTTCCCCTTCAGAAACCCGGCAATCGCTCCAAGTCCTGCCCCGCCCAAGGCTGCCACGATCAACATTAATGGGATGACAATTGCAGGGGGAAGCTCCGCGCTAAGAGACTCCTTTCCGCCAAAGGCAAATAGGACGGCGAAAGCGCCCAACGCTCCGGCGTAAAGCTGCCCCGCCATCCCGATGTTCCAGAGCCCGGCTCTAAAAGGGATGATGAATGCGGACGTACACAGCACCAGGAATATGAACCTGTTGATCGTCAGCGGCAGGCCATAAGGATTTGCGAAAGCGTAGGAAAAGATCTCCTGATAAGCGAACAGCGGGTTGATCCCGGCCAGGATGAAGATGAAGCCGAAAAGCACGAGGGCGAAGATTATCGCCAGGATTGAGATGATCGCTGCCTCCCAACCGTTTAACGTCAACCTCTTCTCGAGCTTCAATTCATAGCTACCGATCCTCATATCTCTTCCCCCTTTAGACGCAAACCAGCCATCATAGCCCCCACGCTCTCCCTCTTGGCCTCCTCCCCCGGGATGATGCCCATGAACTCTCCTTCATAAATCGGTGCCACCCAATCGCTCAACGATAAAACCTCATCGAGGTCCTCGGAAATGAGGAGAATACCGGCTTTTTCCTGCTTCGCCTCCATGAGCTTGTTCCGCACGAACTCCGTCGCCCCTACATCAAGTCCTTGGGTTGGTAGATTAGCGATCAGAAACCGCGGTTTACGTGAAAGCACGCGGGCCAGGATGAGTTTTTGGAGGTTTCCTCCAGATAGGTTTTTGGCCTTCGTGTCTGGACTCGGAGCCGCCACGCCGTACTCGGAGACGATTGCTTCTGTAAACTTTCGTATACTCCTGTAATCCACGATCCCTCGCCGGGAGAAATTATCATCAAAGTAATAGTTCATCGTGACATTTTCCACCAGGGAGAAATCGCCGATCGAACCCACTTCTATGCGTTCGGAGGGAATGTACCCTATCCCCCTCTGCCATCTTTCTAAGCTGGAGGAAAAAGTGATGTCTTTGTCATCAAGAATCACCTTACCTTCCTCCGCCTGGCGGAGACCGGCAAGAACCTGGGCTAACTCGTGTTGCCCATTACCGGAGATCCCGGCTATGCCGAAGATTTCGCCTTCACGCACAGAAAAGGAAACACCTTTCAAAGCCAGAACACCTTTGTCGCTGAGAGCGGAGAGGTTTTCTACCTGAAGGATGGGTTTCCCCTTCTCGACCCTTGCCCTCTCTATCCTGAAGATGACTTCTCTCCCCACCATTTCCTTAGCCAGACTCTTCTCCGTTGCGCGTCCCGTCTCTAAGCGGGCCGTGACTTTTCCACGTCTCAGAACCGTCACCCGGTCGCTTATCGCCAGCACTATGGGGAGTTTATGGGTGATGAACGGGATTATGGCCAGTTCATCGCTAGCCATAGCTTCGATGGAGGCCAAGAGTTTCTTCGTTTCGGGAGGCGCCAGTGCGGAAGTCGGCTCGTCCAGAATGAGGACCTTGGCCCCGCGATAGAGGGCCTTCAGGATCTCCACCACCTGCTTTTCTCCTTCTGAAAGTTGCCAGACTTTCGCCCTGAGGTCTATCTTGAAGCCGTATCTCTCGCAGAGTTCCTTTACTTCCTCCCCGGTCCTCTTCAGGTTCAGAATTTTCCCAGCCCTTGGGTGCCCGAGGATTATGTTTTCGATCACCGTGTGAGCGGACACCAGTTTGCGGTTTTGATGAACCATCCCTATCCCCAGATCGATGGCGTCCAGAGGTGATCTGAAATTGACCCTCTGACCGCCGATGTAGATCGCGCCTTCGTCGGGTTGATGTAACCCGAACAGGATACTCATCAAGGTGGTTTTCCCGGCGCCGTTCTCCCCGAGGACTGCGTGAATCTCGCCCGCTTTCATCTCGAAATCTATGTGGTCATTGGCGACGACCCCCGGAAATCTCTTCGTGATTCCCCTTGCCTCTAAGACCGTCTCTCCACGTTTTATCCCTTCCAGGAGCTCTTTTTGCATTTGTCTCTCTTCCTGGGATTTCCTCAATGAAAAATGTTCTATCTCCAGAGCCAGGCTCCGCATTTCAGCCACCGAAGTACAGCGGTAGTCCCCCGGTTAAGTGTTGGTGACTAAACGAGACACAAAATTTAACCACAGAGACACGGAGAACACAGAGAAAACTATAAAAAATCTCTGTGAACTCCGTGCCTCCGTGGTGAATCTGTCCGCCAACACTCAACAGGGGTACTATCAGTACAGCCACCAAAATACGGCATAATATCGGGGATATTATACCTTGCTTCTAGACGAGTCAAATTTGTGGAAGCTATAGACGTAGTTATTGACATCGAGCGGTTTTCCGGACCAAGTGCGTAGATCAGTGACTTGGATTGGGGCTGTTTGTGCTTCGCAGCATCCCCCTGTCATTTTATCGTCTATTCTCAGGAATAGCGTTATGAATAAGATCTACTGGTAGGCATGAGGCTCCCTCCTTTGGGAGTTTTCCCCTCAAGAATGAGAGCCTCATGCCTCTTGACTACTAGACCTCCATTTCAAAAGTTTTTAGGATAAAGGCTGGTAACTCTGCCCTGCTCGTAGTGGGTCCGTCCCACAGGGAGGCAGCAAAGCTGCACAGGTCTTCGCACTGATCCGCGTATTTACCGGGGCAAAGCCGTCTGGTCACGGACCAGACAGGAGCAAGAATTACCCTAAAAACTTATGGGAAGCAGCACCAGAGGTTGTTATACATCAGATCGAAGGAGACTACCGACCTCTGTTTCACTCCAGTATCTCCATACCCTCCAGGTCGAAGTTGAACTCTGAAAGCAGCCACTCGTCCGACGGCATCTCACCGGCTGGCTTGACCACTGTCCCCACGGGTGGAATCGGCAAATTCTCCAGCTCCAAGCCGGTTCCGTTGCTCGCGAACTCGTGCTCGAAGAACGGATCCCACACTCCTTTGATCATCTGATCTCTTCTTTTCTCAACGAGTTCTATGATCTCAGCCGGAATCAATGGTCGTGCCTTTGGACTGATGGCCTCAACGCCCACCTTGTTATCATTCATGATGTCAACGGTTGGAAGTTCTGTGCCATCCGCCAGAATCATTTTGTCGTCCATGCCCAGATACAGTACTGTTTCTGGATTTTTATCGCCGGCCAACCAATCCTTGACTATACGCTCGTACATGACTTCCCAACGCGTGTCGAACGACACGGCCACGGTATCCGTGCTCGACCAGCCGTAATACCCCACGATGTCCATGTCCTTCCCTACGAACCAAATACCCGCTTCTTGGGCGGCATCCAGGGGGGACCCGGAATCGGTCTGCTGGGTCAAGACATCAACGTCGTACTGAGATATCAAGGTGTTTGCGATATCTCGCTCTTCCGTGGGCAGGTACCAGTCACCGGCGTACTTCACGTACACCGTGATGTCTTTATTTAGCAACTCTGCTGCATCCTTCACCCCAAGGTAAAAGCCGTTCTGCCGCCTGATGACCTGAACAGATGGGAATGCCGAGACGATGCCTATCTTGCCTGATTGGGTTAACGCCCCGGCGACGAGCCCTTCCAGGTAAAGCGCTTGATATTGCCTGGGGAAGAGTCTTATGAAGTTCCTCTTCGTAGTCAGATCGCTGGCAATGATGGATACAAAATAAACATCCGGGTACTTATCAGCTATATCCTTCAAGGGCAGTCCCATGAACTCTGCGTTTCCCACGACTATGTCGGCCCCGTCAGCGATCAACTCTTCGCCGTAGGGAACTGTGAGATCAGGTCCTACTTCCTCTCTGTAGATGTATTCTACATCTGGATATTTTTCAGCGATTCGCTTTCCAGCACGATCGTGGGCTCCAGACCAAGTCGTCCCTTCAATTATACTGAAATGCTCGATCGCCAGAGTAGCACCCTCCTTTACTTCTACTTCTTTCTCAACCTCAACTTCCTTGACCACTTCGACCGTCTCAACGACTTTTTCGACGACTGTCTCCGGCGTGGCGGGGGCACCGCATTGTGCCGCAATCAGGGTCAATACAACCGTTACAGAGAACAGCAAGAAGGCCGTTCGCTTTGAAAGCATTTTGAATCCTCCTCTCTCAATGGAATAACAGATGATTTGGCTTAGATATGTGAAACCAGTGTACGAACTACCCTGCAAATAACGCTTACCAGGGCAATCCATTAGAGATAAACTGGGCTCGGTCCACCACCTCCTTTCTACCTCCTCTATTTCCTCCTGCCTAATAGATATCCAATCGCCATGGACAGAATAGCCACGGCGACAACCACCCACACCATCCTGTTCTCAGGCGAGAAGATTTGGGCGACCATATCTTTGGTCACGCCGACTGCAAACTCCATTTCCGAGGGGGCCTGGTATTCAACTGCCACACCCTCAGCCTCGCCTTTTAACCGAGCTTGCAGCGACCGGTTCAACGACTCGAACGCTTGTTTAGCCATGCTATTGGCTACCGTTTCTATCAGTCGTTGACCTACATTAGCTATTGTGCCGCCAACTTGTAGTTCGCCCTCATATGTCATGAGCGTTCGGCCATCTTCTTGCTCAATCAACTTGCAATCGCCGCTGCCCTTACCAAAGCCTGGAGCGCCTTTGCCCTCCACGGTCAAGGTGTAACTTTCGGGCGGCACTTCGTTTGAAACAACCAGTCTGCCGGAAAAGAGTCCGGTCACCGGCCCTATCCGAACATTCATCTTGCCTTCATATACATTTTCTTCGACTTTTTCCAGGCTTTGCGTGCCGGGCAAGGCTGTGGCCAGCACATCCGGGTCACGCACCAGTTCCCAAACTACATCACGAGGCCCATCAAATAGATACTCACCTGCTAACTTCATGATCGTATTTCCTTCCAACTAGAGAGTGGAGATGGGGAAATTGGAGATTATAAATCTCTAATCTTTAACCTCTAATCCCTAATCTCCTGTCTCCTCTCCTGTATTAGTTCAAACAGCTTATTGGGGCTTAACGGCATTTCGAGAATTTCCAGATCGTAATCGACCAAAGCATTCTCTAGCGCCTGAGCGAAGAGAGATGGAACCGGAATAGCTCCGGCTTCACCAACGCCTTTGCTGCCCAACACGTTCCACGGCGAGAGTGTTTCCTCATGGCCAGTCTCTATCCGAGGCGGCATATCCGTGGCTCTGGGGATGAGATAGTCCATAAACGAGGCGTTAAGCAGTTGTCCCTGTTCGTCATATATCAATTGTTCATAGTAAGCGTTGCCAATCCCCAGAGACACCCCGCCATGAATCTGACCTTCCACAATCAGTGGGTTGAGCACGGTACCGCAGTCTTCGACGGTGACATAACGCTTGATCTCGATCATCATTGTTTCTGGGTCGACTTCAACAATCATTGCGTGTGCACCGCTGGCCGTGGCCCCAGTTTGCGGGCCAAAGTAGTCGGTAGACTCCAGTCCTGGCTCGGTGCCGGGTTCAACTGTGCCCCGCATTGGATTGGCGATTACGGCCAGTTCGCCCAAGTTGATAAATTTTTCGGGCACGTCGGCCACGCGTACCTGACCGTCTGCCAGTTCCAGCTCTTCCTCAGGCACATCCAAAAGTTTGCTGCCCCATGCCAGGATCTTTTTTCTAACATTGAGGGCTGCTGCATTGATGGCATTAGCTGCTACTACAGCGCCTCGGCTGGCGAACGTTCCCGTTCCCCAGTGGAATTGAGCCGTGTCACCGGTTACCACGTGGATATCACGCACGTCTACGCCCAACTGATCGGCCACAATTTGGGCAAATGTGGTGAAGTGTCCTTGTCCTTGCGTACCAACGCCGGTGACCACATTCACCTTGCCGCTGGCCCCAACGGTGATCCTGGCCCCTTCATAGGGACCGACGCCGGTTGTCTCAACAAAGTGGACAATACCGATGCCAACATGCTTGCCCTCGGCCCGGAGACGAGGCTGTTCTTCTTTGATGAAATGGTTGTAGTCGATCATCGCCGCGGCTCTTTCTATCACTGCCGGGTAGTTGCCACTGTCAAAGACCAGGGGGGTAAATGCCTGGTCGATGATCTTGTGATCATAGGGGAATTTGTCAGGCGGTATAAAGTTTCGCTTGCGAATTTCAACCGGGTCTAAATCTAGCTCTTTGGCGGCTATGTCTAACAGCCGTTCGATAACAAATATACCTTGTGGCCGTCCAGCCCCGCGCACGGGCGTGACGATCATTTTATTGGTAAATACAACGGTAACCTCAGTATAATAGTTGGGGATATCGTACCCGCCCACGGCGTGACATTGCGTGTTCAGGGGGACGGTCAGGCCATAGGGGGCATAAGCGCCTGTGTCGTGCAGGAATACGTCTTTCAGGCCAAGAAGACGCCCATCTTTGGTCAAGGCGATTTCGGCATCGTGTATCTGCCCCCGTTCCTGGGTAGTGGCCAGGAAATTCTCTCGCCGATCTTCAATCCATTTGATGGGCCGCTTCAGTTTCATGGTGGCCCAGGGAAGTAGGACTTCCTCCGGCTGAAACATCATGATCTTGGGGCCAAAACCACCACCGATAAAGGGGGCAATCACCCGAACCTGATGCTCAGGCAAGCCCAACATTCCGGCTATCCCATTACGCAGAGGAATAGGAGCCTGGGTGGTGTCCCACACCGTTAACTCTTTACTCTTGTCATTCCAACTGGCAACCACGCCCCGGTTTTCCATTGCGCCGGCCACACCCCGGTCAACCACAAAACGTCGCTTGATGACCAGGTCTGCCTTTTCTTTTGCTTCGTCATAATTGCCCTTTTTCTGAACTATATGGGAGCCCACATTAGATTCCAGGTCATCGTGGACAAGAGGGGCGTCCGGCTCTATAGCCTTTTCCAGGTCTACAACAACCTCCAACGGTTCAACGTCAACCACGATGTCTGCCAGGGCATCTTCGGCAATGTAGCGACTTTCGGCAATAACCACGGCAATAGGTTCGCCGACATGCCGGACTTTGTCTTTAGCCATCGGGATTTGGGTACGTTCGTGGAAAATCGCTCCTTCAACTGAGGTGGGGGCTGGAACCAGCAGGGGGCCGGGCTGCCAGAAATCGCCCATATCTTCGGCGGTATAAACGGCGACCACGCCCGGTCGCTCTCGAGCGGCAGAAGCGTCAACACGCGAGATGCGGGCGTGGGCATAATCGCTGCGCAGAAAAGCCGCATGGAGCATGCCGGGCAGATCTACGTCATCTACAAACAGGGCTTGCCCGGTCAGCAGACGCGGGTCTTCATTTCGGGTGATACGTTGACCGATGTATTTTTTCTTCATTGTTCGTAGGTCCAATGTTCGTGCTCCTTTCCTGAAGAATCAACGCTCTGCGGACACTTTCTCCACGGCCAGTTTGACCGACTCAATAATTTTTTGATAACCGGTGCAACGGCAAAGATTCCCGGCGATGGCTTCGCGGATTTCTTCATTGGTGGGGTTGGGGTTTTGCTCAAGGAAGGGCACCAGCGTCATCAAAAAGCCGGGCGTACAAAAACCACATTGCAGGCCGTGGGCTTCCTGGAATGCTTCTTGCAGAGGGTGAAGATTGTCGATGGCACCTAGCCCTTCGACGGTGGTAAGCTCGTGCCCTTCGGCCTGCACGGCAAACATCAGACAGGAGCGGACAGACAAGCCATCCAACAGAACGGTGCATGTACCGCACGCGCCTTGCTCACAGCCAACGTGAGTGCCGGTTAAACCGAGTTCATGGCGCAAAAAATCGCTCAAGAGTATCCGAGGTTCGATAGTGCGCTGGTATTGGGTACCATTAACGGTAACGGTAACAGTCATCAATTCGCTCATCTCAACCTCCTGGCTCGATCGCGCGGTCAACAGCTTGGGTCAAGGCTCTACGAGTCAGCACTTTGACCAGGTGACGACGGTACTCTACCGAAGCGTGAATATCCTTCCTTGGCTCAGTATCCACGGTGGCGGCTGTTTCGGCGGCGGCTTCGATCGCCTCTGGCGTCAGTTCCTGGCCCTTGAGTGACTCGGTCGCCTGTGACGCATTTTCGGGCCGATCACCGACGCTCACATAGACCAGCCGGGCATCTGTACATTGATTGTTGTTATCCAGGGTGACTGTGGCAGCCACGCCTGCCAGGGCGTAATCGCCATGCCGGCGCGATACCTCTTGGAAGGACCAGCCGGTGCGCGGGGCCATCGGAGGGATTGCCACTTCTACCAGCAGTTCATCGGGCATCAGGACTGTAGTAAATAGTGACAGGAAAAACTCGTCAGCCGGAACCCAACGTGCTCCGGCTTGGCCGCGTACTTTCATATTTGCTTTCAAAGCCACGGCCACTGCGGGCAGCTCAGCCGCCGGGTCGGCGTGGGCCATACAGCCACCAAACGTACCTCGATGGCGAATTTGTTCGTGAGCGATGTAAGGCATCGTCTCGGTCAGCAGAGGGGCCCGTTCGGCCACAAGGGAACTGTGTTCCACCTGGCTTTCACGGGTCATCGCCCCCATAAGTAGACCACCGGTTTTGTTGTCGGGATTGATGTAAAAGAGTTCTGAAATACGGTTCAGGTCAACCAGTACGGCGGGTTGGGCCAGGCGGAAGTTCATCGTGGGGATCAGGCTCTGTCCGCCGGCCAACACCTTGGCATCGTAGCCGTGTTCGGCCAGGTGGGCCAGGGCCTCTTCTATTGAGGTCGGGACGTAGTATTTAAAGGGGGCTGGCTTCATGGAGTTCTACCTCCTCTTTAGATTTAGATTATCCTAAGGCAATCGTTGGAACCACCGAGGGGCCTGAGTACTTTGGCCACCCTGCCACAACTGATAAGTGATTTGCATATGACCCAGGTGGAGAGCGGTATGGTCAATGACGTGCAGGATGCCCCAGCGGACAGGAACCGTCCGGTCATCCACCTCGCGAGTACTGTTCAGGTCGGTTTCGTTAAGTGCAAAGAACACTTCTCGGGTTTCGGCGCCGGTTTGCTCTAACAGATAGCAAAGTTCACCGGCATCGGTAGCTTGGGTGGCAAACTCAATTGGACGATCTCGGGTGGGAGGACGGCCACCAATTACCTCCCCAATCCAGAAATGCTCGGCCCCAGCGATGTGAGCGGCCAGGACGGCCAGGGAATTAGTGGCGTGGGCCTCAACGCTCTCAATGGGACGCCAATTCAGAGCTTCTGCAGGCAGGCCGGCAATCAGGTCACAAACCTGGCCACGTAAATCTTCGATTCGCTGTAAATAGTTGTCCAGTTCTGATAGCATCTTTTTTGAAAGATTGGAGATTGGAAGATTAGAGATTAAAAAGCAACTATCTCCAATCTCTAATCTCCAATCTCCAATCACTAATCTCCTTCTTTCAAGGCAATGAAGCGGCCCCAACACGAGGCCAGTTCCATACCTTTTGGTACAAAGGCGGCAATGAAGTACCGACCTGTTTCGGCTTGGGCAATATCTTTACCGCAATTCTCAGCGTGAACGATACCCTTCGGGAACAGGTTGAGGTGCATATCCTGATAATATTTGTCTAGGGGATACATCTCGTCCCAATCCTTGCCGTAGGTCTCGATCAGTTTGCGGTTGGCTTCCTCAAACGTTTTGGGATGCCAGATGCGCTGGATGGTGTTCATCGGGTGTTCCATAGCCACGCAGTCAACACCAAGCCACTTGATTTCCATGTCCACGCACCAATCCGCAAAGTCGGGCGATGGCCCCGGATGCTTGATCATGTAGCGGAATTCATCGGAGTCGGGGCTGTTCCAACCGTATTGGTTCCAGCCCGTTTTGATAATCAGGATGTCACCCTTTTGGATGTCTACCACATCCATCACCATTTGCGGCGTGTAAACACTGGAGTTGCTGACCAGATGCGAAATATCGGCGATGACGCCGGGACCCACCCAGTAGTCGAGCGGCATCTGGCCAATGGTACGACCGGCGGCCCAGAAATGCTTTTCGCCATCCATATGCGTGCCCAGGTGGAAACTGGCCCGGCAGTGGGCATTGTTGCGCCCCAGGCCAAAGTACTGCCCGCCGACCCGCTTGGTGTAAGTTACGGTCAACGGTTCGTAGTTGGCCCATTGCGGGGTTTGTACGCTGAAGGGCACGGTCAGGTCCAGCATTTGGGCGTTGGCCATAAAGTCGAAAAAGTCGGCCTCGCTCATGCCGTCGGGGGCTTGCAGCGCAACGACGCGGCTCCAGGCCGACTCTACTTCTACATAGGGAATGGGCTGGATCATGATCCACGCCCGCTGGTTACTCAATTCCTCGATCCGGCCGCCCAGCGATTCGGCCAACAGCAGGTGAGCTTTAGGCATAGTGATGTGGGTCAACGCATGGTATTCGTCGGGCGGGAACATCTCGTCCCACGATTTGCCGTGCGTTTCCTTGAGTTTGGCCTCTGCTTTGTCAAACTCGCGGGCGTGCGCGTAACGAATGTTGGTGTTCATCGGGTGCTCGGCGCAGCCGCAGTCAACGCCAATCACCTTGAGCTTCATATCCAAGGCCCATTGGAAAAACTCAGGCGACGGACCTGGATGGCGAACGTAGTAGCCGAACTCTTTGTTTTCCACGCCACCCTGCGCGTCGGGGTTGTGGACGTCCGGCTGGTCCCAGCCGTATTTGTGGTAGCCGGTGTTGATAATCAGAATGTCGCCCTCTTTCACCTCGGCTTTGCTCGTAATCATTTCCGGGGTGTAGAGACTGTAGTCGGAGACTTCATCGGAAATATCAACCACTACGCCAGGGCCGCACAGGTCGGCCAGTGGCACATCGGCAATGGCCCGAGCGCCGGAGTGGAAGGCGCGTTCGCCGACCAGGTGCGTCCCGGTGTTGTTGCTCCACTCGATCAGTTGGCCGTTGGCCCCCTGGCCGCCGCCGTACGCGCCCGTCAGACGTTTAAAGAAGTGAACTTCCAGGGCTTTTTCGCCCGGCCACGGTGGTGTAAAAATGCTCAACCCTTGGGTTAAGTCGAACATTTTGGCTTCAGTCATAGTTTTGATGAATTGTTCGCGATCCATGAGATTCCTCTCTTTAATTTTTTGTGTTTGACAACCTAACCAGTCTTGGTTAGACCTATTGACATCAATTGATGTTGATTAATTGTTACTGCCCAGGTTACAGGTTAAGACGAAATCTCCAACGCGATTTTGGCCATCTGCGGGAAATCCCTTTCACGCTGCTCGGTTGTCGAGGACTCGCCGGTCACCAAACTGTCGCTTACGGTCAGCACAGAAAGTGCATCAACCTTGAACTTCGCTGCAAGCGTGTAGAGACCGTTCGTCTCCATTTCGCAGACAAGTACGCCAAACTCAGTCCATTTCTTCCACCAATCAGAATCGTCGCCGTAGAACGTGTCGCCGGAGAAGATACCGCCTACCTGTACTTTGATCCCGCGCGCCTTGGCCGCCTCATATGCTTTCAGTAAAAGATCAAAACTGGCTGCGGGCGCATAATCCATCCCACCGAAACGAAGTTTGTTTATGTGTGAATCGGTGGAGGCAGTCATAGCCAGCACGATGTCGCCAACCTTCAGGTGAGGCTGGAGTGCACCACATGTTCCGACGCGAATTAACGTCTTGACGTCATACTCAGTCACCAACTCGTTTACATAGATGGACAAGGTTGGCATGCCCATACCGGTTCCCATGACCGAGATGCGCTTGTCTCCATAGCGGCCCGTAAAACCCAACATCCCGCGGACTTCGTTGTAACAGACCACATCCTCCAGCATTGTTTCCGCGATGTTTTTGGCCCGTAACGGATCGCCAGGTAGAAGAACGGTTGGGGCGATTTGCCCTTGCTTTGCGCCAATATGTATGCTCATCTGACATCTCCTGAAGGGTTGGAGACGCAGTATGAAACTGTGCCTCAATAACAGATTTTCCTCTTGATCTCCCAATCACTAATCTCTTAAATTCCATATTTTTCAGCAAAAGCCATCAACGCCTCTTCAAACATTGACATCGGCGGGCGCACCAGTCCGGCCCCTACCTGGCCCACCCCGGCATCCTTGTGCGCCACACCGGTATTGACGCGAGGAGTGATGCCTTTTTCCACCACCTTGCTGATGTCAATGCCGGTGGGCGTCCCCTGGAAATCCAGGGCCGGGATGGTGAAGATTTTGTGGTGGGCCACGGTGATTTCGTACATTTCCAGGGTGGTCTCCATGGCCAGCGGTGCTGTGCCGCCCACAAACGTGACAATAGCCGGAGCCGCTGCCATGGCAAAACCACCAATCCCCGCCGTCTCGGTAATCGTGCTGTCGCCCAGGTCGGGGTTAGCGTCCTCGGCGGTAAAGCCGGGGAAGTAGAGACCGGCTACAGGGGGAGCCAGGGCGGTAAACCACCGCTCACCCAGCCCACTAACCCGAATACCAAAATCGGTACCGTTACGGGCCATCGCGCTGACCACGGTGCTGCCTTCGACGTTGTGACCGGCGTCACACATTGCTTTACAAGCCGCCATCACCGGGTTGAGCACACTCAGGGCATTGTCGCCCAGGAATTTCAAGATGGCGGACGCAACTTGCGAATCCTGGCAAACCTTGGCAATGCCAGGGGCTAAAGCCTTGAGATACAACAACGAACCAGATTTGTTGCGGTTGTGGCCTTCGTCGCCCATGTGGAGCGCTTCGGCAATCAAGGTCCTGATGTCGATGCCGCCCACTTCTTTAATGGCCGCGTCCAGCACCGGGGCCATCACGTCATCCATCCAGCGCAACCGGTCAATGACCTCTTTGCTGTAGGCGCCATAGCGCAGCACTTTACCGTAGCCTTCGTTGAGGCCGGAGAAAGCCTGATGACCGTGGGTTTGGTCTTCAACAATGTAAACTGACATCGAGGGTGAAATGAGCCCCGCCATCGGCCCGGCGGATTGGTAATGATGACAGGGGGCAAATTCAATTTCTCCCTTTTCAACCAATGCCTCGGCCTCTTCGTAGGTTTTGGCTCGACCTTCAAAGATCAAGGCTCCGGCCACCGCACCCCGCATCGGGCCTGACATCCGATCCCAGCCAATAGGTGGGCCGGCGTGGGTCAGTAAGTTTTCATTATCGCTTCTACCGGGGATTACATCTCGTGCTTTACCCACCCCAACTAATACCGGGCGAGAGTTCATCATACGTTCTACGGCAAGTTGATTTGCTTTTTCAATGTCAACCATTGTTCACTCCTTTGTTTTCAGTTACCAGTTATAGACATTCAGATAATGTTTTTGACTCGTAGTGACGACTTTAGTCGTTGTTGCTGCCTGGAACGACTGAAGTCGTTACTACAAACTCAAAATCTTTTTCTGGGCAACTATATCAGTGGTCACTAATTACCGTTTACTGATTACTGCTAAGAAACATACCCCTGTGGCCTGGTGGAGTCGGGACTTCAGCCGGTCAAGGCATCAGGATTCTCACCGGCTAAAGCCTAATGCTACTAAGAAATGGGTTCAAGCAAAATCTGGTTGAGGAGTTCCTGACGGGCATCATTCCGGTCACCTTTGAGCGTCGGGAAAACAGCAGGGCGTCGGCGGACCTTTCTGGGTTC